>NZ_JBITKM010000001.1:611433-881174 GCF_044461025.1 Micromonospora sp. NPDC049900
CCCGCCGCCCACCTATGAATCGAAAAATCATCGCCTGTCCCCCAAAACCGGGCCCCCGGGGGGGGGGGCCCGCACCCCCCCCCCCCCCCCGCGCCCGTGGTCGTGTTACTTGACGGCCTCGATCTTGATCAGGTCGACCCGGTTGAAGAGGTCCATCTCGACGTTCTTCACCTTGGTCGAGTGGCCGAAGTTGTTCTGACCGAAGCGCAGCGGTACCACCGGCAGGTCCTCGGCCAGCAGGTCCTCGGCCGCCTGGTACTTCTTGATCGCTTCCTCGACGCTGGGGGCGCTGGCGCCCTCGGCGAGCAGCTCGTCGAACTCCGGGTTGCTGTAGCCGTAGTAGTTCGACGAACCGTTCGAGCTGTACAGCGGGCCCAGGTAGTTCTCCATGGACGGGAAGTCCATGATCCAGCCCATCCGGAACAGGCCGACCGGCTGCTTGGCCTTGACCTTGGTCAGCAGGTCGGCGAACTTCGGCTCGGCGTTGCCGACGCAGTCCACGCCCAGGTTGGCCTTGAGCTGGTTGCAGGTGGCGTCGATCCAGTCCTTGTGCCCACCGTCGCCGTTGTACGACAGGGTGATCTTCGACGGGCCGCCCGCCGCCTGGTACAGCGTCTTGGCGCGGGCGGGGTCGAACTCGCCCGGAGCGCCGACGGTGTTCTCCCGGTAGCCGGCGACCACCGGCGACACGAACGAGCGGGCCGGCTGCTGCGAGTCCTTGAAGATCGACCGGGTGATCTCCTCGCGGTCGATCGCCATCGAGATGGCCTTGCGCACGTCCGGGTTGCTGAACTCCTCCTGGAAGGTCGGGAAGGCCAGGAAGTGCAGCGACGACGCGGGACTCTGCTGGAACCGGTCACCCAGGTCGGTGCCGGCGGTGGAGAGGTTCTCGGTCGGCACGGTCTTGATCACGTCGAGGTTGTCCGACAGCACGTCCGCGTAGGCGGCGGTGAGCTGCTGGTAGATCCGGAACTCGACGCCGGCAACCTTCGGCTGCTCGCCCGGGAAGGCGTCGTACCGCTCGACCTCGACCTTGGCGTCGTGCTGCCAGGTGCCCTTCATCTTGAACGGACCCTGGCCGATCGGCGCCTGCTCGTACCCCTCGGCCAGCTCGCCCGGTGCGGAGAACGCGGCCTCCGGCAGCGGGTAGAAGGCGGTGTAGCCGAGCATCGCGGTGAACTCGCTGTACGGCTGGGACAGCGTGACGGTGAAGGTGTCGTCGTCGACCTTCTTGAGCCCGCTGAGCGTGGTGGCCTTCGGGTTCTCGCCCTGGAGGTCGTCGTACCCGGCGATCTTCTCGAAGAAGTAGCTGGAGTTCTGCCCGTTCGGGGCGTACGCGCCGTAGTTCCAGGCGTCGATGTAGTTGTCGGCGGTGACGTCCTCGCCGTTGTGGAAGGTGTAGCCGTCCTTCAGCGTGATCGTCCAGGTGGTGTTGTCCTCGGACGTGATCGACTCGGCCGCGACCTCGTACGGCTTGTGGGCCTCGTCGTAGTCGACCAGCGGGCTGAACAGGGCGGCGAGCACCTGGGAGCCGCTCGTCTCGTTGGTGTTGGTCGGCACCAGGTGCTGCGGCTCGGCGATCTCGATCCGCACGGCCGCGTTGGGGTCGCTCTCACCGGAACCGTCGCCGCCCGAGCCGCAGGCCACCAGGCCCAGCGTCACCGCGAGCGGGAGGGCGGTCCAGGCGGCGAGCCTACGAACGCGCATTGAGCCTCCTCGTCTCATTACGCTGCGCGATCAAGCCCGGCATTGGGGTAACTCTGCGCAACGCTCGGCAACGGTAGGTCGTGGGCCGTGGCTCGGCAACGTATCGGTCTCGAAGGGGTAACAGAACGCGGCCCTCCGGCTTGGCGAGCGTCGGCAACCGTGCTACGCCGAAGCGCCCAAACCGGCGATGGCGTGCTCTTTCTGGTGCGGTTTGCACGTGCCGTGCGGCGGTCGGCACCTTCTCGGGTGGCGAACAGCGTGATCGTCGGATTACGGGCGTTCGTGCCCGGCTGTCCGGAGTCGTAGTGGCTGCCGGCACAAGTAGTCACTCAAAGTGAGGAACGACACCTGACGGAGAGTAGTTTGGTGGTCCGTGTCGCCAGCCCGCCAGGTCGGGGGAGGCGACCATGGCGGGCGTGAGACGATCAGGTCGTGACGGCGACGCTTCTGGACGGCAAGGCGACCGCGGCAGAGATCAAGGACGAGCTGCGGGCGCGGGTCAAGGCCCTGGCGGAACGGGGAACCGTGCCGGGATTGGGCACGGTGCTGGTGGGCAGCGACCCCGGCTCCCAGGCATACGTCAACGGAAAGCACCGCGACTGCGCCGAGGTCGGCATCGCCTCGATCCGGCGTGAGCTGCCGGCCGACGCCACCCAGGAGCAGGTCGACCGGACCCTGGCCGAGCTGAACGCCGACCCGGCCTGCCACGGCTACATCGTCCAACTGCCCCTGCCGGCACATCTGGACACCCAGCGGGTGCTCGAACTGATCGACCCGGAGAAGGACGCCGACGGCCTGCACCCGGTCAACCTGGGCCGGCTGGTGCTCGGCTACGACGCGCCGTTGCCCTGCACCCCCCGCGGCATCGTGGAACTGCTCCGGCGGCACGAGGTGCCGCTGCGCGGCGCCAACGTGGCGGTGGTCGGTCGCGGCAACACCGTCGGTCGCCCTCTCGGGCTGCTGCTGACCCGGCGCAGCGAGAACGCCACCGTGACGCTCTGCCACACCGGCACCCTCGACCTGGCCGCGCACACCCGCGCCGCCGACATCGTGATCGTCGCTGCCGGCGTACCCGGCCTGCTCACGGCCGAGATGATCACCCCGGGCGCGGTCGTGGTCGACGTGGGCATCACCCGGGTCATCGGCTCGGACGGCAAGGGCCGCTACACCGGCGACGTGGACCCGGAGGTCTTCGAGGTGGCCGGCAAGGTGGTGCCGATGCCCGGCGGGGTCGGTCCGATGACCCGGGCGATGCTGCTGACCAACGTGGTCGAGCGGGCAGAACGCGGCTGAGGTGACGGAAGGCCCATAACCGTCCGCCCCTGGCCTGACGGGTGCCAGGATGGCTGATACCGTCCGGAAAACCGACTGGTAGCAGGGAGTGGGACGACCATGGGTAAGAAGGTCACTGTCGTCGGCGCCGGATTCTACGGCTCCACCACCGCGCAGCGCCTGGCCGAGTACGACGTCTTCGACACCGTCGTCATCACCGACATCATCGAGGGCAAGCCCGCGGGCATCGCTCTCGACCTCAACCAGTCCCGGGCGGTCGAGGGCTTCGAGACCAAGGTCGTCGGCGTCACCACCGGCCGCAACGGTGAGGGCTACGAGGGCATCGAGGGCTCCGACGTGGTCGTCATCACCGCCGGCCTGCCGCGCAAGCCGGGCATGAGCCGGATGGACCTGCTGGAGACCAACGCCAAGATCGTGCGTCAGGTCGCCGAGAACGTCGCCAAGTACGCTCCGAGCGCCGTCGTCATCGTGGTCTCCAACCCGTTGGACGAGATGACCGCGCTGGCCCAGATCGCCACCCAGTTCCCGCGTAACCGGGTGCTCGGCCAGGCCGGCATGCTGGACACCGCCCGGTTCAGCAACTTCGTCGCCGAGGCGCTGGAGGTGCCGGTGAAGGCGGTGAAGACGCTGACCCTGGGGTCGCACGGCGACACCATGGTCCCGGTGCCGTCGCAGAGCAGCGTGAACGGCAAGCCGCTGCGTGAGGTGATGCCGGCCGAGCAGATCGAGGACCTGGTCGTCCGCACCCGTAACGGCGGCGCCGAGGTGGTCGCCCTGCTCAAGACCGGTTCGGCGTACTACGCCCCGTCGGCCGCCGCCGCCCGGATGGCCAAGGCCGTCGCCGAGGACTCCGGCGAGGTCATGCCGGTCTGCGCCTGGGTCGACGGCGAGTACGGCATCTCCGGCGTCTACCTGGGCGTGGAGGCGGCGATCGGCGCCGAGGGCGTCAAGCGCGTGGTCGAGACCGACCTGGACGCCGACGAACTGGCCAGTCTCAAGGAGGCCGCCGAGGCCGTCCGCGCCAAGCAGGCCGACGTAGCCAACATGTAACCCCACCCCACCCCAGGTTGATCAAGAAGTTTGCGTCTCCGAATCGCTCTTCGGGTGACGTAAACTTCTTGATCAACTCGGCTGGTCGATGAGGGTGGTCAGGGCGTCCAGGATGCGGGTCAGGCCGAACGTGTAGGCGCGGTCGGGATGGTAGGCGGCCTGCTGGGCGGTGCCGGCGGCGGTGCCGACGCGTACGGCGGTGGGGTACTGCTGCTCGTCGAGGACCTGGGCCAGTAGGGGGGCGTTCGCCGCCCACCACTGCTCGTCGGTCCAGGCGGTCTGCGCTCGGGCGGAGCGCGCCTCGGCCGCCGAGCGGGCCGCGGCCCGGACGAAGTCGAGGACGAAGGTCAACGCGGCGTCCCGGGTCACGTCGTCCAGGCCGGTGTCGTCGAAGGCGCGCAGCTCGTGTTCGTACTTGGCCATCAGGCCCGGCCCCAGCGGCGGGCGACCGGTGGCGACCTCGGCGGCCCAGGGGTGGGCGGTGAAGAGGTCCCGGTTGTCCTGCGCGAGCGCCGCCACCCGCGCCCGCCACGGCTGGTCGGAGCGGTCCGGCCGGGGCATGCCCGCGTAGATCGCGTCCAGCATCAGGTCGAGCAGTTCGGCCTTGCCCGGCACGTACGTGTAGAGGGTCATCGGTGCCACCCCGAGGGCTCGGGCGAGCGCTCGCATGGTCACCGCATCCAGCCCCTCGGCATCGGCCAGCGCGATGGCGGCCATCACGATCTCGTCCAACGAGCGGCCCTGGCGGGGGCCGCGGCGCGGGGGGTCGGCGTCGGGCTGCCGCCAGAGCAGGCGCAGGGTGTGGGCGGGATCGCCGCCTCCGGTGTGATGGTCGGGCACCCTCCGATCTTTGCAGGCCAAATCTCTGTACGCAGTACGATGTACAATGTACGGAGTAAGTTTCCGCAAGGTGGGAGAGCGCATGCAGATCACCGCTTCGGCCATCTCGCTCAACGTCGATGACGTGACGACGTCGGCCGAGTTCGTCAAGCAGCACTTCGGGTTCCGGGAGGAGATGTCGGCCGACGGGTTCGTCTCGCTGGCCCGGGACGGGGTCGGCTTCAACCTGATCTTCCTGCGTACGGGGCTGGCCAGCCTCCAACCCCCGAGCCTGAAGGACCAGCGGGCCGAGGGCGTGCTCGTCGCGTTCGTCGTGGACGACATCGACACCGAGTACGCCCGCCTCCAGGCCGCCGGTGTGCCGATCGTCACCGAGGTGCAGACCGAGCCCTGGGGAGAGCGCTTCTTCCAGGTCGCCGACCCCAACGGGGTGATCCTGCAGGTGGTCCAGTGGCTGCACGGCACCGGGTCGGCCGACTGATCCACCGCGCATGCGCCGGGCCTGGCGGGGTAAGTCCCGCCGGGCCCGTGGCCGTTCCCGGCCGACCGGTGGGCGCGGCGTTCCTCGTCCCAACCGATCCAGTACGCTCGTACTGCTTGAGCATGTGTCCCCCGAGAGGAGCGCCGGCCGATGGCGAAGATCAAGGTAAACAACCCGGTCGTGGAGCTCGACGGCGACGAGATGACCCGGATCATCTGGAAGCAGATCCGCGAGCAGCTGATCCTGCCCTACCTCGACGTCGACCTGCACTACTACGACCTGTCGATCCAGCACCGTGACGCCACCGACGACCAGGTGACCGTCGACGCCGCGAACGCCATCAAGGAACACGGCGTCGGCGTCAAGTGCGCCACCATCACCCCGGACGAGGCCCGCGTCGAGGAGTTCGGGCTGAAGAAGATGTGGCGGTCGCCGAACGGCACCATCCGCAACATCCTCGGCGGCGTCGTCTTCCGCGAGCCGATCATCATGTCGAACGTGCCCCGCCTGGTCCCGGGCTGGACCAAGCCGATCATCATCGGCCGGCACGCCCACGGCGACCAGTACCGCGCCACCGACTTCGTGGTGCCCGGCCCGGGCACGGTCACCATCACCTACACCCCGGCCGACGGTTCGGACCCGGTCGAGATGGAGATCGCCAACTTCCCGGGCGGCGGCATCGCCATGGGCATGTACAACTACGACGACTCGATCCGGGACTTCGCGCGGGCCTCGTTCCGCTACGGCCTGGACCGTGGCTACCCGGTCTACATGTCCACCAAGAACACGATCCTGAAGGCGTACGACGGCCGCTTCAAGGACATCTTCGCCGAGGTGTTCGAGAACGAGTTCAAGGCGGAGTTCGACGCCGCGGGCCTGACCTACGAGCACCGGCTGATCGACGACATGGTCGCCGCCGCGCTCAAGTGGGAGGGCGGCTACGTCTGGGCGTGCAAGAACTACGACGGTGACGTGCAGTCGGACACCGTCGCGCAGGGCTTCGGCTCGCTCGGTCTGATGACCTCCGTGCTGCTCTCGCCCGACGGTCGCACCGTCGAGGCCGAGGCCGCGCACGGCACCGTCACCCGGCACTACCGGCAGTGGCAGAAGGGCGAGAAGACCTCCACCAACCCGATCGCCTCGATCTACGCCTGGACCCGGGGCCTGGCCCACCGGGGCAAGCTGGACGGCACCCCGGCGGTCACCGAGTTCGCCAACACCCTGGAGCAGGTCATCGTCTCCACCGTCGAGAGCGGGCAGATGACCAAGGACCTGGCGCTGCTCATCTCGCGGGACGCCCCGTGGCAGACCACCGACGAGTTCATGAACACCCTCGACGAGAACCTGGCGCGCCGCCGGGCCGCCTGAGTCCCGTCCGCCTCCCACGAGCCCGCCGGCCGACCAGCCGGCGGGCTCGTGGTCTTCTCCGGCGCGGCGCGGGGGACACGCCGTACCCGCGTCACCCGACCCGGCGCGCCTCGTTGACCAGGATGGACGAGATGCCAGTCCCGTCCTGGAAGGTTGACCGTCGCCGCCGCGCGGCACGCGTGCCCAGCAGCCAACCTTCCTCGGCTGTCACGACAGCCAGCCGTCCCTTCCCTGCGGGGGGCCCTGTCCCGGGCCCCCCGCGCCCTGCTTTCCGACGGTGTCCACCGCCCCGGATCCGGCGGATCGGATGCACGGGTCAGACGGCACGGAGCCGGGCGGCGGCCTGCTCCGGGGCGATGTCGTTGCTGAACACGCCCATCGCGGACTCCGTACCGGCCAGGTACTTCAGCTTGTCCGCGGCCCGCTTCACGCTGAACAGTTGCAGATGCAGGTGACCCAGCTCCCGGTCGACGCGTACCGGTGCCTGGTGCCAGGCGGCGATGTAGGGCATCGGCGCGTCGAACAGGCCGTCGAAGCGGCGCAGCAGGTCCAGGTAGAGCGGGCCGAAGGCGTCCCGCTCGGCCTCGCTCAACGCGGGGATGTCGGGCACCGGCCGGTGCGGGGCGAGGTGCACCTCGAACGGCCAGCGGGCGGCGGCCGGGACGTACGCGGTCCAGTGGTCGTTGCCGGCCACCACCCGCTCACCGGCCGCACGCTCGGCGGCGAGCACGTCGGCGTAGAGGTTCCGGCCGCCGGTGCGCTCCGCGTGCCGCCGGGCCGCGCCCAACAGCGACCGGGTACGCGGCGCGACGAACGGGAACGCGTAGATCTGCCCGTGCGGGTGGTGCAGGGTCACGCCGATCTCCACCCCCCGGTTCTCGAAGCAGAACACCTGCTCCACACCGGGCAACCCGCTCAACACGGCGGTCCGGTCGGCCAGCGCGTCGAGCACGGTGCGGACCCGGCGCGGCGGCAGGCCGACGAAGGAGCCGTGGTGGTCGTCGGTGAAGCAGACCACCTCGCAGCGACCCTGCCCGGGCCGGACCGCGGTGAACGGCGTCATCTCGGTGGGCTCGTCGACCACGTTGCCGCTCAGGGCCGGGAACCGGTTCTCGAAGACCGCCACGTCGTAGTCGGGCGCCGGGATCTCGCTCAACCAGTCGTCGGTGGAGGGGCAGAGCGGACACTGGTCGGCCGACGGGAGGAAGATCCGGGTCTGCCGGTGCACCGCCAGCGCGACCCACTCGTCGGTGAGCGGGTCGTAGCGGAGCTGGGAGGCGGGTGGGGGAGGGGGCAGCTCGCGCCGGTCCGGCTGGTCCCGGACGGCGTCGTCCCGCTCGTCGAAGTAGACGAGTTCGCGGCCGTCGGCCAGCCTGATCGCGGTACGCCTCATCGCGCCGCCTCCGAACCGCTCGTCGGCACCACGAGCAGTTCACCGACCCGGTCGGCGAGCAGCCGACGGGCCTCCGGGGCCAGCCGGTCGTCGGTGACCAGCACGTGCGCGTCGGACAGCGGGGCGATGGCGGAGAGACCGACGGTGCCCCACTTGGTGTGGTCGGCGAGCACCACGAGCCGGTCGGCGGCGGCCACCAGGGCCCGGTTGGTCTCCGCCTCCAGCAGGTTGGGCGTGGTGAAGCCGGCCCGATCGGTGACCCCGTGGACGCCGAGGAAGAGCAGGTCCAGGTGCAGGGACCGGACGGCGGTCACCGCCAGCGGCCCGACCAGCGCGTCCGACGGCGTCCGCACGCCGCCGGTGAGCACCACCGTCTGGTCGTCCCGACCCTGGTCGTGCAGGATGTCGGCGACCGGCAGAGAGTTGGTCACCACGGTCAGGGACGGCACGTCGACCAGCCGTCGGGCCAGCTCGGCGGTGGTGGTGCCGGCGGAGAGCGCGATCGCCGCGCCGGGGTGCACCAGTCGTGCCGCCCGAGCGGCGATGGCGGCCTTCTCGGCCTGCTGGCGGACCGACTTGGCCTGGAAGCCGGGCTCGTCCGTGGAGCCGGCGACGGTGGCGCCGCCGTGTACCTTGGCCAGCAGGCCGCGCTCGTGCAGCAGGTCCAGGTCGCGTCGGATGGTCATGTCGGAGACACCGAACTCGGTGGCCAGCTCACCGACGCGTACCCCACCGGTGGCCCGGACCCGGTCCAGGATCGCCGCCTGGCGTTGTTGGGCGAGCATCGGCACCCTCCGCGCCCCACGTCAACGAACATCTTCGAACATGGGCAAACATAGCGCGGGTCGGCAACCTCCCGGAAGGGAACGCTGCGCCAGTCAGAGCGCCGGTCGCGGCGGCTCCACCCAGCCGGTCTCGGTGAGCTGGTGCAGGACCGCGTGGACCGCGTCGTCCACCGCGAGATCCGTGGTGTCGAGCACCAGGTCCGCGTCGGTCGGCTCCTCGTACGGGTCGTCGATGCCGGTCATCCCGGTGAGCAGACCGGCCCGCGCCCGCGCGTACAGGCCCTTGCGGTCACGCTGCTCGCACACCTCCAGCGGCGTGGCCACGTGCACCAGCACGAAACCGGCGCCCGCCGCCACGGCCATCTCCCGGGCGACGGCCCGGGCCTGCGCGTACGGGGCGATCGGGCAGCAGACGGCGATCCCCCGGTGCCGGGCGATCTCGGCGGCCACCCAGCCGATCCGCCGCACGTTGGTGTCCCGGTCAGCCCGGCTGAAGCCCAGCCCGGCGGTCAGCTCCCGGCGCACCACGTCGCCGTCGAGCAGCGTCACCGTACGCTCGCCCTGCTCGCGCAGCGTGTCGGCGAGCCCTCGGGCGACCGTCGACTTGCCCGAGCCGGAGAGCCCGGTGAGGAAGACCACCAGTCCCCGGTGCCGTCGGGGCGGCCGGGCCCGGGCCAACTCCTTCGCCACCGCCGGCGGGGTGTGCCACTCCGGAAGCGGGAAGCCCCGGTCCAGCAGATCGTCGACCTCGGCCTGGGTCAGCGCCAACCGCCGGTTGCGCGGCGGGATGTCCTCACGCCAACGCCACTGGCCGTCCCGGTTGTCGTAGGCGAGTTCCCGGGGCACCAGCACCCGCAGCCCGGCACCGGAGAGCATCTCCCCGGTGGAGAGCAGGTGGGTCACGCCGTACGCGGCGGACACCCGGGCCCGCAACAGGGCGTCGCTGATCTCGTCCGGTCGACGGGAGAACGGCACCGCGACCAGGGTGGCCGGCGGCATCCGGTCCCGGGCGGCGAAGACGCCGCGCACCAGTGCCTCCGGCGGTAGGCCCCCGGTGCCCTCCTCGCCCACCGGAATCATGATCAGCAGGTGGGCGCTGAGTGTCCGGACCGCGTGCGCGATCTGGGCCAACTGCGGGCGGTGCAGCGGCCGGTCGGCGACCACGCCGAGCACCCGGCCGGGCGGCAGCATCGCCCGGATCTCCTCGGGCGGGCGACGCAGCCGCTGGAACGGACCGTGTCCACCGTCGCCGAGCCGGCGGACGGTGCCGCCGACCCCGGCCACGCCGTCCCGGACCTGCCAGGCGTCGGCCACCTCCAGCGCCGCCACCGGCGCGCCCTCGCCGTCGGTGAGCACCAAGGTGCGGTGCTCCGGGGCGTGCAGGTCGAGCCCCTGGGCCAGCGCGGTCGGCACCTGGAGGGTCACCGCGACCGGCCACGGCGCGCCGTCGACGAGCCGACCACGGCGGCTGACGGAGACCAGGTCGGCCCGGGTCATGAAGCCGGTCAGCGGCGCGTACGCACCGGTGAGCAACAGCTCCAGATCCGCGAGCTCGCCGGGACGCGGCGTGTACGTCGGCGCGTCCCGCAGCACCTCGTCGGGCAGCACCCACCCGTTGCTCATCAGACCCCCAACTCCGGCGACCGGCACACAGTTTCGCAGCCGGTCGCCGATCGGTCGAGAGCGCCACTCGTCCCACGGCAGCCGCCCGACCCGGGTGGCCGTCGGAGGGTCAGGTCGTGCCGACCGCGCCGTGCCCGGTCGGACCGGGACTGTGGCCGAACGCCCGCCGCACCCGCCGCCACAGGCCGACCGTCTCCGGGGGCGGTGGGGGAGCCGGCGTCGGGCGCTTGTCCACCACCACCGGGCCGTCGGCACCGACGGAGAGCACCAGCGGTACCTTCGCCTCCTTGGTCCAGCCGGAACTGGTCACCCGGGTCTTGAAGGTCCAGTCACCCGCGTCCGGACCGCCGTCGAGCCGGTCGACGTCGACCGTCGCGGTGCCCCGGTAGACCACGCGCAGGCCACCGGCGGGAACGGAAACGCGCTTCACCTCGAAGCTCACCGGCAGGAGGAAATCCGCGCCGTCCCCGGCCCGCCGGGCGAGGACGTCCAGCCGGCCGTGGTGCAGCTCCTCGGTGCAGTCGAGCAGGTCGGTGGGGATCTCCTCGACCGGTACGACGAGCAGGTCCCGCCCGTCGGCGTGGGTGAACACGATCGGCCCGCCGCCGTTGCGCAGTTGCCCGGTGAGCGTGAGGACGAGCGTCGAGCCGGTCAGCTCGTACCCGGTCAGGCGGACCGTGGCGCGGACGCCCTCCTCCCACTCGGCCAGGCGGTGCAGGTCCTCGATGCGACCCTCGGCGGCGAGCCCGGCGACGGTCCGTTGCAGCGCGGGCAGCGCGGCGGCCACCTCGGGCGCGAACCGTTTCCGGATCGTGCTGCCGACCTCCTCGACGACCCGGTCGGCCCAGTCCCGAGGCGCGTTCCGCAGCCGCTTGCCGCGCAGCCGGGCGATCATCTCGTTGCGCAGCCACCGCCGGTACAGCCGGTCGCGAAGTGGGCCGGGCGGCACGTGCGCGTCGACGATGTCCAGCACCGCGCGGAGGCTGTCGAAGTACTCGGCCGGATCCAGGCGGTTGGCGGTCAGGTTGCCGCCGTCGGTCCGCTTGGCGTGGTGGTAGCAGGTGTAGCCGGACAACACGCTGACCCGGCGGGCGAGCAGGTACGCCCGAGCCACCAGATGGTGGTCCTCCAGGCGTCTGCGGTCCTCCGGGAAGCGCAGGTCGTGCTCCAGCAGGAAGGCCCGGCGGAACATCTTGTGACAGGTCAGGCTGTCGATCAGCGGGGTGTCGGCGAGCGTGGCGTGGGGGTGGTCGACCCGGAACAGCTCCCGGGGCACGGTCCGACCGTGGCCGACCATCTTGCCGATCGCGATGTCCGCGTCGTGCTGCACGGCGTACGCGTACAGCCGTTCCAGGGCCTCGTCGGCGAGCCAGTCGTCGTCGTCGACGAACTGGACGTACTCGCCGCGGGCCCGGGCGATCCCGATGTTGCGCGGACGCGACGGCCAACCGCTGTTCTCGATGTGCAGCACCTGGATGTGTGGGTGCGCGGCGGCCAGCTCGTCCAGCCGGTCCCCGGTGTCGTCGGTCGAACCGTCGTCGATGAAGATCACTTCGAACTCCGCCGCCGGCATGGACTGCCGCAGCAGGGAGTCGACGAGCGCCTGGATGGTCCCACCGGCGTTGTACGCCGGCACCACCACGCTCACCTTCGGCCCGCCAGCCGTCATCGCCCTCCCGTCCGCCGCTTTCGCCGGGTGTCGTGTCGCGTGCTCCAGTGTGTACTAAATGCCGCGATCACCGTGTGTGCGGGGCCGAATTCTTCTCTTCCGGCGCGGCGGACGCAACCGGCCCGGTGGCACCGCTGCCCCGGGCGTCCGGGACCGAGCACTCGGCGGGCGGCACCCTAGGGGGAAGCTACCCGGGGAGGATCAGGGGAAACAGGGGCGCTCACCGGGGTCCGGAACATTGCCGGCCTTCTCTAGGCTGTCGGCGTGACACTGATCGCAACCGAGTCGTTGACGAAGGTCTACGGCGGCGGGGTCACCGCACTGTCCGAGCTGACGGTAGCGGTGGAGCCAGGGATAGTCGGTCTGGTCGGCGCCAACGGCGCCGGCAAGTCGACGCTGATCAAGCTCCTGCTCGGCCTGCTCGCCCCGACCAGTGGCCAGGTACGCGTACTCGGCCTCGACCCCACCACCGACCCCGCGGCGGTACGCGCCCGGGTCGGCTACATGCCGGAGCACGACTGTCTCCCACCCGACCTGTCCGGCGCCGAACTGGTCACCCACCTCGGGCGGATCAGCGGCCTGCCGCGGACGGTCGCACGGGAACGCGCCTCCGAGGCGTTGCGGCACGTCGGGCTGCACGAGGAGCGGCACCGCCCGGTGGGTGGCTACTCCACCGGCATGAAGCAGCGGGTCAAGCTGGCCCAGGCGCTGGTGCACGACCCCGACCTGCTGCTGCTCGACGAGCCCACCAACGGGCTCGACCCGGCAGGTCGGGACGCGATGCTGGCCCTGGTGCACCGGATCGGCACCGAGTTCGGCATCTCCGTCCTGGTCTGCTCGCACCTGCTCGGCGAGGTCGAGCGGATCTGCGACACGCTGGTCGCGATCGACGGCGGACGGCTGCTGCGGGCCGACAACATCGCCGCGATGACCTCGGCCATCGACGTGCTCGCCGTCGAGGTCAGCGAGGGCACCGACGACCTGGCCACCCGGCTGGCCGCGCTCGACCTGCCGGTGAGCCGGGAGGGGCAACTGCTCCTGGTCCCGCTCGCCGACGACGGCACCTACGACCTGATCCTCGGTGCGGTGGCCGAGCTGGACCTGCCGCTGCACCGGTTGGACCAGCGCCGGCACCGGGTCGCCGAACTCTTCTCCCGAAGGGAGAGCAGCCATGCCTGAGCCGACCGGCGTCATCCACGACATCGGCTACCAGCGGTACACCGGCCCTCGCCTCGGTCGCCGCTACGTCTTCGGGTCGCTCTACCTGCACGGCGTACGCACCGCCTTCGGTCTTGGCCGCAGCGCCAAGGCGAAGATCTTCCCCTGGCTGGTGGTCGGCATCGTGCTGATGGTGGCCGTCGCCGTCACCGCGATGCGCGCCCAGTTCGGCGAGGTGGTGATGACCTACGCCCAGTTCGCCGACAACCTGAGCTGGCTGGTCCTGTTCTTCGTCGCGGTGGCCGCACCCGAGCTGGTCTCGCGGGACCTGCGCAGCGGTGTGCTGCCGTTGTACTTCTCCCGGCCGCTGCCCCGCGCCGACTACCCGCTGGCCAAGCTGCTCGCCCTGGTCACCTCGCTCTGGCTGCTGCTCGGCGCGCCGCAGATGTTCATGTTCCTCGGCGCCGCGTTCACGCTGGACGGTCCCGGCGCGGTCTGGGACGAGTTCGTGGACCTGGTCGGCGGGCTGCTCTACGCCGGCCTCTGGGCGGCGGTCTTCGCCTCGATCGGTCTGCTGGTCGCCTCGCTGACCGGCAAGCGGGCCTTCGCCGCCGGTGGCATCGTCGCGGTCTTCCTGATGACCACGCCGATCGTCGGCACCATGTCGATCCTGCCCTCGCAGGCGGCCAACCAGCTCTCCGGTCTCGCCTCGCCCTCCACCCTGGTGCAGGGCGTCGGCGTGTGGACACTGCGCGACCTGCTGATCACCGACCAGGACGCCTTCGTGCCCGACCTCGGCCCGTTCGGCCCGGTGTACGCCGTGGCCGCCGTCGCGCTCGTGGCCGGCTGCGTCGCCCTGCTGCTGGCCCGCTACCGGAAGGTGGCCGCACGATGACCACGACCTCCTCCGCCGCCGCGCCGACGGCCACCGCCACCAGCAGCCTCGACCTGGCCGGGGTCTCCCGCTGGTACGGCAACGTGGTCGCGGTCAACGACGTCAGCATGTCCCTCGGCCCCGGCGTGACCGGCCTGCTCGGGCCGAACGGGGCCGGCAAGACCACGCTGCTGCACATGATGGCCGGCTTCCTCGCCCCGTCGCGGGGCGCGGTCACCCTGGACGGGCGGCCCACCTGGCGCAACCCCGAGGTCTACCGGCTGCTCGGCCTGGTCAGCGAGCGGGAGGCGGTGCACTCGTTCCTCACCGCCTACGAGTTCGTGCTCGCCACCGCCAAGATGCACAAGCTGCCCGACCCGAAGGATGCGGCCCGCCGGGCGATCGCCCTGGTCGAGTTGGAGGGCGCGCAGGACCGCCGGATCGGCACGTACTCCAAGGGCATGCGGCAGCGCGCCCGGGTGGCCGCGGCGCTGGTGCACGAGCCGCAGGTGCTGCTGCTCGACGAGCCGTTCAACGGCATGGACCCGCGCCAGCGGCTGCACATGATGGAGCTGCTGCACTCGCTCGGCGACGCGGGCCGCACCATCCTGTTCAGCTCGCACATCCTGGAGGAGGTCGAGCAGGTCTCCGGCACCGTGCAGGTGATGGTCGCCGGCCGACTCGCCGCCTCCGGCGACTTCCGCACCATCCGTCGTCTGATGACCAACCGGCCGCACGTCTTCGCGATCCGCTCCACCGACGACCGCGCGCTGGCCGTCGCGCTGATGGCCGAACCCTCGGTCAGCGGCGTCGAGCTGGGCCGCAACGGGCTGACCGTACGCGCCGGAGACTACGGCTCGTTCACCCGGACGCTGCCGAAGGTGGCGCTGGCCCGGGGCGTACGCGTCAGCCAGCTCGTGCCCGAGGACGAATCCCTGGAGAGCGTCTTCTCCTACCTGGTGGAGGCCTGATGTCCACTGTCTCCTGGATCACCGCGCGCGGGCTGTTCGGTCGCCGTCGGTTCCTGCTGCTGCTGCCACTGCCCGTCCTGCTGGTGGTGCTGGCCGTACTCTCCCGTGGCCTGGGGGTGGCGCCGACCGACTGGGGACCGCCGGTGCTGGTCGGTCTCGGTCTGGCCGTGGTACTGCCGGTGATCGCGCTGATCGTCGGCACCGGCGTGCTCGGTGCCGAGATCGACGACGGCACCGTGGTGCACGTGCTCACCACGCCGCTGCCGCGCTGGCAGATCGTGCTGCCCAAGCTGGCGGTGGCGGCCGGGGCCACCGCGGTCACCGTGGCGGTGCCGCTGTTCGCCGCGGGCCTGCTGGCCGACTCGGCCCGCCTCGGTCTGGCGCTGGCCGTCGCCGCGGCGATCGGCGCGCTGGCCTACTCGGCGCTGTTCGTGGCGAGCAGCCTGCTCACCCGGCGGCCGGTGCTGCTCGGCCTGGTGTACGTGCTGATCTGGGAAGGGCTGCTCAGCAACGTGGTGACCGGCACGCGGGTGCTCTCCATCCAGCACTACGTGATCGCCATCGCCGACAAGCTGGCGCCGACCGCGCTGCTCAACACCACGGTCTCCGTGCCGGTGGCGGCGGTGATGACGGTGCTGGTCAGCGTCGGTTTCACGGTGCTCGCCATCGACCGCCTGCGCGCCTTTTCGGTGGCCGGCGAAACAAGCTGACGGATGTAAGGAAGGGCACCCTGTTAACGCCTCCGGTATAGGAAGGGCCCCCTATCAACGGTTCCGGCGGGCTCGTACCGGCCGGTTGTCAGCAGGGGGCCCTTCCTATACACCAGGCGTTAACAGGGTGCCCTTCCTTGCAGAGCACTAGAAGGCGCAGGCGATGACGAGTTCGGTGGTGCGGTCCGGCAGCAGGTCGAGTTTGCCGATCCGGCCCGCCGCCCGCAGGTCGTCGGCGACCTCGGTGAGCTGGTCGAGCAGGGCCGCCGGGCCGAGCGCCTCGGCCAACGGCACCTCCGCCCTCATCGACAGTTTCCGCTCCGACTTGGCCCGCCGGACCTGGCTCAACGCGTCCGAGGCCAGCCGCAGCAGCGCCGGATCACCCTCGCCCTGCACGGCCCGGTCCACCTCGTACGTGGTGGGCCACGGCGCGCGGTGCACCGATCCGTACCGCCACCAGGACCACACCTCCTCGGTCGCGTACGGCAGCACCGGCGCGAAGAGTCGGAGCTGCACGGAGAGCGCGGTGGCCAGCGTGGCCCGGGCCGAGTCGGCACCGGTACCCGTGCCGTAGGCACGTTCCTTCACCAGCTCGATGTAGTCGTCGCAGAACCGCCAGAAGAACGACTCGGTGGCCTGCAACGCGGCCGTGTGGTCGTACGCCTCGAACGCGGTGGTCGCCGCCGCCACCACGGACGACAGTTCGGCCAGCACCGCCCGGTCCAGGGCGGTGGTCGCCGGGGCGCGCAGGGCGTCGGCGGCACCGAGCCCGAGCGCGAACCGCGACGCGTTGAGCAGCTTGGTGGCGAGCCGTCGGCCGACCTTGATCTGGGCCGGGTCGAAAGCCAGGTCGGTGCCGGGCCGACCGTTGGCCGACCAGTAGCGCACCGCGTCCGAGCCGTGTTGCTCCAGCAGCGCCATCGGGGTCACCACGTTCCCCTTGGACTTGGACATCTTCTTGCGGTCCGGGTCGAGGATCCAGCCGGACAGCTCGGCGGTGTGCCAGGGCAGCGTGCCGTGTTCCAGGTGCGCCCGCACCACGGTGGCGAACAGCCAGGTCCGGATGATCTCCTGCCCCTGTGGGCGCAGGTCCATCGGGAAGACCTTGGCGAACAGCTCCGGGTCGCGTTCCCAACCGCCGACGAGCTGCGGGGTCAGCGACGAGGTGGCCCAGGTGTCCAGCACGTCCGGGTCGCCGACGAAACCGCCCGGCGCGCCGCGCTGTGACTCGTCGTACCCGGGTGGGGCGTCCTCGGACGGGTCGATCGGCAGCGTGGAGTCGTCCGGCGTGAGAGGGTGGGACCAGTCCGGCTCGCCAACGTCGTCGAGCCGGTACCACACCGGCACCGGCACGCCGAAGAACCGCTGCCGGCTGACCAGCCAGTCGCCGGTCAGGCCGCTCACCCAGTGCTCGTAGCGGTGCCGCATGTGCTCCGGCACCCAGCGCAGCTCCCGCCCCCGGGCCAGCAGCGCCTCGCGCAGGTCGGCGTCGCGGCCACCGTTGCGCAGATACCACTGCCGGGTCGAGACGATCTCCAGCGGCCGGTCGCCGCGTTCGTAGAACTTCACCGGATGCGTGATCGGGCGCACGTCGCCGACCAGGTCACCCGCGTCGGCGAGCAGCTCCACCAGGCGCCGCCGGGCACCGTTGACGGTCTGCCCGGCCAGCTCCGCGTACGGGCCGCCGGGCACCCCGGACGGTGGTTCCGGCAGCAGCCGCCCGTCGCGGCCGATCACCACCCGGGTCTCCAGGTCCAGTTCCCGCCACCAGGTCACGTCGGTGAGGTCACCGAAGGTGCAGACCATCGCGATGCCGGTGCCCTTGGCCGGGTCCGCCAGCGCGTGCGCGCGCACCGGCACCTGCACCCCGAAGACGGGCGTACGCACCATCGTGCCGACCAGGTCCGCGTACCGCTCGTCGTCGGGGTGGCAGACCAGCGCGACACAGGCCGGCAGCAGCTCCGGCCGGGTGGTGTCGATCAGCACCTCGCGGCCGTCCGGCCGGTGGAACCGCAACCGGTGGTACGCCCCGGGGCGCTCCCGGTCCTCCAACTCGGCCTGGGCCACGGCGGTGGCGAAACCGACGTCCCACAGCGTCGGCGCCTCCGCCTGGTACGCCTCCCCCCGGGCCAGGTTGCGCAGGAAGGCCCGCTGCGAGGTGGCCCGAGCCGCCGGACCGATCGTGGTGTACATCAGCGACCAGTCCACCGAGAGACCCAGCCGCCGCCACAACGCCTCGAACACCTGCTCGTCGGAGACGGTCAGCCGCTCGCACAACTCGATGAAGTTGCGCCGCGAGATCGGGGTCGGGTCCTTGCGGGCGGCGTCGTCGACCGGCGCCTGCGGTGCCTGCCAGTCCGGGTCGTACGGCAGGCTCGGGTCGCAGCGCACGCCGTAGACGTTCTGCACCCGCCGCTCGGTGGGCAGGCCGTTGTCGTCCCACCCGATCGGGTAGAAGACGGTCCGGCCCCGCATCCGCTGGAAGCGGGCGACCAGGTCGGTGTGCGTGTACGAGAAGACGTGCCCCATGTGCAGCTCGCCGGATACGGTCGGCGGCGGGGTGTCGATCGCGTATACGTCCGACCGCTCCTTGCTGCGGTCGAACGCGTACGTGCCGTCCTCCTGCCAGCGGCGCGACCAGGTCTCCTCGAGCCCGTCCAGGGTCGGACGCTCGGGGACGCCGGTGCGGGCCGTCCTCGCCGTATCAGTCATCCGTCGATGGTAGGCGGGTGACCAGGTGGGCGGTCACCGGAATATCTACAGCAGCGAGTCGCGCCACTGGCGGTGCAGCGCGGCGTACCGGCCGCCCTCGGCGACCAGCCGGGCCGGCGGACCGTCCTCGACGATCCGGCCACCGTCGAGGACCAGGACCCGGTCGGCGGTCTCCACCGTGGAGAGCCGGTGCGCGATCACCACCGCGGTCCGGTCCCGCAGGATGGTGCCGAGCGCGTGCTGCACCAGCCGTTCGGTCGGTACGTCCAGTGACGAGGTCGCCTCGTCCAGGATCAGCACCGCCGGATCGGCCAGGAAGGCCCGCGCGAACGCGACGAGTTGCCGCTGCCCGGCGGAGAGCCGTCCACCGCGCCGGTGCACCTCGGTGGCGTACCCGTGGGGCAGCGCGGCGATGAAGTCGTGCGCGCCGATGGCCCGCGCGGCGGCCTCCACGGCGGCGTCGTCGGCGTCCGGCCGACCGAACCGGATGTTCTCCGCCACCGTGCCACCGAACAGGTGGGTCTCCTGGGTGACCAGCACCATCGTCCGGCGCAGCGCGGCGTCGGCGACCTGGCGCAGGTCCACACCGTCGAGGCGGACCGTGCCGCCGGTCGGGTCGTGGAACCGGGCGAGCAGCTTGGCGACGGTGGACTTACCGGCCCCGGTCGGCCCGATCAGCGCCACCGTCTGCCCGGCGGGAATGTCGAGATCCAGGCCGGACAGGATCTCCCGACCGGAGTGGTAGCCGAACGACACGTCCCGGAACTCGACCGCGCCCCGGGTCGGCCCGCGCGGCAACGGCACCGGGTGCGCGGGTTCGGCCACCTCGGGTCGCTCGTCGAGCACCCCGGCGAGTTTCTCCAGCGCGGCGGTGGCCGACTGGAGCGAGTTGTAGAACTGGCTCAGCTCCTGCATCGGCTCGAAGAACCGGCGCAGATAGAGCAGGAACGCGGCGAGCACCCCGACACCGGTCTCGCCGCCCAGCACCCGGGCGCCGCCGTAACAGAGCACCATCGCCACCGTGACGTTGCCGATCAGTTTGATCCCCGGCGAGTACGTCGCGATCAGGCGGAAGGCGTGCCGGCTGCTGTGTCGGTAGTCGTCGTTGACCGAGGCGAAGATCTGCTGGTTGCGTTCCTGGCGGCGGTACGCCTGCACCGCCCGGATACCGCGCATCGACTCCACGAAATGCACGATGACCAGCGCCATCGCCTCCCGCGTGCGGCGGTACGCGGCGGCCGAGGCGCGGGCGAACCAGCGGGACAGCCAGAACAGCAGCGGGAAGGCGAGCAGGGTCACCGCCGCCAGCGGCAGGTCCAGCCAGAGCAGGATGCCGGCCACCGACACGATCGTCAGGGCCGCCATCACCAGGCTCTCCACGCCCCCGTCGACCAACTCGGCGATCGAGTCGATGTCACTGGTCAAGCGCGAGATCATCCGGCCGGAGGTGTACCGCTCGTGGAACGCCACCGGCAGGCGCAGGAAGTGCGCGTACACCCGCTGGCGCAGGTCGAGCAGCGCGGCCTGGCCGATCCGGGCGGAGAGGGCGAGGAAGCCGCGCCGGGCCGCGTACTCGGTGCCGCTCGCGGCGGCGAAGGCCACCGCGACCGCGACCAGCGTGCCGGGCCGACCCTCGCGCAGCGGGTCGATGGCCCGGTCGATGCCGAGCATCACCAGGTACGGTCCGGACATCGCGGCGGCGTTCTGGGTCAGCAGCAGCGCCACCGCGGCGCCCAGCCGGGCGCGGTGCGGACGCAGCACGTCGGCCAACAGCGCCCGGCTGCGGACCCGCAACCGGGCCACCGCCTCCGGGCTGGTGTCCTCGGCCAGGCTGCGGTCGGCGTGCGGATCGGGGGCGATGCCGCGCCAGTGGGCCGGGTCGGAGATCGTGGGTGCGGGGATCTCCGGGTCGGAGGTCTTCGACGCGGAGTCCGCGGAACCGGAGAGCGTCGGTGCGGGAGCGGCCGGGTCGGGTCCGACGACGCCGGTCACGAGCGCACCAGCGGTGAGCCGTCGGGGGCCGGGTCGGCGGGCGCTCGGGGCGGCGGCGGTGCAGTCGATACGGCCGGAGTGGTCGGTCCGGTCGGTCCGGTCGAGTCGGTCGGGTCGGCCGAGAGCACCGCCCGGTACGCCGGCACCGTGGCCAGCAGTTCGGTGTGCGGACCGACCGCGGTGATCCGCCCCTGTTCCAGCAGCGCGACCCGGTCGGCGAGGGCGATGGTGGACGGCCGGTGCACCACCAACAGCGCGGTCGTGTCCCGCAGCACCCGCTTCAACGCGGACTCGACGAGCGCCTCGGTGTGCACGTCGAGCGCGGAGAGCGGATCGTCGAGGACGAGTACGGCGGGCCGGACGAGCACCGCCCGGGCCAGCGCCAGACGCTGCCGCTGGCCGCCGGAGAGGGAGAGCCCCTGCTCGCCGAGGCGGGTCCGCAGACCCCACGGCAGCTCGTACGCGAACTCGGCCTGAGCCAGCGTGAGTGCCGCCCGGACCTCGTCCTCCCCGGCGTCGGGACGACCCAGGGTGAGGTTCTCCCACACCGACATGGAGAACAGCGTCGGCTCCTCGAAGGCCATCCCGACCAGCCCACGCAGCGAGTCCAGCCGCAGGTCCCGCACATCGTGCCCGTCCAGGGTGATCCGGCCGCCCGTCACCTCGTGCAGCCGAGGCACCAGCGACAGCAGTGTGCTCTTGCCGCTGCCGGTGGCACCGACCACGGCAAGCGTCTCGCCCGGCTCCACGGTCAGGTCGACGCCGCGCAGCACAGCGGAGGTGCTGCCCGGGTAGCGGAACGTCACCGCCTCGAAGCGCAGCCGCCCGCGCACCGCCGCGCCGGACAGGGCCACCGCACCGGGCGCGTCGACGATGCTCGGCGCGGTGTCCAGCACCTCCTGGATGCGGTCGGCGGCGGTGGCCGCCTCCTGCCCGTTGGCGATGATCCAGCCGAGCGACTGCACCGGCCAGATCAGCATGAGTTGGAGGCTGACGAACGCGACGAGCTGACCGATGGTGAGCCGACCGGTGGCGACCGCCGCCGCACCGGCCACCAGCACCACGCCGAGCGTCAGGTTGGGCACCAGGTCGAGCAACGCGGAGGTACGGGCGAGCAGCCGCCCCTTGCCCACCCCGGTGTCGTGCAACGCCCGGGTGCCGCCCGCGAACCTGGCCGCCAACTGCGGCCCTCGCCCGTACGCCTTCATGGTGCGCAGGCCCTGGGCGGTCTCCTCGACCAGGGTGGCGACATCGCCCTGCTGGTCCTGCATCCGCCGCGACGCGGTGTGGTAGTGCCGGCCGAAGCGTCGCGCGATCAGGAACAGCGGCACCGCGCTGGCCGCCACCAGCAGCCCCAGGACCGGGTGCAGCCGGATCAGCAGCACCACCACGACCAGGTAGGTGACCACGTTGAGGACGAGGAAGAACAGTCCGAAGGAGAGGAACCGGCGCAGCACCGACAGGTCGCTGGTGATCCGGGACAGCAACTGCCCGGACGGCCACCGGTCGTGGAAGCTGGCCGGCAGCCGTTGCAGGTGGGCGTAGACGTCGGCGCGGATGGTCGCCTCCATCGCCACCGAGGACGACGACTGCACCCAGCGTCGGATGAAGATCAGCAGGGCTTCGGCCAGCCCGAGCGCCAACGCGAGCCCGCCGAGTTCGAGCAGCCCCGGCAGATCCCGCTCGGCCACCGGACCGTCGACCACCCGCTGGGCCACCAGCGGTACGGCGATGCCTGCGGCGGTGGCCGCGAGCCCGGCCACCATCAGCCAGGCGAACTCGGTGGCGTGCGGGCGCAGGTATCGCCGCAGCCGCCACAGGTTACGCAGCGGATGTCGCCCGACCTCGCCCCGGTCGGCCGGGCCGCCGTCGCTCCCCGCAGCCACTACCCGACGGTAGCGGCAAACGTGGGGGTGCCGGTGTCGGCTTGTTGTCAGCCATCTCGCCCTGTCGGACGGTTGTCCACAGGAGAGGAATCACGGCTGCGGACATCCTGGTCCGGCTGTCAGGATGGCGCGACTCGGCGTCCGTCGCGGCGCGCCCTCCTTCCTCAACGGGCGGCCTCGTGCGCCAGCAGCCACTCCTTCACGGGCAGCCCCCAGCGGTAGCCGCCCAGCGTGCCGTCGGTGCGCAGCACCCGGTGACACGGGACGAAGAGGGCGGCGGCGTTCCGTGCACAGGCCGCTGCGGCGGCGCGGATCGCAGCGGGACGTCCGGCCAGGCCCGCGTACGCGGTGTAGGTGACCGGCTCGCCCGGCTTCACCTCGCGCAGCACCTGCCAGGCGTGCGCCATGAACGCACCGTCGGTGTGCTGCTCGACCGGCACCGCATCGATCGCGGCCAGGTCACCGTCGAGGTACCCGGTGACGGCGGCGGTGACCGGGCCGAGTTCCCGGCGCTGGCGCAACGCACCCCGCAGACGGGGATGGACCAGCGGCAGCAGGGCATCCGGATCGGCGGTGAAGCCGGCGGCCCGTACCGCTCCGTCCGGACCGGCGAGGACGGTGAGCGGACCGACGGGCGTGTCCATCGTGGCGTGGTCGACGGCCGCGCTGCTCGGGTTCTGCGAGATGGGGTTCACACTGTTCTCCAAGGTCGGGTTCATGCTGCTCTCCACAGTCGGATCACCGCGTACGAGCGCCAGGGGCGCCACGCGGTGGCGTACGCGTCGAGGGTCGTCGGGTCGTCGGGCAGGCCGAGGGCGGCGGCACCTCGGCGTACCGCCAGGTCGGTGGGGAGGAATGCGTCCGGGTCGCCGAGCGCGCGCATCGCCAGGTAGCCCGCCGTCCACGGGCCGATCCCCGACGTCGCCGTCAACCGCCGGGCGGTCTCCTCCCGGTCGCCACCCGGCGCCAGGTCGAGCCCACCCTCGACGACCGCCCGAGCCACCCGCCGGATGGTCTCCCGCCGGCCCACCGGCATCCGGAAACCGGCGTCCGGCACCCGCAGGATCTCCTCCGCCGAGGGGAAACCGCACAGCCAGCCCTGCCGCTCCCGCAGGTGCTCGACGGCCCGATGGCCCTCGCCCGCACCGACTCTGCGGTTCGTCCTCGCCCCGGCCCTGCCACCCGCATCGGCACTGTCACCTGCCGCCGACCAGTCGCCCGCTTCGGCCCGGTCGCCAGTCGGCCGGTCGCCGGCACCGGCCGTACCGTCGGGCGGGGCGCCGGGGATCGCGGCGAGCAACCGGGTGAGCGTGGTGCGGGCCGAGGCGAGCGAGACCTGCTGGGTGGCGACGGCCCGGACGACCGTCTCGAAGCCGTCCACCGCACGCGGAACACGGATGCCGGGCTCGGCGGCCACCGGACCGGCGAGTGCCGGATCGGCACCCAGGGTCTGGTCCACCGCGACCGGGTCGGCGTCGAGGTCGAACAGGTGTCGGCAGCGGGCCACCGCCGGGGCGAGATCCCGCAGGTCGGTCAGCCGCAGCGTGGCCAGGACGTGCCCGTCCGCCGGGGTCAGCGCGGCCTCGCCGGGGCCGTGGGGCAGCCGCAACCCCCGGCGGTACGTCCCGTCGCGCACCTCGTCCACGCCGGGCAGCGTGCGCCGGTCCAGGAAGTCGAGCAGCGCGGCGGCGTGCAGCGGCGGACGGTACGCCAACCGCACGGTGACCGTCCCCGCCCCGCCCGTGTCGGGCCGGCGGGCACTGCGCAACTGGGACGGGGCTACCCCGAAGACGTCTCGGACGGTGTCGTTGAACTGCCGGACGCTGCCGAACCCGGCGGCGAAGGCGATCTCGGCCAGGCCCAGCCCGGTGGTCTCGATCAGCGTCCGGGCGGTCTGGGCCCGCTGCGCCCGGGCCAGCGCCAGCGGGCCTGCACCGAGTTCCGCCCGGAGCATCCGGTGCAGGTGCCGTTCGGTGTACCCGAGCCGGGCCGCCAGCCCCGGTACGCCGTCACGGTCGACCACGCCGTCGGCGATTAACCGCATCGCCCGGCCCACCACGTCGGCGCGGACGTCCCACTGCGGGGAGCCGGGGGAGGCGTCCGGCCGACACCGGCGGCAGGCCCGCAGACCGGCCCGCTGGGCCGCCGCCGAGGACGGGAAGAACCGGACGTTGTGCCGCTTCGGGGTCACCGCCGGACAGGACGGCCGGCAGTAGATCCCGGTCGAGGTCACGCCGGTGTAGAACCAGCCGTCGAACCGCTGGTCGCGGCTGTCGACAGCCCGGTAGCACCGCTCGAAGTCCAGATCCACGTCACCGATGATGCGCCTCCCCACCGACCTCCGGCTGGCGGGATTCGGACCCGGTGGTAAGGAGGGGACCCCTGCTAACGCCTCGTGTATAGGAAGGGTCCCCTCCTTACATAAACCCCCGGCGCGAGCTGCGGGAAGTGGGGGACGGGGAGTGCGGGGCGCGGGGAAAGTGTCGGTTGTGGTCGGTAGCGTGCGGCCACCAACTCAAGAAGGGGCGCGGTGATGGCGAGCGTGGCGGGTCGGGCGTCGGCGTCGAGGCAGGGGCACCCCCCGCTGGACGAGGTCGTCGTCCAACGCTTCTACGAGCGGATGCGCGTGGTCGCCCCGGCGGCGGTCGGCGCCATCGAGCGGGACCGCGCCGACGACCCGGGGCGCACCTTCGGTGACACCGCCTGCGGTCGCCTGGTGCGGTCGTTGGACAGCGACGGCGTACGCGCCCTGGGCATGTGGGTGCACCACTGGTGCATGCGCTTCTACGACGACGACACCCGGACCGCGCTACGGCTGCTCCGGGAGATCGCCACCCGGCCGGCGTTGGGCTGGACGGCCGACGAGGTGCACTGGATGCTCGGCGAGTCGCACGGCGCCGCCCCGACCGCCGACGCCCGGTTCACGCTGCCGCTGGCCGCTGCGGCCGAGTTGGCCCCGGGTTCGCTGCGGGTCGACACGCTGGTGCCTCGACAGGCCGGCCCGACCCGGCGAAGCTGACCCACCGCTGACCGTGCTCGGCGGGTGACGGCGTAAGCTGGCTCGTCGTGAGTCTCACCATCGGCATCGTCGGCCTGCCCAACGTCGGCAAGAGCACCCTGTTCAACGCGCTGACCAAGAACGACGTGCTCGCCGCGAACTACCCGTTCGCGACGATCGAGCCCAACGTCGGCGTGGTCGGGCTGCCGGACGAGCGGCTGGTCAAGCTCGCCGAGATCTTCAGCTCGCAGAAGGTGCTCCCCGCCCCGGTGTCGTTCGTCGACATCGCCGGTCTGGTGCGCGGCGCCTCGAAGGGGCAGGGGCGGGGCAACGCCTTCCTCGCCAACATCCGCGACGCCTCCGCCATCTGCCAGGTGGTGCGGGCCTTCTCCGACCCGAACGTGGTGCACGTCGACGGCAAGGTCTCCCCGGCCGACGACATCGAGACGATCAACACCGAGCTGATCCTCGCCGACCTGCAGACCCTGGAGAAGGCGCTGCCCCGGTTGGAGAAGGAGGCCAAGCTCCGCAAGGACCGGGCCGCCGCGGTGACCGCCGCCAAGCAGGCCGTCGAGGTCCTGGACGGCGGCACCACCCTGTACGCGGGCGCGGCGGCAGCCAAGATCGAACTGGAGCACCTGCGGGAGCTGCACCTGCTCACCACCAAGCCGTTCCTCTACGTCTTCAACGTCGACGAGGCCGAGCTGAACAACGCCGAGTTCCTCGACGAGTTGCGGGCGCTGGTCGCCCCGGCCGAGGCGGTCTTCATGGACGCCAAGATCGAGTCGGAGCTGGTGGACCTGCCCGAGGACGAGGCCCGCGAGCTGCTGGAGTCGATCGGGCAGTCGGAGCCGGGGCTGGACCAGTTGGTCCGGGTCGGTTTCCGCACGCTCGGCCTCCAGACGTACCTCACCGCCGGCCCCAAGGAGGCACGGGCCTGGACCGTCCCGGTCGGCGCGACCGCGCCGGAGGCCGCCGGGGTGATCCACTCCGACTTCCAGCGCGGCTTCATCAAGGCCGAGGTGGTCTCCTACACCGACCTGGTCGAGGCCGGTTCGATGGCGGCGGCCAAGTCGGCGGGCAAGGTCCGCATCGAGGGCAAGGAGTACGTGATGCAGGACGGCGACGTGGTGGAGTTCCGCTTCAACGTCTGACCCGGCTCGGATCGTGGCGGTGTAGCTGGTCCAGCCTCGGCGTGTCGGACAGGTGCACTGCCACGCCGCTTGAGCGTGGATCGCTCGGAAACGGTCAGCCCGTCAGTCTGCTTCGCTCCAGGTGGTGGAGGAACTGGCCGTGCCCGGACCGTTGACGAAGGTCGCGCCGCCGCCGATGGTCGCCCAGATCCCGGCCGTGCAGCGGCAGGCAACCGCCGCCCAGCAGCCGGGCGCCAAACGGCGCGTCTATCCGACGAACTTCACCTGAGGCAACGGTGCGGTGGGGTGTCAGCCGGCGCGCAGCGCGTCGTCGAGGGCGGTTTCGCGCTCGCCGAGGTGCACCGGGTCGCGGCCGGAGAGTACGTCCACCGCTGCCTTCAGGCCGGCGCCGTACTCGCGGGTCGAGCTGATCCGCCAGGTCCGGTCGTTGGACACCCGCACCGTCTCGTCGCCCACCCCGTTGGCGTCGACGCCGAGATGGCGGCAGACCGTGACGGCCCGGGCCAGGTGGAACGACTGGGTGACCACCGTCGCCCGATCCACGCCGAAGATCCGCTTGGCACGGGCGCAGGAGTCGTACGTGTCGAAGCCGGCGTAGTCGAGCACCACCTTCTCGGCGGGAACTCCCCGGTCGACGAGCCAACGTTGCATCGCCTCGGGTTCGTTGTAGTCGTGGCGCATGTTGTCGCCGGAGACGAGGATGGCGCGTACCTTGCCGGTGGCGTACAGCTCGCGGGCGATCTCCAGCCGGGCGCTGAGGAACGTCGACGGGGTGCCGTCCGGCTGGACCCGGGTGCCCAGCACCAGGGCGACGGGGGCCTCGGGCACCTCGTCGGCGGTGTACGTGCGCCCGTCGGCACCGGAGCGGATCCAACCGGTGCTGGCCCAGGCACCGCCGGTCAGCAGCACCACACCGGCCGCACCGGCCAGCGCCGTGCGGCGCAGCCAGCGGCCCCGGCCGTTCTCCCGGATCCGGCGCAGCCGGGCTGACACGGCGGTACGGATCGGCATGTGATCGATTATCCCAGCCCCGAGCCACCCACCCCCACCCCCTCACCCCGCCCACCCCACCGTCCCGCCCACCCCCGCCGCACCAGATCTGCGTCGATCATGGAGTTGTGGACGTGTACACGGCCGCTTTGTGGGTTTTTGGGTCTGCCACAACTCCATGATCGACGTAGTGGGTCGGCGGGGCGGGTGCGGGTGTGGGCGGCGCGGGGGTCGATCCGTGCCCGCACCAGTCGTCAGCCGAGCCGGTAGACGGAGACGTGCGAGGTGCTGTCCGGCCCGAACGCCGAGCGGTCCCAGTCGGCGTACCGTTCGGCGAGGTGGAAGCCGGCCTGCCGCGCCATCTCGTCGATCTGCTCCGGCCACATGTACCGCATGGCGAACGGGTGCAGGTGTACCCCCGTGCCGTCGAAGGTGACGGTCTGCCGGAGGAACGTCTGCGCCTCGCGGTCGTACCGGTGCACCCGGATGGCGACCGAGTCCTCGGCCACCCCCCAGGGCCGGACCTGCTCGTCCCGGTCGATGTCCGCCGGATCGGGCACGTACGTCTCGACGACGAACGTCCCGCCCGGCTCCAGCACCCGCGCGACGTTGCGGAAGCAGTCCGCCTGCCGTTCCTCGCGGGTGAGGTTGAACAGCGTGTTGAAGACCAGGAACACCAGCCGGTACGGCCCGGTGACCCCGGGTACGTCCGCCATGTCGCCGATGGACACGGGGATGTCCACGCCGCCCGGCTTGCCGCGCAGTTGCGCGACCATCTCGGGTGACGCCTCCACCCCCTCGACGACGCAGCCGTGCGTGGCGAGCGGGAGGGCCACCCGACCGGTGCCGATGGCGAGTTCCAACGCCCGACCGTCACCGGCCAGGTCGGCGAGGAACGCCGCCGCCGGCATCGGGTCGGGCAGTCCACCGGGCAGGTCGTAGGTGTCGGCCCAGAACCGGCCGAAGTGCCCCGGGTCGTCGAAGACCGACATCAGCGGCCTCCGGTGGTGCTAGTGGTGCCGTACGGCACCTCGATCGTGGGAAACCACGTACTCACGAAGCCTCGTTTCGACGGAGTCGGTGACTGTGGGTCGCTGCACGTGCGTCGTGGCGTACCTCATGTCGGTCGAGCCCCCTTCGATCGTCAGGCGGTGATTCCTCGACCAGCCAAGCCGGGCCGGTGGTGAGTGGCAACCCGTTTTCCGGCGCGTGGGTGCCGCGCCGGTCGGTCAGCTGATGTAGTGCAGGATCACGTTGTGTACGTGGTGACTCTTCTGGTCACCCCGGAACTCCACCTCGTAGGTGTGCGTGCCGACGTGGATGGCGATGGCGCCGGTGGAGAAGAACGAGCCGCCCCAGGACTTGTTGCTGACCACGCTCACGCTGGTGATCTTCGAGTACGGGATGCTGGTGATCGCGTACTTCTTGCCGATGAACGAACGGTCCTGGATGATCACGCGTCGATCGGTCAGCCCGATGAACCCGGTGCCGGTGCCGACGGCGTCGTAGACGGCGATGATCTGTTCCCCGTCGAGCAGGCCACTCTGGATCTGCTGGAACTGCTCCTTGCGGTCGTACGTCGCGTTCGTCATGTACTCCACGGTAGGTGGCCGACGCCAACCACAAGATCCGCCAGGTCAGCCCGGCGGGGCGTCCCGGTTGGCGTCCTCGGCGGCACGGACGAACTCGCGGACCCGGGCGGTGGTGTTGCTCTCCAGCCAGACCAGCCCGCGCAGGATCGGTGGTGCGTCGGCGATCGGCACGTACGTCACGTCGGGGCGCGGGTAGTAGCGCCGGGTGTCTTCGCCCACCGGCAGCACCCCCTGGCCCATCGCCACCAGGGTCAGCATCTCGGAGAAGGTGGCGCCCGCCGGCCCCTTCGGCACCGGCCGACCGGCCGGGGTGTGCTCCGGCGTACGGTCGCGCTTGAACGCCGCCGACGTGACCGCCGGGTACTGGACGACCGGGTGGCTGGTCCGGGCGAACAGCGGCGCGCCGATCCGGTGCTCCAGCTTCTTGACCACGTGGCTCACCCGGCCGGTGCTGACCCGTAGGCGCTCGGCCGTCCGGCCGAAGTGCAGTTCCTCGACGAGGGTCAGGAAGGTCTCGATCTCGTACCGCTCCAGCACATCCGCATCCCATCGTTGACCAGGGCGCAACGATCGTACGGTGATCGGCTCTTGGTCGGTGGCGTCGGACGGCGCATCGTGAACGGCATGAACACGACTTCCTCCGACCCGACACCGGCGGTGCGGGTCACCGGTTTCGACCACGTGGTACTCAACGTGGCAGACGTCGAGCGATCCCTCGACTTCTACTGCGGTGTGCTCGGCCTGGCCCCGGTCCGGGTGGACCAGTGGCGGGCCGGGCAGGTGCCGTTCCCGTCCGTCCGGATCAGCCCGGAGACCATCATCGACCTGGTCCGGCGGGATCGGGGCAGCGCCAACGTCGATCACTTCTGCCTGGTCGTGGCACCGCTGGACTGGCAGCGGGTGATCGACTCCGGTGTCTTCACGATCCTCGAAGGCCCGGTCGGGCGATTCGGCGCGCGTGGCGAGGCGGTCTCGCTCTACGTCCGTGACCCGGACGGCAACTCGGTCGAGCTGCGGGCGTACCCGCAGGATGCCGAAGCCTGAGCGGAGTGTCGGGGGCCGCTGGTCAGCTCAGGCGGTCCTCGCCCGGCTCCGCCACCGCACGGTAGGCGTCCTCGATCCGGGCGGCCAGCAGGACCTCACCCTCGGTGAGGGGTTCGTTGTTGTGCCCGACCCGGATCTGGGTGTGGTCGGCCTTGCGGCTGATCTCCGGTCGTAGGTGCAGCGCGTCGGCGACCACCTTGACCCGTTCGGTCAGGGCCGCGTGCTGCGTGTCGTCTATGACCAGAGTGCGCCGAATCTGGTCGCCCTCGCGCGTCCACCCGTTGAGTAGGGTGAGGGCGTCGCTGAGGTAGTCGTGCTTCGCTCGACCGCCGAACAGCGCCCGCATTACCGCACCTCCCAGGCTTCGTTGCCGGCTTGTGGCCAAATCGTCGCCGCCCCGTGTCTTGTCGGTGCCTCTAGTCTTACGTCACTCGGATGGTGTGTCCACGCCCACACTTCTTGGGATTCCTGGCCTGACGGTCGACCAAGCTACCCAAACCGCCGATTGATCTGGCACGCTGGACGCCCGTGCGGACCGAACGGGCTAATGGTGGCGGGCAGGCTGCCCGCAGGGACCCGAAGGTGATCGTCGGGGCGGCCATCATCGAGGACGGGCGAGTGCTGGCCTGCGCCCGATCGGCCCCACCCGAGGTCGCGGGTATGTGGGAGTTCCCCGGCGGCAAGGTCGAGCCGGGGGAGAGCGAGACGGCGGCGTTGGCCCGGGAGTGCGCCGAGGAACTCGGCGTACGCGTCGAGATCGGCGACCGGGTCGGCCGCAGTGTCCGGATGGCGCACGGCCGTTCGGTGCTCAAGGTGTACGCGGCCCGCCTGCTGCACGGTGACCGACCGCAGGCGTTGGAGCACTCCGGGATGCGCTGGCTCTCCGCCGCCGAGCTGGACTCCGTCACCTGGCTGCCCGCCGACGCCCCCATCGTCGCCGCCCTCCGCCCCCTCCTGGCCGAAATCCTCCCCCCACCGCCCACCGGACCACACCCGGCGTAGCCCCCGCCCCGCCCCTGCCCCGCCCGCCGCCCGCGCGTCGCTATCTCCGTGTCGATCAAGGGGATTTCGTCGGAGAGAGCGCTCACCGGAGACGCAAACTTCTTGATCGGCGGGGGCGGTGGGGGCGGTGGGGACGGTGGGGGGTGGGGCGGGGGTGGGGCGGGGGTGGGGGATGTGGGGGAGGGGCCGTGGCGGATGCCACGGCCCCTCCCACGCGTTGTGCTGGTCAGTGCTTCTTGTCGTCCTGCTCCGGGTGCGCGAAGTTGAGGTGCTCCGGGGGCAGCGGGAAGGTCACGTCGTCGCCGAAGGGCGAGGGTGCCGCCGCCCGGTCGAAGGTGAGCTCCGTCAGCGGCAGCTTGCCGCTCGCGTCGACCGCCGGGGCGGTCGGCCGGGGCACCTCACGGTGCCAGTTGACGCCCTGCTGGGCCTGCACCTCGGCGTCGGCGTCGTGGGAGCCGCCCGCGTGCGAGTGCACGCCGTGGCCGCCGGCGCTGGAGCGCACGGCGCCCGGACTGTGTTCGCTGGTCACGCTGGTCTGAGGCACCTGACCCCTCCGGAAGATCTTGCTACCGAGCCATACGAGTGGATCGTACCTGCGGTCGACGACCCGTTCCTTCATGGGGATGATCCCGTTGTCGGTGATCTTGATGTGCTCGGGGCAGACCTCGGTGCAGCATTTGGTGATGTTGCAGAATCCGAGACCCTGTTCCGCCTGCGCGTACTCCTTGCGGTCGGTCTTGGTGTCCAGCGGGTGCATGTCCAGTTCGGCGGCCCGGATGAAGTACCGGGGCCCGGAGAAGGCCGGCTTGTTCTCGTCGTGGTCACGGATCACGTGGCAGACGTTCTGGCACAGGAAGCACTCGATGCACTTGCGGAACTCCTGCGAGCGCTCCACGTCGACCTGCTGCATCCGGTAGTCGCCGGGGGCCAGGTCGGCCGGGGGAGCGAAGGCCGGGGTCTCCCGCGCCTTCTCGTAGTTGAACGACACGTCGGTGACCAGGTCCCGGATCACCGGGAAGGTGCGCAGCGGCGTCACCGTGACCGTCTCGTTCTCCTCGAACGTGGACATCCGGGTCATGCAGCCGAGCTTCGGCATCCCGTTGATCTCCATCGAACAGGAACCGCACTTGCCCGCCTTGCAGTTCCACCGGCACGCCAGGTCGGGCGCGTCGGTCGCCTGGAGACGGTGGAGCACGTCGAGGACCACCTCGCCCTCGTTCACCTCGACGGCGTAGTCCTGCAGGTCGCCTCCGTCGGCGTCCCCCCGCCAGATCCGGAAGTTGCGCTTCGTACCCATTCCTCAGCTCTCCTTCCCGGCAGCGTCGGCGGCGGCGACGGTGTCGAACTCGGCCAACTCCTCGTCGGTCAGGTACTTGGCCAGCTCGGTGCGGTCGAAGAGGCCGAGCAGTTCGGTCCGCATCTTCGGCAGCGGCTTGCGCTCCAGCCGGACGGTGTCGCCCTCCAGCGAGCAGACCAGGTTGACCCGTCGCCACTGCGGATCCATGGTCGGGTGGTCCTCGCGGGTGTGGCCGCCGCGCGACTCCCGGCGCTCCAACGCCGCCCTGGCGGTGCACTCCGAGACGACCAGCATGTTGCGCAGGTCCAGCGCGAGGTGCCAGCCGGGGTTGTAGCGCCGACCGCCGGAGGCGCTGACCTTCGCCACCCGCTCGCGCAGCTCGGCCAGCCGGACCAGCGCGTCCTCCAGTTCGGCCTCCCGCCGGATGATGCCGACCAGGTCGCCCATCACCGCCTGGAGGTCCTGCTGGAGGGTGTACGGGTTCTCGCCGGTGTCCCGTTGCAGCGGGGCCAACGCGGTCTCCACCGCGATTTCCACCGCCTCGACGGCCACCCGGGGTCGCCCGCCGAGTTGGTCGACGTAGGTGGCCGCGTGGCCACCCGCGCGCTTGCCGAAGACCAGCAGGTCGGAGAGGGAGTTGCCGCCCAGCCGGTTCGAGCCGTGCATCCCGCCGGAGACCTCACCGGCGGCGAACAGACCCCGCACCGAGCCGTGCGCGGCGCCGCTGTCCGGGTCGACCTCGATGCCGCCCATCACGTAGTGGCAGGTCGGGCCGACCTCCATCGGTTCCTTGGTGATGTCGACGTCGGCCAGGCCCTTGAACTGGTGGTGCATCGACGGCAGGCGGCGACGGATCTCCTCGGCCGGCAGCCGGGAGGCGATGTCCAGGTAGACGCCGCCGGCCGGGGTGCCCCGACCCTCCTTGACCTCGGTGTTGATCGCCCGGGCCACCTCGTCGCGGGGCAGCAGCTCCGGCGGGCGTCGGTTGTTGTCCGGGTCGTCGTACCAGCGGTCCGCCTCCTCCTCGGTCTCCGCGTACTGCTTGCGGAAGACGTCGGGGACGTAGTTGAACATGAACCGCTTGCCCTCGGAGTTCTTGAGCACGCCACCGTCACCGCGGACCGACTCGGTGACCAGGATGCCCTTGACCGAGACCGGCCAGACCATGCCGGTGGGGTGGAACTGGAGGAACTCCATGTTGATCAGGGTCGCCCCGGCCCGCAGCGCCAACGCGTGACCGTCCCCGGTGTACTCCCACGAGTTCGAGGTGACCTTGTAGGAACGGCCGACGCCACCGGTGGCGAGCACCACGGCGGGTGCCTCGAAGAGGACGAACTCGCCGGACTCCCGGTAGTAGCCGAACGCGCCGGCCACCCGGTCACCGTCGAGCAGCAGCTCGGTGATGGTGGTCTCGGCGAAGACCTTGATCCGCGCGTCGTACGAGCCGTGGTCGCGCTTGTCCTCCTGCTGCAACGAGACGATCTTCTGCTGGAGGGTGCGGATCAGCTCCAGGCCGGTCCGGTCGCCGACGTGCGCCAACCGGGGGTACTCGTGGCCGCCGAAGTTGCGCTGCGAGATCTTGCCGTCCTTCGTGCGGTCGAACAGCGCCCCGTACGTCTCCAGCTCCCAGATCCGCTGCGGTGACTCCTTCGCGTGCAGCTCCGCCATCCGGAAGTTGTTCAGGAACTTGCCGCCGCGCATGGTGTCACGGAAGTGCACCTGCCAGTTGTCCCGGCTGTTCACGTTCCCCATGGCTGCCGCCGCGCCGCCCTCGGCCATCACCGTGTGCGCCTTGCCGAACAGCGACTTGGAGATGATGGCGGTCTTCTTGCCGGCCAGCCGCGCCTCGATCGCCGCGCGCAGGCCGGCGCCGCCGGCCCCGATCACGACGACGTCGTAGTGGTGTCGTTCGATGCGGGTGGTGGTGCTCGGTCCGTGCTGAGGATTGGTCATGTCGGGGGCCCTTAGTTGATGAACCGCAGGTCGGAGATCCACCCGGCGGCGATCGACATGACGTAGAAGTCGGTCAGCGCCAACGTGCCGAGGGTGATCCAGGCGAGCTGCATGTGCCGGACGTTCAGCCAGGAGACGAAGCCCCAGGCCCGGTAGCGGACCGGATGCTTGGAGAAGTGCTTGAGCCGCCCGCCGATGATGTGCCGGCAGGAGTGGCAGGAGATGGTGTACGCCCACAGCATCACCACGTTGCCGACCAGGATCAGGTTGCCCAGGCCGAAGCCGAAGCCCTCCGGGCTGCGGAAGGCGGCGATCGCGTCCCACGTGTTGATCAGTGAGATGATCGCGGCGAAGTAGAAGAAGTAGCGGTGCGAGTTCTGCACGATCAGCGGGAACCGGGTCTCGCCGCCGTAGCTGGCGTGACCATCGGGCACCGCGCAGGCCGGCGGAGAGAGCCAGAACGACCGGTAGTACGCCTTGCGGTAGTAGTAGCAGGTCAGCCGGAACAGCAGCAGGAACGGCAGGGTGAACGCGGCGTCCGGGATGATCCACCAGCCGGGCAGGTACTGCCCGAAGTGCGACGCCTCCGGAATGCACCGGTCGGTCACGCAGGGGGAGTAGAACGGGGTCAGGTAGTGGTACTCCTCGACCCAGTACCACCGGTGCATGAAGACCCGGACCGTCGCATACGTGATCCACGCACCGAGCCCGATGACGGTGATCAGTGGCGCGAGCCACCAACGGTCCGTACGCAACGTCTTCGCCGCGATGGCGGCACGTGCCCGCGCCCCTCGCGGTTTCGGTTTCGTTGCCGATGATGTCATTCGCGTCGTCTCCCTGACGGGGCCCTGTCACGGGCGGCGGAACACTTCCGGTCGGCAGGCGGACCGGTCATCCCGCGCCCACGTGCCACGTCATGCGCACACCAACGACCGCACCGGGTTTCTCGGCGCAGCTAAGTGACACACGTTACGCCGATCTAGGCGGGCCGTCCGCGCAAGGCAGTGTCCCGTGTGTCCCGAACTTTGGAAAGCCTCTCGCCATGATCAATATGTGAGCGTCCGAAAAAGATCGACAAACGGGCGATGAGCTGGTCAGCCGGACGCCCCGCCGGTGAAGTTCCACTCGGCCAGCCGCAGCGACGGCGCCTCCCACCAGACGCCGTCGTACCGACCCGGCTGGCGTACCGCCCGGCGGCCCACCTCCAGCACCCCACCCGGCGCCAACGCCCGTGGGTACGACTCGGTGAACCGCAGGTCGCGCACCGCGCTGGTGACCTCGCCGTCCTCGATCAGCCAGAGCCCGTTGCGGGTCAGCCCGGTCACCACGAGACTCTTCGGGTCCAGGACCCGGGTATACCAGAGGTCGCTGACCAGCAGGCCACGCTCCGTCCGGGAGACCAGGGCCGCGGTGTCGGCGTCCACCACCGCCCCGGTCGGCGACACCGTCGCCCCGACCGACTCCACCGCCCCGGCGCGCCCGGACGGCACCAGCCGCAGGTTGCCCGGCATCGGGCCGAAGGTGGCGCTGCCGGGCGCGGCGTGACCGGTCGAGACGGTGCCCAGCTCGGCGGCGCTACGTCGGTCGTGCGCCACGGCCGTGGTGGTGCCCGCGTCCACCAGGGTCACCATCCCGGTCGGCGTACCCTCCAGGTCGAACGGCAGGCCGGTCGCCCCGAGCGGGTCGTCGACGAGCGTCACCGCCGGGTCGAGCTGGGCCGTTCCGGGCTCGGCGAACGACTGCCGCTCGGCGTACCGCTTGCCGTTGAAGCCGTACCAGGCGAGGTTCTGCAACAGGTCCGTCACCGCGGCCGGCTCCAGCACCACCGGGTAGCGCCCCGGCGCCAACTCGACCGGGTCGACCGCCGCCCGGGCCTTCGCGGCGGCATGCCGCCCGAGCACGGCGCCGTCGAGGTCGGCCAGCCGGTCGACGCAGTGCCGGGCCACCCCGTCCGCGCCACCGGCCCGTGCGATCCCGTCCATCGCCGCCTCCGCCGTGCGGCCCTGGGCGGTGTGCCCGGCCGAGTTGGCGAACGCCACCGACCGGGACGTGGTGCGGCAGTAGCCGGCCGTCTCCAACCCGTCGGCCGCGTCGACGAAGGCCCGCACCAGGTCGGCCCGCTCGTCCGGACCGGCGTCGGCGGTGGCGGCGTCCCACCGCGCCGGTGCCGGCATCTCGGTCGGCGGGGTCAGGCCGGGCCAACCCCGGTCGGGCGGGGTGAAGCGGGTCGCCGCCACCACCCGCTCCACCAGCGCCCGCAGGCCGTCGGCGCTGACCGTGCTGCCCACCCCGGTGGCGGTACGCCCACCCAGGTGCAGCCGAAGCCGGACCTCCACGGCGGACTCGGCGACGTTCTGGTGGATGGCCGAGTTGGCGAACCGGGTCAACGCCGCCTCGCCCCGGGCCACCGTCACCTCGGCCTGGGCGTCCGCGCCGCCCAGCCGGGCGACCAGCTCCACCACCCGCCCCGCCAACTCCAACTCGGTCATGCCGCCACTCCGCTCCGCTGCGTGTCGTCATGTGAGCTGAGCTTGATGATTCGCTCGCTCATGCGCGGACCCCCACCCGGACGCCGCGGAACCGGGCCGGTGCGGCCGGATGACCGGTGTGGCCGATCTGACCCGGCTGGCCCTTGCCACAGTTCGGGGTGCCCCACGAGACGATCTCCGAGGAGAGCATGTCCATCGAACGCCAGAACTGCGGCCCGATGCCGGTGTACGTGGGATTGCGGACCATCCGGCCACGTCGGCCGTTGCGGATCTCCCAACCGATCTCGCAGCCGAACTGGAAGTTCAGCCGCTTGTCGTCGATGGACCAGGAGCGGTTGATGTCCATCAGCACCCCCTCGTCGGTGGCGGCGACGATCTCGTCCAAGGTGTGCGGGCCGGGCTCCAGGCCCACGTTGGTCATCCGCACCATCGGCAGCCGGGCCCAGCCGTCGGCGCGTACGCTGCCGCCGTAGTCCAGGCCCGCGACGGCGGCCGAGTCGCGTCCGGCCAGCACGCCCACCCACCGTCCGTCGCGGACCGCGTCGCGCCGGACCGCCGGTGACCCCTCGTCGTCGTATCCGAAGCTGCCCAGCGCGCCGGGGATGGTCGGGTCGATGGTGATGTTCATCAGGTCGGAGCCGTACCGCAGCGAGCCGAGCTGGTCGAGGTCCAGCCAGGACGTGCCGGCGAAGGCCGCCTCCCAGCCGAGGATGCGGTCCAGTTCGATGGCGTGGCCGACCGACTCGTGGATCTGGAGCGCCAACTGCTCGCCGCCGAGGATCAGGTCGGTCTCGCCGGCCGGGCAGAGCGGCGCGGTCAGCAGTGCCCGGGACTCCTCCGCGATGCGGGCCGCGTGCGCGGTCAGCTCCAGTGAGTCGACCAGCTCCCAGCCGGTGGTGCCGTACTGCCCGCGGTAGCTGGGCCAGGACCGGCGCTGCGTCTCGCCGTCGCCGATGGAGGTGGCCGAGATGCCCGCCCCGCACTCGCGGATGTGCTGGTCGATACGGTGGCCCTCGCTGGAGACGAACCACTTCGAGGTGTCCCAGACCTGGTAGAGGCCCTCGGTCAGATCGGCGCCGTGTTCGGCCATCGTGCGGGTCGCGGCCACCAGCAGGTCGCCCTTGGCGGCCAGCGAGACGCCGAGCGGATCCACCTCGCAGGGTGAGGCCCAACTCGCCGTGGTCGGCGTCGACGACACCAGGTCCACCGGAGGGCCGGGCACCCGGGCGCTCGCTGCGGCGATCCGCGCCGCCCGCCGGCCGGCGTCGCGGGCGCTCGCGTCGGAGACGTCGGGTACGGCGTGGAAGCCCCAGCTCGACCCGACCAGCGCGCGTACGCCCAGGCCGAAGCTCTCGTCCTGGGTCAGTGCCTCCACCTCGCCGTTGCGGGCCGCCATCGACTCGTAGCGCCGCTGCATCACGCGGACGTCCGCGTACCGGGCGCCCGCGTCCAGCGCGGCCTGCACGGCGACCTCGGCCGCGTCGAACTCGGTCATCCCCGCACCCCGTCGTGCTCGCTCATGGCCCGACCCTAGGCCAGCCGACCGACGTGCGCGCGACGGACGGCTCGTGCCGTGCCGGGCCCTGAGGTGTAAGGAAGGGTCCCCTGCTATGCACGAGGCGTTAGTAAGGTGCCCTTCCTTACTCCAGCAGGTGCGTGCGGAGGAAGTCGAGTTCCAGGCGTAGGAGACGTTCGGCGAGCCCACCGGCGGCCAGGTGCGTCGCGCCGGTCAGCGGCAGCACCGAGTGCGGTCGGCCGGCGGCCAGCAGCGCGGCCGAGAACCGCAGCGTGTGCGCGGCCACCACGTTGTCGTCCACCATGCCGTGCACCAGCAGCAGCGGCCGGGCCTGCGCCGGGTCGGTGGGCGGCTCGGCGGCCATCTCCACCAGCGAGTGGTGCGCGTACACGTCCGGACCGTCGTCGGGCAGGCCGAGATAGCGCTCGGTGTACGCGGTGTCGTAGAGGGCCCAGTCGGTCACCGGCGCCCCGGCTATCCCGCACCGGAACAGCTCCGGGTGCCGCAGCACCGCCAATCCGGCCAGCCAGCCGCCGAACGACCAGCCGCGCACCCCGACCCGGGACAGGTCCAGGTCCGGGTGTTTGTCGGCGAGCGCGGTCAGCGCCTCCACCTGGTCGAGCAGGATCACGTCGGCGACCCGCCGGTGGATGGCCTTCTCGAACGACGGCGCGATGCCGGGCGTACCCCGGTTGTCGACGACCACCACCGCGAAGCCGGCGTCCGCCCACCACTGCCGTTCCAGCCAGGCCGCGCGGGCGGCGACCACCTCCTGGTGCCCCGGCCCGCCGTACACGTCCAGCAGCACCGGCAGCCGTCGGCCGGTGACATGGTTGTCCGGATAGAGCACGGCCGAGGGCAGGCGTCGGTCGGTGACGCGTTCCAGCAGCGGCAGCGGAGAGTACCGGGGGGTGGCCGCCAACGACCGGAGCACGCCCACCTCGCGGTCGCCCTGCCGGACCGTCCACCGCACGCCCGCGTGGTCGAGCGAGGCGACGCCGATGACCAGCACGTCCCCGCCGACCGCGCCGTGGTGCCAGCCCGCGTCGCTGGTCAGCCGCCGGGCGTCGACCCCGCCGCCGATGCTGGTGCGGACCCGGAACAGGTGCTGCTCGCTGGGCTCGCCGTCGCTCGCCTCGACCAGCAGGTCCGCCGGGCCGGTGCCGGTGGCGAGCCGACCCACCACCCGGCGGACGTACAGCGAGGGCGGGGTGAGCAGGGTGCCGTCGGCGAAGAGACACCGCGCGTCGTACCCGTCGTGGGCGAGTTCGCCGCCGACCAGCACCCGCCCGTCCGGCAGGTGTGCGGGGGTACCGGCGATCGGCTCCACCCAGCGCGGGTCGGCCAGTTCGGCGTGCACCTGGGTCTCGCCGGTGCGCGGGTCGACGGCGAGCACCAGCCCGTGCTGCTGCGCGCGGCGCAGCACGGTGATCAGCGGGGCGCCCTCGGCCCAGTGCACCGCGGTCAGGTACGGGTAGGTCTCCCGGTCCCAGTGCACGTCCACCCAGCCGCCGTCGAGGTCGAGCAGGTGCAGGCTGACCTCCGCGTTGGGGCCGCCGGCCACCGGGTACGCGACGCTGACCGGGGGGCTGGCCGGCTGCGCCGGGTCGTGCAGGTGCCAACGGGGCAGCCGGGACTCGTCGACCCGGGCGGCCAGCACCGAGCGGCCGTCCGGTGCCCACCAGTAGCCCCGGTGCCGGTCGAACTCCTCCGCCGCGATGTGCTCGGCCAGTCCCCACAGCACCCCGGAGTCCTCGCCGGCCAGGATCGTGTCGGTGCCGTCGACGTCGACGACCCGCAGTTCGCCCCGGCGCACACCCTCGGCGGCGTCGGTGACGTACGCGAGTCGCGCGCCGCTCGGGTCCGGTCGGGGGTCGAGGACCGGGCCGGCGGTCGGGACCTCGATCACGTCGCCGTGTACCAGGTCGGCTCGGAACAGGCGGCCGGCCAACGCGAAGACCGCCACCCGGCCGGCGGCGTCCAGGGCGTACGACCCGATGCCGGCGGCGGAGAGCCGCAGCCGTTCCCGAAGGGCCCGTTCGCCGGGGCTCAGCGCGGCCGGGTCGGCGTCCTCGCCGAGCAGCGTGGCCGGGTCGGCGACCAGCCGTTCCTCGCCGCTCGCCACGTCGAGTTGCCAGAGCGCGTCGGCCGGGTCCTCCGGCCCCGCGGAACGCAGGAAGACCACCCGGGCCCCGTCGTCGGCCACGGAGACGGCGCGTGGCGCCCCGTGGCTGAACCGGCGGGTGCGGGCGGCCAGCTCGGGAAAGTCCACAGGCCAGATCGTATGCGGCGGCCGAGCGTGATGTGCCGGACCCGAGCGGACGCGTCAGGACTGATCGGGGAGAACCGCCGGTTAGAGTGACCCTCGTGACGACGCTGCCCGACCGCCGCCTGTTGCTGGTCCACGCGCACCCTGACGACGAGTCCATCGGCACCGGTTCGACCATGGCGCACTACGCCGCCACCGGTGCCCACGTCACCCTGGTCACCTGCACACTCGGCGAGGAGGGTGAGATCCACGTGCCGGAGCTGGCCGGGCTCGCCGCCGCCGAGGCCGACCAGCTCGGCGGGTACCGGATCGCCGAGCTGGCCGCCGCCTGCGCCGAACTCGGCGTGGCCGACCACCGTTTCCTCGGTGGCGCCGGGCGCTACCGCGACTCGGGGATGATGGGCCTGGCCACCAACGACCACCCACGTGCCTTCTGGCAGGCCGACCTGGACGAGGCCGCGGGCCAACTGCTGGAGGTGATCCGGGAGGTACGCCCGCAGGTGGTGATCACCTACGACGAGAACGGCTTCTACGGTCACCCCGACCACATCCAGGCGCACCGGGTGGCGATGCGGGCCGTCGAGCTGGCCGCCGCCGAGGGGATCGCCCCGGCGAAGGTCTACTGGACGGCGATGCCGCAGAGCGTCCTGGAGGCCGGGATGACGCACTTCGAGGAGTCGTCGGATAATCCGTTCGCCGGCATCGAGAACGCGACCGACCTGCCCTTCTGCACGCCGGACAAGGACATCGCGGCGCGGATCGACGCGACCGAGCAGCATGCCGCGAAGGAGGCGGCGATGCGGGCGCACGCCACCCAGATCCCGGCCACCTCCTGGCTCTACTCGATCGCCGGCAACTTCGGCGCCGAGTTCATGGGCGTGGAGTACTTCACCCTCGCGGTGGGGGCCAAGGGGCCGGGCACCGGCCCGTACGGCTGGGAGTCGGACCTCTTCGCCGGGCTGGAGACCGCCGACGGCCCGGATCGGACACCGGTCGGTACGGCCGGTCTCCGGTGACCGTGCCCGCCGCGATGTCGGTCGCCCCGCCCGGACACCAGCCGCCACCGCCCGCGCGGGCCTGGCGGCGGCCCGTGGACATCGGCCTGCGGACGCTCGGGGGGCTGGTGGCCCTGGTCGCCGGGGCGGTGACGGCGGTGCTGGAGCTGCTGCTGGCCCCGCTGCGGGTCGGAGGCCACCTGGTCGGGGTGGCGGTGCTGGTGGCCGTGCTCGCGAACATCGTGCTGAGCTGGTTCGCCATGGAGACGGTGGGATCCCGGTGGGCGGTGCTGTTGCCGGCACTACCGTGGGTCGTGATCATGGTGGCCGCCGCCGACCGGACCACCGAGGGCGACGTGCTGCTGGTCGGTAACTGGGTGGGGCTCATCCTGGTGGTGGCCGGGTCGATGACCTTCGCGGTGATGGCGTTCCGGTCGATCCTCGCGCCGAACCCGCCGTCCAGGCGGTACTGACGCCACGCCGCCCCGGGTGATAGACATTCCTGCCAAGGAGGCCCGCCACCGGGGCGGGCGGTACGGCGGGAGGCGTGCGATGGGGCAGCGGTGGCGCGCGATCGGAGTACTCGCGATCGCGTTGTTCGCAGTCAACGTGGTCGCCCGGCTGGTGATCCGGTTCGGCTTCGACGGTGACGAGGCCGCCGCCGACCGGGTGACCCTCGGGATGTTCGCGGTGATCGGGTTGATCCTGGCCGGGGTCGCCTATTCCTGGGGCCGGTCGAGTCCGGTGGCCCAGTGGGGCGCCGAGGTGGCCGGTGCGATCGGCATCGCGCTCGTGCTGACCATGTTCGTCGGGCCGCTGCTGGTGGGCCGCAGCCCGTTCGCCGACGGCAGCGCCACCTTCTTCTGGCAGGTCGTGCTCTACCTCGTCGCGACCACCGTCGGCACCATCCTGGGCTACCTGCTGCTCACCACGCTGGGCCGCGACCACCGGTCGCAGACCCTTCAGGAGTACGCCGAGAGCGGCACGAGCAGGCCGCGTCGCAGCGTGCGCCGCTGACCGGGTCCGTCCGGCCGGGGCGCGCCGTCAGCTCGGCGCGACCCGGCTCCGGTAGGTGTGGTGCGTGCTGAAGCCCAGCGTGCGATAGAGCGCCACGGCGGGCGCATTGCGCTGCTCGACCTGGAGGAACACGTCGACGGCGCCGGCCGTGCCGGCCCACTGCGCGAGCGCGCCGATGACGGCGCGGGCCACCCCTCTGCGGCGGGCCTCGGGCAGCACCTCGATCAGCGACAGCCCCAACCAGCGGCCTCCGCCGGTGACCGTGCCCCGGCCGACGCCGAGCAGCGTGTCCCCGTCGTACGCGTGTGCGAAGCGGACCTGGTCGACGGCGGTGAGCACGTGCCGGGCGGCGTCCGGCAGCCCGCCCTTGCGGCCGGCGGCCACCGCGAGCCAGTCGTCCGACGGCGCGGTGGTCAGCTCGACGGTGGGTGCGGCTGCCGCGACCGTGTGGTCCCGCCGGCCGCCGGGTGCCGTCAGGTCGGCCAGCGGCACGGTCTGCACCAGCACCAGTGGGCGGCTCTCCCAGCCACGCAGGTCGAGTTCGGCGTCGACCGGGGTGGCCAACGGCAGCGGCGTGTTGACGATCGCCGGTCGGCCCCGTTCGGCGTACCAGCGGTGCACCGCGTCCAACGCGGCGGGCAGCGGCCGGTCCGGGTCGCCGACCGGCAGCGCGGAGTTGGCTCGGCCGGTCCAGCCGTCGGCGGAGCGCAGCAGCCAGTCGCCGAGCCGATCCCGGACGGGCGCCGGCCACGCCTCGTCGGCGGCGAGTTCCAGCTCGATCATGGCCTCGGCGGTGGGCCGGCGGCTCGGCGGGACCCGTTTGGCCCGGTGCACCTCGGCGATCGGTACGCGCAGCCGACCCTGCCGGGTGGTCATCTCCAGGTGCGTCTCGGTCAGCTCGACCAGCTCGCCGAGGGCGTCGGAGAACACCGGCCGACCGGCGCGTGAGCCCACGATCCGCCGGACCACGATCCGGTGTCCCACATCCTGCTCTCGGAGCACGATCGACCTCCTCCCCGGCGAGATACTAGGCTCTTACCGTCGCGGGTGATCGCGACGAGTCTTGCGGAGGAGAAGACCGGTGACCTACATCATCGCCGAGCCGTGCGTGGATGTGCTCGACAAGGCATGCATCGAGGAATGCCCGGTCGACTGCATTTACGAGGGCAACCGGATGCTCTACATCCACCCCGACGAGTGCGTCGACTGTGGTGCCTGTGAGCCGGTGTGCCCGGTCGAGGCGATCTTCTACGAGGACGACGTCCCCGAGCAGTGGAAGGACTACACCGGCGCCAACTACGAGTTCTTCGAGGAACTGGGCTCGCCCGGGGGTGCCTCCAAGATCGGCAAGGTGGAGAAGGACGCGACCTTCGTCGCCGCGCAGCCGCCGCGCGGCGAGGGGCACTGAACGCCCCCGCGCCGGTCTCGTCGCGGCTGCCCGAGTTCACCTGGGACACGCTGGACGCCGCGGCGACCCTGGCCGCGGCGCATCCGGACGGCCTGATCAACCTCTCGATGGGCACACCGGTCGATCCGGTGCCGGAGGTGATCCGGCGTGCCCTGGCCGACGCGTCGAACGCACCGGGGTACCCGCTCACCGCCGGCACCCCGGACCTGCGTGCGGCGATCACGGCCTGGGTGGCCCGGTCCTGCGGGGCCGGCGTCGACGGGCTCGGGGTGCTGCCGACGATCGGTTCGAAGGAACTGGTCGCCTGGTTGCCGACCCTGCTGGGCCTGGGGCCCGGTGACGTGGTGGTGGTGCCGTCGGTGGCCTATCCCACCTACGAGGACGGGGCCCGGCTGGCCGGGGCCACCACGGTCCGCGCCGACTCGCTGACCGCGGTCGGTCCGACCTCCCGGGTACGCCTGGTCTGGGTCAACTCGCCGGGCAACCCGACCGGCCGGGTGCTGCCCGCCGCCCACCTGCGCAAGGTGGTGGAGTGGGCGCGGGAACGCGGCGCGGTGGTCGCCAGCGACGAGTGCTACCTGCCGCTGGGCTGGGACGCCGAGCCGGTCTCGGTGCTCTCGCCGGAGGTCTGCGGCGGCTCGTACGACTCGGTGCTGGCCGTGCACTCGCTCTCCAAGCGGTCCAACCTCGCCGGGTACCGGGCGGGGTTCGTGGCCGGCGATCCCGCCCTGGTGGCCGAGCTGCTCAAGATCCGCAAGCACGCGGGGATGATCGTGCCCAAGCCGGTGCAGGCGGCGATGGTGGCCGCGCTGCACGACGAGGAGCACGCCACCGCGCAGCGGGAGCGGTACCGGGCGCGTCGGGAGGCCCTACGGGCCGCGTTCACCGGGGCCGGGTTCACCGTCACGCACTCCGAGGCGGGCCTCTATCTCTGGCTGACCCGGGGCGAGGACTGCTGGGACACGGTCGACTGGCTGGCTCGGCGCGGCATCCTGGTCGCCGCCGGGGTCTTCTACGGGCCCAGCGCCGGGCAGTACGTCCGGGTGGCGCTGACCGAGTCCGACGAGCGGGTCGCCGCCGTCGCGTCCCGCCTCGCCGGACCCTGATGCGCGCGGCGGTGGTCGGCACCGGCCTGATCGGCGGTTCGGTGCTGCTCCGGCTGCACGCCGCCGGGGTGGACGTGACGGGCTGGGACCCGGACGACGCGACCCGCCGCGGGGCCCGGCTGGCCGGCGTGCCCACCTCCGACCGGCTGGTCGACGCGGTGGCCGACCGGGACGTGGTGTTCCTCGGCGGGCCGCTGCCGACGCTGCCGGCGACCCTGGTCGAGGTGGCCGCGGCGACCGACCCGGACTGCCTGCTCACCGACGTCGGCAGCACCAAGGCCGAGCTGGCCGCCTTCGCCGCGACCCGGGCGCTGACCCACCGCTTCGTGCCCGGTCATCCGATGGCCGGCACCGACCGGGCCGGCCTCGGCGCGGCTCGGTCGGAGCTGTTCGCGGGCGCGGCCTGGGTGCTCTGTCCCGCGCCGGACGGGCTGGTCGCCTTCCGTCGGCTGGCCGCCCTGGTCACCGACGTGATCGGGGCCCGGGTGGTGCCGATGGCGGCGGACCGGCACGACGCCGTGGTCGCGCTCTCCTCGCACGTGCCGCACCTGCTCGCCGGTGCCCTGGCCGGGGCCGCCCAGCGCTCGCCGCTGCGCGACGCCGTGCTCACCCTGGCCGCCGGCAGCTTCCGCGACGGCACCCGGGTCGCCGGCACTCCGGCTCCGCGCACCGCGAACATGCTGCGCGGCAACCGCGATCAGGTGCTGGCCGCCCTGGCCGAGGTGACCGCCTACCTGGACGAGTTGGCCGACGCGCTGCGGGTCGGCGACGGCGACACGCTCACCGCCCGCTACACCGAGGCGGGTGCCGCCCGGGGCGCGCTCGCCGGTCGGCCGTGCCAGCCGACGGTCCGCTCGTTCCCGGTCGACGGCGACGCGGCCGACGAGGTCGCCTGGCTGACCGGGTTGGGTGCGGCGGGCGGTCACCTCAGCGGGTGCCGGGTCACCGGCGAGGTGGTCTCGTACGCCGCCCAGCTCCCGCTGGCCGACTGAAACCGTCCGGCTTCCCACGGCCGGCTGAGCCGGGTCCGGCTGCCTACGGCCGGCTGAGCCGTCGCGCGGCGCATCGCTGGGCGCGGTACCGGAGCCGCCGCTAGGGTGAGGGCATGGTGGACGGACCGGTGGTGACCGTACGCGGCGAGGCGTACCGGGAAGTCGCTCCGGAGGAGGCCCGGTTCACGGTGACCGCGCTCGCGCGCGACCGGGACCGCGAGCCCACGCTGACCCGGCTGGCCGAGCGTGCCGCCGCGGTCCGGGTGCTGCTCGACTCGTACGGCCCGACGATCGACCGCCGGGAGACCGGTGACCTACGGGTGCGGCCGGAGACGCGGCGTTCCGGCGAGCGGGTGGTGGCCTGGCACGGTTCGGTGGTGACCACGGTGACGGTCAGCGACTTCACCGCGCTCGGCGAACTGATGCTGCGCCTGGCCGACCAGGACCAGGTGGCGGTCGCCGGGCCCTGGTGGTCGCTGCGCCCGGACAGCCCGGCCTTCCGGGAGGCGCGGCATGCCGCGATCGCCGATGCCCTGCTGCGCGCCCGCGAATACGCCGATGCGCTCCAGGCCCAGGTCACCGACCTGATCGAGCTTGCCGACGAGGGCGGCGGACAGCCGATGATGGCCCGGATGGCGTTCGACGCCGGTGGGGTCGAGTCGACCACCGCGCCGGAGCTGGAGTTGGACCCGCAACCACAGTCGGTGCACGCGGCGGTGCGGGCCCGGTTCGCGATCAGCCGGCCGGTCCTGTCCTGATGACCGAGGCCCGGGTGCTGCCCGTCGACGAGCTGGTGCGGCGGGCCCGCACCCTGGCCGACGCGGGCCCCCGGCAACTGCTCGGCATCACCGGCGCACCCGGTGCGGGCAAGTCCACGCTCGCCGCCGAGGTGGTCGCAGCGGTCGGCCCGGCCGCACGGCTGGTGCCGATGGACGGTTTCCACCTGGCCCAGGCCGAGCTGCACCGGCTGGGCCGTGCCGCCCGCAAGGGGTCGATCGACACCTTCGACGCCAACGGGTACGTCTCGCTGATGCGCCGCCTGCGGCGCAAGGAACCGACCTCGGTCTGGGCGCCGGAGTTCCGCCGGGAGCTGGAGGAACCGATCGCGGGGGCGATCGAGGTGCCGCCGGAGGTCCGGTTGGTGGTGACCGAGGGCAACTACCTGCTCGTGCCGGACTGGCCCTGGGACGAGATGCGGGCGTTGCTGCACGAGGCGTGGTTCCTGGACCTCGACGGTGACCTGCGTCGGCGTCGGCTCGTCGCGCGACACGTCGCGTACGGGCGGTCGGCGGAGGAGGCACGGGCCTGGGCGCTGGGCAGCGACGAGGTCAACGCGGCGCTGGTGGCCGACACCGCGGGCCGGGCCGACCTGGTGGTCCGGCTAGCCGACCCCCCGTCGGGGTGACGGTACGGCCCGACGCAGCATCCACGCCACCCGGGAGCGTTCCCGCTGGAACTCGGCCGCCTCCGGATAGCCGCTGTGGCTGCGGATCGGCGGGTCGGCCACCTCGCCGTCGCTGGGGTGCAACGCCTCCGGGTCGGTGACCGCGATGTTGCGTTCTCCGGCGGTGACCGGCCAACCGAGCGGATCGGTGTCCCGCCAGAAGTTCGTCCACCGGGTCCCGGCCGAGGCGCGGGTGAGTGCCCGGGTCAGCACCGGCAGCCGTTCCGGCCCGAAGTAGGCCGGGAAGATCCGGCCGTAGAGCCGGGTGAGCTGGCATCCGTAGGAGAAGAACCAGATCCGGTGCCGCCAGCGCTGCGGTAGCTGGAGAATGACGGCGGTGCAGATGACCGTGCCCTGGCTGTGTCCGGAGAGGATGATGCCGTCCACCCGACGGGGATCGTGTTCGGTCAGGGCGAGCAGTCCGGCAGCCCGGGTGAGCAGTTCCGGCACGGCCCGTTCGGCGTAGCTCGGTGGTGCGAGCGGATGCGCGGCACGCGGCCAGAACGTGCCGACGTCCCAGACCACGCCGACCGACCGTCGGACCGTGTCGTTGCGGTAGACCAGCAGACCGATGGCGGCGATCGCCAGTGGCAGCCAGCCGAGCAGCCGGTCACCGACGTCGGCGACCACCCCGACCAGGGTGCCGGTGGTGCCCGAGGTGAGGTCGTGCGGGCGGGCGGGGGACAGGACCGCCATGCAACCGAGCGCGGCCAGCGTCCCCGCGGTGCCCGCGAACCAGCCGACCAGGCGCAGCGCGTGTTCGCCGACCAGCCGGTGCAGGGCCTGGTGGGTGCTCACGTCCCGGGCGCGGCGCAGGTCGTGCGCGGAGAGACCGCCACGGGCCCGCAGTTCGGCGTACTCCTGCCGCCGCAGTCGACGGAACAGCACGAGGGCGCGGATCGCGACCAGGGTGAACAGCAGCAGGGTCATGCCGAAGACCAGACCGGACCAGGTCACCGGGGTGGGCGGCACCACCAGGGGGCGTCCGCTGACGGTGGCGCCGCGGTTGAGCAGGTCGCTGACCCAGTAGAGCAGGCCGGTGCTGTACGCCAGGCAGAGCAGCCACCCGAATCCGGCGATGACGGCCGGGCCCCGACCACGCCAGGCCAGGTCGGTGTAGGGCCCGAGGGGCTGGGTCACGCTGCTGGGCCGGGTCCGCGGCAGCAGCAGGCCGCCCGCCGCGAGTAGCAGCAGTGCCGGTACGACCTGCCACACCTGTAGCGGTGCCGGTGGCAGGAACGGCAGCCAGCCGTGGCACCAGGCGGCGCCGACGGCGATCAGCACCGCGGCGGCGGCCGGTGTGGCGCCACCGCGTCGCCCGGAGCGGGCGGTCGCGCCGATGGCGATGAGCAGCAGCAGTTGGCCGGTGCCCAGCCAGGCGAGGACCCGGTCGAAGCCGGGCAGGGACCGGTCCTCCTGGCAGCCCGGCAGTGACGACACGTCGCCGCAGCCGGTGGGTGGGCGCAGGGTGGCCAACTGCGCGGTACCGCCCGCGCTGTCCGGCAGCATCAGCACCAGGACGGTGCCGACCAGTCCGAGACCGGTGAGGACGATGACGGTGACGCTCCACGGGCCGAGCGGCGTCGCACCGTCGCGGCGGGTCAGGAACGGCCGGCCGATGGCCACCACCGTGATCACGACGACCGCGACGAGCAGCGCCACGGTGGGCCAGGCGATGGCCGCCCGGGCACCGTGCGGCGGGTGGAGTGCGAGGGTGGTGCCGAGCGGGACGGCGGCGGCGGCCACCGTGCCGGTGCACAGGTGCAGCACCGCGGCCCGGCGGAGTTGTCCCTCACCCCACCAGAAGGTCGGATCCTCCAGTGGGTTGGCGAGCGGGCCCCGGGGTGGCTCGGGCGGCGACGGCGGCTCCTGTTCCGGCTGGCCCTCGGGCACGTCGGCGTCGGCCGGGCCGGGCGGCTGGCGGACCGGCGGGTCGGTCGGGTCGGCCGGCATCACCGCCTCGTACTGGTAGGTCCGCCAGGCGACCAGGCCGAGCACCACGATCAGGGCGAGTGGCACCAGCAGTCCGACCGCGAGCGCCCGGCTGCCCCGCTGCCACCAGGGGTCGGCGAGGAACTGCCAGGGCCCCGGGATGCGGTTGAGGCAACTCTCGTCGACGCACTGCCAGCCGATCAGGTCGACGCCGACACCGGTCAGCGCCAGCACGGGCGTGGCGGTCAGCGTCAGGCAGAACAGCCGGATCAGCCAGGCGGTGATCCCGGACCGGCTGGCGAATCGCTCGGTCGTCGGGTCGGCCGGGATGCCGGGCCGGGCGTGCAGTGCCACGTTGGCCAGGGTGAACGGCAGCAGCAGCGTCCACAGCGCCCGCTCCACGTCGCGTGCGGTCCGCGCGCCCGAGGTCAACTGCCCCCAGCTGTACGCCTCGACCACGATCGGGTCGCCGGTGGAGGTGCTGGCGGAGCGGTAGAAGCCGGTGATCGGTCCACCGGCGACCAGTCGCGGCGGGGCGGGCTCGGTGCCCGGTTCGGTCGGTTCGCCCAGGGTCTCGGCCGGCGGCGTGTTCGACACACCGTGTACGCGCAGTTCGAGGATCCGACCGCCCATGGCACACCTCCCAGTGACGACTCTGTAACCCAGAGTGCCCGAACTGTGGAGGGGGTGCCATCCACCGCGAGGGTGTTTTCGCAGGTGGAAGTGATTTCGTTGGGATCGGTCCGGTTTGGACGGTGACCGAGCGTGCGTGCCGTGGTCCGTCGTCCGCCCTGCCGGACTCCGCGAACCGGTGACGGAGGGTGCCGGAGTCGGATGTCCGTCTGCTCAGTCCGACGGGGACGCGGGATGGTCGGACGCGGGGTCGTCGAGTCGGCGTACCGGGCGGGCCGGGTTGCCGACCGCGACGACGTTGGCCGGCAGGTCCTTGGTCACCACCGCGCCCGCGCCGACCACCGTGTTCTCCCCGATGGTGACACCGGCCAGGACGATCGCCCCGCCGCCCAGCCAGACGTTGTCGGCGATGGTGATCGGCCTGGCCGCCTCCCACTTCGCCCGGCGCTGCTCGGGGTCCACCGGGTGGGTCGGGGTGAGCAGTTGCACGTTCGGGCCGACCTGCACGTCCGCGCCGATCGTGATCGGCGCGACGTCGAGGAAGACCGCGTTGAAGTTCACGAAACTGCGCGGGCCGATCCGGATGTGGTAGCCGTAGTCGCAGTAGAACGGCGGGCGGATCCAGGTGTCGTCGCCGAGCTCGCCGAGCAGCTCCCGCAGGGCGGCGAGGCGCGCGTCGGAGTCGTCGGCGGGGCTGGTGTTGACGCGTTCCATCAGTCGGGCGGCGCGCTGGAGATCGGCGAGGATCTCGGGTCCCTCGGCGAGATACGGCTCCCCGGCCAGCATGCGTTCCTTCATGGATCTCACCGGACCGATCATGCCGTCATCCACGGCGCGACGGTATCGACTTCGTCGATTTGTTGACTCCTTTGTGCATACTCGGTATGCAATCCTGACAGGTGTCGATGTGGCCTACATCGATACAACGCCCCAGAAGGAGGGTTCAGTTGCCTCGCAGAAGCAGACTGACCGCCATCGGGTTGGTGCTGGGCCTGGCGCTCGGCGTACCGGGCACGGCCACCGCCGCTCCCGCCCCAGCCACCGCACCGGGGTCCACCCCGCCGTCCGCCGTCCGCCCGGCGTCGGCCGGACCCGCGACCGTCACCCTGATCACCGGTGACCGTGTCACCGTGAGCCCGACCGGTGCGCCGAGCATCCGCCCGGCCGAGGGCCGCTCCGGGATCCGCTTCCTCACCCAGCGCCAACGGGACCACCTCTGGGTGGTGCCGCAGGACGCCCTGCCGCTGATCCGGGCGGGCCGCGTCGACCGACGGCTGTTCGACGTGACCGGACTGGTCGCCGCCGGCTACGACGACCAGCACCGCGACGACCTGCCGCTGCTGATGACCTACCCGGCGGGCGCGGCGCGGCGTGCCGGGGCGCCGGACGGGGTGACCGTCACCCGTGACCTGGCCGCCATCGACGGCGTCGCAGCCACCCTGGACAAGCAGGAGTCGGGCCGACTCTGGGCCATCCTGGCCGGCGGCGGTGCCCGGATCGACGCGGCGGGGGGTGTCGAGCGGCTCTGGCTCGACGGCCGGCGGCACCTGACCCTGGAACACAGCGTGCCCCAGATCGGCGCTCCCGCCGCCCACCAGGCCGGCTTCACCGGCCGGGGCGTACGGGTGGCGGTGCTGGACACCGGCGTCGACGCCGCGCACCCCGACCTGGTGGGGCGGGTCGGTGCTGCGGAGAACTTCACTGAGGAGGAGAACCCGGGCGACCTCGTCGGGCACGGGACCCACGTCGCCGCGACCATCGCCGGCAGCGGCGCTGCGTCGGACGGCCGCAACCGAGGAGTCGCCCCGGACGCGACGCTGCTCGCCGGCAAGGTCTGCGAGGAGTACGGCTGCCCCGACTCCGCCATCCTGGCCGGGATGCAGTGGGCCGCCGTCGACCAGCGGGCCGACGTGATCAACCTGAGCCTGGGCGGCACGGACACCCCGGAGGTCGACCCGCTGGAACTGGCGGTCGACACGCTCACCGAGCAGACCGGAGCGCTCTTCGTGATCTCGGCCGGCAACAGCGGTCGGGCCGGATCGGTCGGTTCACCGGCCAGCGCGGACGCCGCACTCGCCGTCGGAGCCGTGGACCGGGACGACGAACTCGCCTTCTTCTCCAGCCAGGGTCCGCGAGTCGGCGACGACGCGCTGAAGCCGGAGATCACCGCGCCGGGGGTGGACATCGTCGCGGCCCGGGGGCAGGGCACGCTGCTCGGCGATCCGGTCGGCGAGCAGTACGTGTCGCTCTCCGGCACCTCGATGTCCGCGCCGCACGTCGCCGGTGCGGCGGCACTGCTCGTCCAGCAGCGCGGGGACGCCACGGCCGGAGCGCTCAAGGCCATCCTGATGTCCTCCGCCGCGCCGCATCCGGAGCTGACCGCCTACCAGCAGGGCGCCGGCCGGGTCGACGTGGCGAGGGCGATCACCCAGCAGGTGACCAGCGAACCGGCGAGCGTGTCGTTCGGTCGTACGCTCTGGCCGCACGACGACGACGATCCCATCACCCGCGAGGTGAGCTGGCACAACACCGGCAGCACCGCGCTCACCCTGGATCTCGCCCTCGACGTCACCGGCCCGGCCGGGACGTCGGCCCCGGCCGGCATGTTCACGCTGAGCACGAGCAGCGTCGTGGTGCCCGCGGGCGGCACCGCGTCCGCCACCGTCACCACCGACACCAGCGTGGACGGCCCGGACGGTCACTACACCGGCCGGATCGTGGCCCGGGCCGGCGACACGGTGGCCCTCACTCCGCTGGCGGTCCACAAGGAGGTGGAGAGCTACACGGTGACGGTGCGGCACCTCGGTGCCGACGGCACGGCGGCGGAGGACCACAGCACCTCGCTGCTCGGCCTGGCGGACTTCGCCGACTACTCCGCGTACGACCCGTCCGGCACTGCCGAGGTCCGCGTGCCCAAGGGCCGGTACGGGTTGAACAGCTACCTGTTCGACCTGGAGACCGAGGCGGCGGCGTTCATCGTCCAGCCGGAACTGACCGTCACGGCGGACACCACGGTCACCGTCGACGCCCGCCGGGCCAAGCCGGTGCGGATGACCGTGCCGCAACGGTCGGCGACGCCGGCTCTGGTGGACATCAGCGCGAACTTCCTCCTGGACGACGGCGGCGCCAGCTACGGTCTGCTCGCGTTCGACTTCACCGGCATCAGCACCGGACAGCTCGGCCGACCCGTCTCGCCGAAGAGGTTCCTCGGCACGGTGGGCAGCCAGTGGGCCGACGTGGAGGCGGAGAGCAGCTCCTACCTCTACGCCCTGGCGGAGAGCAGCCCCGGCCGGATGCCGACCGGGTTGATCCGGCACTACCGCAGCGGTGACCTGGCCACCGTCACGCAGAAGTTCCGCAGCGGGTACCCGGACACCGTCGCCGAACGGGTCGTCTATCCGGTCCACGAGCCGAACGTGGGTGGCTGGGCGATCATCCTGCCCACCGAGGCCCCCGGCCGACGGGTCGAGTACTACAGCACCAAGGGCGTCCGTTGGAACGGTGACCTGACCTTCGGCATACCGTCCGACGACGGGTGGCCGGTCGGGGTGGCCTTCCTCTTCTCGGACCCGACGGCCTACCGGGCGGGTAAGAAGTACCAGGACACCTGGAACAGCGCTCCCTACGGGCCGTCGTTCGCGGTGCCGCAGTGGCCGGGGGAGGGGCTGACCCGGCGGGGTGACGTGATCAGCCTGGCGGTGCCGCTGCACGGGGACGCCGCGGGGCACCACGGGGCTTCGGTGGCGGACACCTCGCGTACCGCGCTCTACCGCAACGGCAAGCTGGTCGGCGAGAGCCCGGAGAACGGCTGGGGCGACTTCGAGGTGCCGGCCGGGACGGCGACGTACCGGATGGAGACCTCGGTGCAGCGCAGCTTCACCGACCTGAGCACGGAGGTCACCGCCGCCTGGACCTTCCGGTCCCGACACGTTCGGGGCGACGATCCGGTGGCGTTGCCCGCGTCGGCGATCAGGTTCACGCCCCGGCTCGACGCGACGAACACCGCTCCCGCCGGTCGGTCCTTCGTGATCCCGGTCCAGGTGCAGCGGCAGCCCGGCGCGCCGTCGGCGCGGACCCCCTCGTTGACCGTCGAGGTCTCCTACGACGGGGGCCGGACCTGGCAGCGGGCCCGGGTGACGAAGGCCGGCAGTGGCTGGCAGGCCACCGTGAAGCACCCGAAGGGTGCCGGCCACGTGTCGCTGCGGGCCGCCGCCCGGGACAGCGACGGCAACACGGTGACCCAGCGGATCATCCAGGCCTACCGCCTGAGGTGATCCGCCGGCGCCGGCATCGTCGGCCCGGATGTAAGGAGGGGTCCCCTGCTATACGCGAGGCGTTAGCAGGGGACCCTTCCTTTCACCAAGCTCAGTCGTTCGCGTGCAGGGCGGCGTTCAGGGTGACGCCCTGACCGGTACGCGGCCGGGCCTCCAGCCCGCCGGTGATCGAGTTGCGCCAGAACAGCAACCCGTCGACCCCGGACAGCTCGCGGGCCTTGACCACCCGGCCGTCCGGCAGGGCGAGCTTCGAGGCGGCGGTGATGTAGCACCCCGCCTCGACCACGCAGTCGTCGCCCAGCGAGATGCCGACCCCGGCGTTCGCCCCGATCAGGCTGCGCTCACCGATGCGTACCTTGTCGGTGCCGCCGCCGGAGAGCGTGCCCATGATGGAGGCGCCGCCGCCGATGTCGGAGCCGTCGCCGACCACCACGCCCTGCACGATCCGGCCCTCGACCATCGAGGTGCCGAGCGTGCCGGCGTTGAAGTTGACGAAGCCCTCGTGCATCACGGTGGTGCCGGAGGCGAGGTGGGCGCCGAGGCGTACCCGGTCGGCGTCGGCGATCCGGACGCCCGAGGGCACCACATAGTCGGTCATCCGGGGGAACTTGTCCACTCCGTACACGGACAGGTGGCGGCCGGCGGCCCGCTCGATGACGCGCAGCTCGTCGACCCGCTCCGGCGGACACGGCCCGGCGGAGGTCCAGGCCACGTTGGCCAGCTTGCCGAAGACGCCGTCGAGGTTGAGCTCGTTGGGCCGCACCAGGCGGTGGGAGAGCAGGTGCAGTCGCAGGTACGCGTCACTGGCGTCCTTGATCGGGTCGTCCAGTGAGCCGATCACGGTGATCACCTGGACGGTGCGCAGACCCGGCAGGGCCCGGTCGCCGATCGCGCCCGGCGGAAGGTCCAGCACGTCGGCCTGGTCCTCGCCGGGGACCAGCGGCAGCTCGCCGAGGCCCAGCTTGCCGGTCGGATACCAGGTGTCGAGCACCTGGTCGTCGGCGGTCACGGTGGCCAGGCCGATGCCCCACGCGGATTCTGTGGACGTCACTTACTCACCTCTCGCTCGCATGCTGCGCTGGCTGCTGCTCGCGACTGCGGGGTGGGCGAGCTCACTCCTCGCGCCTCGTCGAAGGGCTCGCGGGCTCGCGTCTCGCGGTCGCCGGTTGTGACGGTACCGTGCGGACCATGGAGAACCCGCTTACCCCCGAGGTCCTCGCCGATCCGGTGGCGTTGACCCGCGCCCTGGTCGACATCGAGTCGGTCTCGCTCAACGAGAAGGCCATCGCCGACTGCGTCGAGGAGGTGCTGCGGAAGCTGCCCCACCTGGCCACCTACCGGCACGGCAACACGGTGATGGCGCGTACCGACCTGGGGCGGGCGTCCCGGGTGGTGCTGGCCGGTCACCTGGACACCGTCCCGTTGAACAACAACTTCCCGTCCACGCTGCGCGGCGACCTGATGTACGGCTGCGGCACCTCGGACATGAAGTCCGGGGTGGCCTACGCGCTGCACCTCGCGGCCACCCTGCCCGAGCCGCGTTACGACGTGACGTACTTCTTCTACGAGGCCGAGGAGATCGAGTCCCGGTACAACGGCCTGCGGCTGGTGGCCGAGGCGTACCCGGAGTGGTTGACGGCCGACTTCGCCCTGCTGCTCGAACCGACGTACGGCATCGTCGAGGCGGGCTGCCAGGGGACCATGCGGGCGAGGGTGGTCACCACCGGCGTACGGGCCCACTCGGCGCGCGCCTGGCACGGCGTCAACGCGATCCACGGTGCCGGTGAGGTGCTGCGGCGGCTGGCGGAGTACCAGGCGCGACGGGTGACCATCGACGGGTGCGACTACCGCGAGGGCATGAACGCGGTGCGGATCAGCGGTGGGGTGGCCGGCAACGTGGTGCCGGACCGGTGCGAGATCGAGGTCAACTACCGGTTCGCGCCGGACCGTACGCCGGCCGAGGCGGAGGCGCACCTGCGCGAGGTGCTCGCCGGCTACGAGGTGACGGTGACCGACTGCGCGGCCGGCGCGCTGCCCGGCCTGGAGGCCCCGCCCGCCCAGGAGTTCCTGGCGGCGGTGGGTGCCGCGCCCATCGGCAAGCTGGGGTGGACCGACGTGGCCCGCTTCGCGGCGATGGGGATCCCGGCGCTCAACTTCGGTCCGGGTGATCCCAACCTCGCCCACCACCCGGACGAGCACGTCGAGATCGGCAAGATCCGGGAGGGTGCCGCCACGCTGCACCGCTGGCTCGCCTCGGTCTGACCCGGCGTACCTCCGCGTCCGGTCGGGCGGGTGGCGGTGCGGCGACGTCCCGCCCGACCGGACGCGCGGCGATCAGGGCGCGGGGAGCGGCGACGACCTGCTCAGGCGCGGGTGAGCGCCGCGTCCGGAGCGGGCTCGACGGGGGGTTCGGGCGGGTCTTCGAGCAGTCGGGTACGGCGGCGCTCGGCCACCACGTCGCGGATGCGGCGCTGCATCTGCCGCCTCATCCGGATCCGTTCGTTGCTACTGATCACGCTGTCTCCTCCCCCGAAGCCTGCGCGCCGGGCATACCCGGTATGTGAATAGTAAGACGTACGGGAAAGCGAATTGGTTGCACAAGATCACGAAGTGTTTGCCGGGCACCCCGGCTGAACTCCACTACGGTTGCTCCCATGACTCAGAGCAACCGCCGCGAACCAGGACGGGAGCGGCACCGCGGCGCCGTCACACTGCGCCGCCAGGCGATCACCACCAGCACAGCGGACCAGGGTCTGCTGGACTCGCGGACCCGCGCGGACTGGAAGACCAAGGACGCTTGGCGGGCGCTACGGATACTCTCCGAATTCGTCGAAGGCTTCGACACCCTCGCCGACCTGCCGCCCGCGGTCAGCGTCTTCGGTAGCGCCCGGAGCAAACCGGACAGCCCGGAGTGCCAGCTCGCCGAGGCGCTCGGCGCGGCCCTGGCGCGCGCCGGCTACGCGGTGATCACCGGCGGTGGACCCGGCGTGATGGAGGCGGCCAACCGGGGCGCCAGCGAGGCCGGGGGACACTCCGTCGGCCTCGGCATCGAACTCCCCTTCGAGCAGGGCATCAACGAGTGGGTCGACCTGGCCATCGACTTCCGCTACTTCTTCGCCCGCAAGACCATGTTCGTCAAGTACGCCCAGGCGTTCGTCGTGCTGCCGGGCGGCTTCGGCACCATGGACGAGTTGTTCGAGGCGCTCACCCTGGTGCAGACCGGCAAGGTGACCCGGTTCCCGGTGGTGCTGATGGGCACCGAGTACTGGCAGGGGCTGCTCGACTGGCTGCGCGACACGATGGCCGCCGAGGGCAAGATCGGACCGGTCGACCTGGAGTTGATCTGCGTCACCGACGACGTCGCCGCGGCGGTCCGGCACATCGTGGAGGCCGAGGCCGCGCTCAACACCGAGCAGGAGGCGGTACGCGCGGACGCGGTGGCCCGGACCGCGGCGGACCAGCAGGCGGCGGCCGAGTCGGCGGAGCAGGCCGAGCAGGCGGAGCGCTGAGGTGGCCGCGATCTGCGTGTTCTGCGCCTCGTCCCGCACCCTCGACCAACGCTGGCTCGACCTGGCCGCGGCCACCGGCGCGGAACTCGCCCGACGAGGGCACACGCTGGTCAGCGGCGGTGGTTGCGTCGGCATGATGGGCGCGCTCGTCGAGGGGGCCCGCGCGGCCGGCGGCCGGACCGTCGGGATCATCCCGCAGGTGCTGGTCGACCTGGAGGTCGCCGACGTGGCCTCGGACGAACTGGTGATCACCGACTCGATGGCCAGTCGCAAGGTCCTCATGGTCGAGAAGTCGGACGCGTTCCTCACGCTGCCCGGCGGGTTGGGCACCCTCGACGAACTCTTCGAGGTCTGGACCACCGCCACCCTGGCCCTGCACCGCAAGCCGACCGTGGTGGTGGACACCGACGGCTTCTACACCCCGCTGCTGGACTGGTTGCGCGCGGTCACCGACCAGAACTTCCTCAAGCCCGCCGGCTTCGACCTCGTGCAGGTCGCCGACACCGTCCCCACCGCCCTCGACGTCATCGAGGCGGCCCTCACCTGATCGCCGCCGCTCGCCCGCGCTGCGGACGGTGTGCGTCGAGACGCCGGTGTGCGCCGGTCCCCGGCGGGTGTGGCGCGTCGGGGAGTGTCGCAGGGCCGTGATGGGATGGCGGGATGCAGGCGTACCGGTTGGTGCGTCGGTCCGCCGGGCCGACCCAGGGCACAGCTCCGCCCGCCGGGCCGTCGGAGAGCACGGTTCGGCACGCTGGCCTGCCTGAGGACGCGGATCAGGCCGAGGTCGTCGCGCACACCGACGGGCCGATGCTCGTCCTCGGTGGACCGGGCACCGGGAAGACCCGCACCCTCGCCGAGGCGGTGGCCGCCCGGGTCGAGGAGGGGGTCGACCCGGAGCGGGTCCTGGTGCTCACCTTCAGCCGCCGGGGCGCCGCCGACCTGCGGCACCGGATCGAGGCGCGGATCGCCGCGAACGGCCGACGGGTGGTGCGTGAGCCGCTGGTGCGTACCTTCCCGGGGTACGCGTTCGGGCTGTTGCGGCGGGCCGCCGCCGAGCGGGGCGAGCCGTCGCCACGGCTGCTCACCGGTCCCGAACAGGATCTGATCATCCGCGAGTTGCTGGACGTGGTCGGCGAGGAGCCCGGCGACGAACCGGTCGGCTGGCCGGAGGAGCTGCGGCCGGCACTACGTACCCGCGCGTTCGCCGCCCAGCTCCGTGACCTGCTGATGCGCGCGGCGGAGCGGGGCGTCGGCCCGGTCGAGCTGGCCCGGCTCGGCGAGCGGCTGGGCCGCGCCGACTGGCCGGCCGCGGCCCGCTTCCTGCGCGAGTACGTCGCGGTGCTGGCGCTGCGGGACGTCGCCAACCGGGGCTCGGTCGCGTACGACCCGGCGGAGCTGGTCCGGGCGGCCACCGGCCTGCTGCGCGACGACGCCGAGGTGCTGGCGTCCGAGCGACGTCGCCTGGCGTACGTCTACGTCGACGAGCTGGCCGACACCGATCCCGCCCAGCTCGACCTGCTGGACACGGTCGCCGGGGGAGGTACGCCGCTGGTCGCCTTCGCCGACCCGGACTCCTCCACGTACGCCTTCCGGGGTGCCGACCCGGGTGGCGTGACGACGTTCCCGCACCGGTTCCGCACCGCCTCCGGCGCGCCGGCCGCGCAGGTGCTGCTCACCACCAGCTACCGCGCGGGGGAGCGGCTGCTCGCCGCTGTGTCCCGGCTCGGTCGGCGGCTGCGTGGACCGGCGGCACACCGGCGGCTGCATCCGTTGCCCGACACACCACCGGGCACCGTCGAGGTCCGCACCTTCCGCTCGGCCACCAGCGAGGCGGCCTGGCTGGCGCACGCGCTGCGGGAGGCGCACCTGCTCGACGGCGTGCCCTGGGCCCGGATGGCGGTGCTGGTCCGCTCGACCGGTCGGCAACTGCCCGGGTTGCGTCGGGCGTTGCACGCCGCCGGCGTACCCACCGTGGTGCACGGTGAGGACCTGCCGTTGCACCTGCAACCGGCGGTCGCGCCGTTGCTGCTGCTGTTGCGCTGCGCGTTGGAGCCGGAGCGGCTGGACGAGGAAGCCGCCGTCGCGCTGCTGCACTCCCCGCTCGGCGGTGCCGACCCGCTGGCGGAGCGGCGGCTGCGGCAGGGCCTGCGCGCGCTCGCGCTGGCCGGCGGTGACCGGCGGCCCTCCGGTGAACTGATCGTCGAGGCGCTGCGCGACCCGGCCGAGCTGGCCGGGGTGGAGCGGCGCTGGGCCGAGCCGGCGCAGACGGTGGCCGGGCTGCTGGCCGTGGCCCGCGAGACGGCCGGTCGGCCGGGCGCAGGCGTCGAGGACGTGCTCTGGGCGGTCTGGCAGGCCAGCGGACTGGCCGAGCTGTGGTCCGCCGCGCTGGCCCGGGGCCCGGCCGTGGCCGGGGAGGGGGACCTGGCCCGACGGCGTCGGGCCGAGGCAGCCGACCGGGACCTGGACGCGGTGCTGGTGCTCTTCGACGCCGCCGCCCGGTTCACCGACCGGTTGCCGGGTGCACGGACCGAGGTCTTCCTCGACCACGTGCTCGGCCAGGAGCTACCCGCCGACACGCTCGCCTCCTCCGCCGACCGGGGCGACGCCGTACGGCTGCTCACCGCCCACGCCGCCAAGGGCCTGGAATGGGATCTGGTCGCCGTCGCCGGGGTGCAGGAGGGCGTCTGGCCGGACCTGCGGTTGCGCGGCAGCCTGCTGGGCTCGGAACGGCTGGTCGACGTGATGACCGGTCGGGCGGACGGTGCCGGTGAGGTCGCCACGCTGGTCGGGCAGACCTCCGCGCTGCTCGACGAGGAACGGCGGCTGTTCCACGTCGCGGTGACCCGGGCCCGACGGCGACTGCTGGTCAGCGCGGTCGCGTCGGCCGCCGTCGGCGGCGACGACCACGAGGAGCAGCCCAGCCGGTTCCTCTACGAACTCGGTCCCGCCCACCCACCGGGCCCGGAGGTCGACGACCGCGACGACGCGCAGGGCAGAGACGACGCGCAGAGCAATGACGATGCGCAGAGCAATGACGAGGCGCAGGGCCGGGGCGACGGTGCCGGGGCGCGGGCGTTGCCGCTGAGTCGGCCGCCCCGGGCGTTGACCCTGCCGGCGCTGGTGGCGGAGCTGCGTACCGCGGTGGCCGACCCGGCGGCGACGACCGCCCGGCGGCACGCGGCGGCGACCGAACTGGCCCGACTGGCCGCCGCGGGGGTCGCGGGCGCGCACCCGGACGACTGGTGGGGGCTGCGCCCGCTCTCCGACGACCGGCCCCTGGTGGACGAGGGGGAGCCGGTCCGGGTCACCCCGTCGGCGATGGAGAGCGCGCTGCGGTGCAGCCTGCGCTGGCTGCTGGAACGGCACGGCGGAAGCCCACCGGCCAGTGCCGCCCAGGGCGTCGGCAACCTGGTGCACGCGGCGGCGATGCTCGCCGAGGACGCCAGCGCCGACCGGGGCGCGCTGCTGGACTACGTGGCCGCCCGGTTCGACGCGATCGAGCTGGCCGCGCGGTGGATGGTCGGGCCGGAACGGACCCGCGCCGAGGCGATGGTGGACAAGCTGCTGCGCTGGCTGGCGGCCAATCCGCGTCGGCTGCTCGCCATCGAGCACGAGTTCGCGGTCCGCCTGGACGATCCGCACCGGCCGATCGAGCTGGTCGGACGGGTGGACCGGCTGGAGGTCGACGAGGACGGCCGGCTGGTGGTGGTGGACCTCAAGACCGGCAAGTCCACCGCCGTGACCGAGCGGGACCTGGCCGAGCATCCGCAGCTCGGCGCGTACCAGGCGGCGGTGGAGGCGGGGGCGTTCGCCGAGTACGGCGACGAGCCCGGCGGTGCGGCCCTGGTGCAGCTCGGTACCGGCGCGCGGGACGCCCGGGAGCAGGCCCAGGCCGCCTCGACCGACGGGCCCGAGGCCGGCTGGGCGACAGCGCTGGTCCGGCGGACCGCCGATACGATGGCCGCCGCCACCTTCGCCGCGGTCGCCAACTCGAAGTGCCGGGTCTGCCCGGTACGGACCAGTTGCCCGGTCTCCGGGCAGGGACGTCAGGTGGTCGAGCCACCGACCGTCCGGCGACCGGAGCACCAGGAGTGAGCGTGTCAGCTCCGAAGAGGGCCGCATGACCCAGCCCGCACTGTTCAACCCCGCGGCACCGGCACCCCGGGCGGCGGCCGTCGGTCCCCGGTACACGCCGCTGGAGCTGGCCAAGCTGCTCAAGCTTCCGGCACCGACCCGGGAACAGGCGGCGATCATCGCAGCCCCGGTGGAGCCGCTGCTGGTGGTCGCGGGCGCCGGTTCGGGCAAGACCGAGACGATGGCCGCCCGGGTGGTCTGGTTGGTGGCCAACTCGTACGTCCGGCCCGAGCAGGTGCTCGGTCTCACCTTCACCCGCAAGGCCGCCGGTGAGCTGGCGCACCGGGTGCGTACCCGGCTCGACCAGTTGGTGCGCCGGCTGGGGCGGCGCGGACGGGACCCGCTCGACGACCCGTTCGCGGGCGAACCGACGGTGGCCACCTACCACTCGTACGCCGGACGGATCGTCACCGAGCACGGCCTGCGGGCCGGGTACGAGCCCTCCACCCGGCTGCTGACCGAGGCGTCCCGTTGGCAGCTCGTGGACCTGATCGTGCGCAACTACGACGGGGACATGTCCGAGGTCGACCGGATGCCCAGCACGGTCACCGACGCGGTGCTGGCGCTCTCCGGCGAACTGGACGAACACCTGGTCGACCCGGACGCGCTCGCCGCCTGGACCGGCCGGTTCTTCGCCGAGGTGCAGTCCCTCCCCGGACGCGTCTACGCCGACGTGCGCAAGGCGCTCGCGCTCCAGCAGACCCGTCTGAAGCTGCTGCCGCTGGTGCGCGCGTACGCCCGGCGCAAGGACGACTTCGAGGCGATGGACTTCGCCGACCAGCTCGCCCGGGCCGCCCGGGTGGCCCGGGACCATCCCGGCGTCGGCGAGATCGAGCGTGGGCGCTACCGGGTGGTGCTGCTCGACGAGTACCAGGACACCAGTCACGCCCAGGTGGTGCTGCTCGGCGCGTTGTTCGGCGGTGGGCACCCGGTGACCGCCGTGGGTGACCCCTGCCAGTCCATCTACGGCTGGCGCGGGGCCAGCGCCGGCACCCTGGACCGCTTTCCGACCGAGTTCGCCCGCACCGACGGGGAGCCGGCCCAGGTGCTCGGGCTGACCACGAGCTGGCGGAACCGGCCGGAGATCCTCGCCGTGGCGAACGCGCTGTCCACCCCGTTGCGGGCAGCCGGTGCGCAGGTGCCGGAGCTGCACGCCGCGCTCAGCGTCCGCGACCCGATCCCGCACCGCAGCGCACGCGGTGTCGCCGCCGGCACGGTGCACTGCGCGTTGCTCCCGACGTACGCCGACGAGGCCGACTGGATCGCCGACAGCGTGCTGGCCGCCTGGCGGGGTGCGGCCCGGATGCCGGGGGCGCTGCCCGAGCAGATCCCGGTGACCCTGCGCCCGACCACGGCGGTGCTGGTCCGGCTGCGCAGCCAGATCCCGGCGATCGCGGCGGCGTTGCGGGAGCGCGGCCTGCCGGTCGAGGTGGTGGGGCTGGGCGGGCTGCTGGACACCCCGGAGATCCGCGACGTGGTGTGCACGCTGCGGGTGCTGGCCGACCCGACCGACGGTGCCGCCCTGTTGCGCCTGCTGACCGGTGCCCGGTGGCGGATCGGGCCACGGGACCTGGTCGCACTGCACCGCCGGGCCAAGGCCATCGCGGCGGCCCGTCGCCAGCTCGCCGACGACGGGACGGCCGAGATCACACCGGACCGCCTCGACGAGGCGACGCTGGTCGAGGCGCTGGCCGACCTCGGCCCCGCGCAGGCGTACTCGGCCGAGGGCTATCTGCGGCTGCGCGCGTACGCCCGGGAGCTGGGTCTGCTGCGCTACCGGCTGGACCAGTCGCTGCCGGAGCTGATCGCGGACGTGGAGCGGACCACCGGCCTGGACGTGGAGGTGGCGGTGCGGGCCGGTGGCGAGGGCGCCGGTGACGCCGGCCTGGCCCGCAGTCACCTGGACGCGTTGGGCGACGTCGCGGCGCGGTTCAGCGGGGAGACACCGGGGGCCACGCTCGCCGGGTTCCTGGCCTACCTGGCCGCCGCCGAGGACGAGGAGCGCGGCCTGGCGCCGGGCGAGGTGGAGGTGGTCGAGGGGGCGGTGCAGATCCTCACCGCACACGCGGCCAAGGGGCTGGAGTGGGACGTCGTCTCGGTGGCCGGGCTGAGCCGGGGGGTTTGGCCGGGGCCGGTCCGCAGCTCCGACCACTGGCTGGGCGGGCTGGGGGTGCTGCCGTTCCCGTTGCGCGGCGACGCCGACGGGCTGCCCGACCTGGCCCTGGCCGATCTGGACGACCAGCGGGGCGTGGCCCGGGCGATGGAGGACTTCACAGACGCCTGGCGGGCGCACGACGAGCGGGAGGAGCGCCGGCTGGCGTACGTCGCGGTGACCCGCCCGCGTCGTCTGCTGCTCTGTTCCGGGCACTGGTGGGGTGAGGGCACCAAACGTCCGCGCGGCCCGTCCGGGCTGCTGCGCGAGGTGCACGACGCCTGCCTGGACGCCGGGGCCGGTCACCTGGTCGACGAGTGGGCGCCCGAGCCGTCGCCGGATGCCGTTAACCCGACCACCGAGGTGGTGGTCCGCGCCGAGTGGCCGGCCGACCCGCTGGGCGTACGCCGCTCCACGCTGACCGAGGCGGCGGCGCTGGTCCGACGTCACCTGACCGACGACGCTCCGGACGCCCCGGACGACGGGCCTCCGGATCCGGAGGTGGCCCGGTGGCGGCGGGAGGCCGATCTGCTGCTCGCCGAGCGGGCGGAGCTGACCCGACTGTCCGGCCCGGTCGAGGTGACGCTGCCCGAGCACCTCTCGGTCACCCAACTGGTCGCGTTGCGTCGGGATCCGGCGACACTGGCCCGGTCGCTGCGCCGGCCGTTGCCGACCGCACCGAACCCGTACGCCCGTCGGGGCACCGCCTTCCACGCCTGGCTGGAGCAGCGCTTCGGCGCGGACCGGCTGCTCGACACCGACGAGTTGCCCGGTGCGGCGGACGCCGACGCCGCACCCGACGAGGCGCTGGCCGAGCTGCAACGGCGGTTCCTGAGCAGCGAGTGGGCGGACCGTACGCCGGTCGAGGTGGAGGTGCCGTTCGCCACGGTGATCGGCGGCGTGGTGGTACGCGGCCGGATGGACGCCGTGTTCCGTCGTCCCGGCGACCGCTTCGACGTGGTGGACTGGAAGACCGGTGCCCAGCCCATGGGCGCGGGGGCCGAGGTGGCCTCGGTGCAACTGGCGGTCTACCGGTTGGCCTGGGCCGAGCTGGCCGGTGTTCCGGTCGACCGGGTGGGCGCGGCATTCCACTACGTGCGGGACGGGGTGACCGTCCGTCCGGCGGACCTGCTCGACGTCGACGGACTGACCGCCCTGATCACGTCGCTACCGGAAATCGGGCAGGACGGGTAGCGCGGGCCCGAATTCGTGGTACTGTGCCCGCGTTGCAGTTTTGGTTCCAGCTCTGTTTGCGCCTGGCGGATTGTGGCCCCAGGCGCTCTTTGTTATGTCCGGACCTCTCCGGGCGGGGCGACCAGCAGCGACAGAAGTTCCGGGAACCGCCCGGAGCTCTCCACTCTTTCGAACTCGCAGCAGGTGCGGGTTCGACGTTCCGTCAAGGAGACGAAACAAGCATGGCTATTGGCACCGTCAAGTGGTTCAACGCTGACAAGGGCTTCGGCTTCATCACCCCGGACGGCGGCGGCGCCGACGTCTTCGCCCACTTCTCGGCCATCCAGAGCTCCGGCTACCGCAGCCTGGACGAGAACCAGCGTGTCGAGTTCGAGGTCGTTCAGGGCCAGAAGGGCCCGCAGGCGGAGAACATCCGCCCGCTCTGATCTACCGGGTTCGCCCGCGACGGCCGGGCCGCCTCCGCCACCCACTGGGACCGGAGGCGGTCCGGCCGTCCGCATCTCGGACGGCCGGTTTGGTGGAACCCTGAGTCGGTAATCAGCCGTCCTACCGTCGGGTGGGCGACTGTCACCACCACCCGGCTGGGGAACGCTGGGTGCGGGGGGATGAGCCGGGGGGATCGGCTCAGCTCGGGGAGGAACGACCATGGTGGGTTCGGCGGCGGTGCGGGAACTACTCCTGGTGGTCGCGGTGGCGGCTGTCGGGCTGCTGCTGGCCACGGCGGTGGCGTTCGCTCCCTGGCCTGTCACGCCGGGCGGGGCTGCCCCGTCCGGCCTGGTCGACCTGCACGGACCGGCCGCCACCGCGCGGCCGGGCAGCGCCGCCGGGTGACGCCGGCTGCGCCCGGTGAAAGGAAGGGCACCTTCCTAACGCCTCGGGTATAGCAGGGGTCCCCGGCTAACAGCTCCCGGTCACCACGACCCTTACCCACCTCCCCGGCTCGATGGAGGCGTTAGGGTCGGTTCCGTGCCGACGCGCAGAGCGAGAATCCCAGCCGCGAAGTACCCCGTCGAGCGGTTCACCCTCGACAACGGGCTACGGGTGGTCCTGACTCCCGACCGCAGTGCCCCGGTGATCGGCGTGGCGGTGGTCTACGACGTGGGCATACGGTCCGAGCCCGAGGGCCGTACCGGCTTCGCGCACCTCTTCGAGCACCTGATGTTCCAGGGCTCGGAGAACCTGGAGAAGCTCGCCCACTTCCGGCACGTCCAGGGGGCCGGCGGCACCTTCAACGGCTCCACCCATCTGGACTACACCGACTACTACGAGACGCTGCCGAGCAACGCCCTGGAACGGGCGCTGTTCCTGGAGGCCGACCGGATGCGCGGCCCTCGGCTGACCGAGGAGAACCTGCGCAACCAGGTGGACGTGGTCAAGGAAGAGATCCGGGTCAACGTGCTCAACCGGCCGTACGGCGGGTTCCCCTGGTTGACCCTGCCGCCGGTCATGTTCGACACCTTCCCGAACGCGCACGACGGGTACGGGTCCTTCGACGACCTGGAGTCCGCCACCGTCGCCGACGCGGCCGACTTCTTCCGGCGCTACTACGCCAGCGGCAACGCCGTGCTCGCGGTCAGCGGCGACATCGACACCGCCGAGGCCGTCGAGCTGATCGAACGGCACTTCGGCGACGTACCGGCCCGCCCGGCGCCGGACCGGCCGGACTTCGCCGAGCCGGAGCCGACCGCGGAGCGGCGCACCGCGTACGACGACAAGCTGGCCCCGCTGCCGGCGGTGGCCTCCGGCTGGCGGGTGCCCGACCCGATCGGGAACTTCGCCGACTACCTGCCCTTCGTGGTGCTGGCCGAGGTGCTCACCGACGGCGACGCCTCGCGGCTGGTCGAGCGGCTGGTGCACCGCGACCGCACGGTCACCAGCATCGGGGGTTACCTGGGCTTCATGGGTGATCCGTTCGACGTCCGCGACCCGACCGCCATGCTGATCCAGTCCCATCTGCCACCCGGCGGCGACGTCGACAAGGTGCTGCGCACCGTCGACGAGGAGTTGGACCGGGTCGCCACGGACGGACTCACCGAGGGTGAGCTGGCCCGTACCCAGGCTCGGATGGCCACCCACCTGCTGCGCGACACCGACGCGGTGCTGGCCCGCGCGTTGCGGATGGCGGTGCTGGAGCAGCAGCGCGGCGAGCCCGGCCTGCTCGGCGAGCTGCCCCGGCTGGTCGGTGAGGTCACCGACGAGCAGGTCCGCGCCGCCGCGGCCACCCTGCGGCCGGAGCGCCGCGCGTCCGTCGAGGTGATCGCGAAAGGTGGCCGCTCATGAGTACCCCCACGCGAACGCTTCCGCCGCTCGGCCCGACCCGCCGGCTCAAGCTGCCCCGGCAGGCCGAACGCACGCTCGACAACGGGCTCACCGTGATCGTGGTACGCCGACCGGCGGTGCCGCTGGTGGAACTGCGTCTGTGGATGCCGTTCGTCCGTGCCCACCTGGCGCGGGGGCACCTGCTGGCGCAGACCCTGCTCTCCGGCACCGAGACGATGAGCAGCGTGCAGATCGCCGCCGAACTCCAGCGGATCGGCGGCGGGCTCTCCGCCGGGCTCGACCCGGACCGGCTGATGCTCTCCGGCACCGCGCTGGCCACCGGGCTGGACCGGATGCTGGAGATCCTGGCCGACGTGGTCACCGGTGCCAACTACCCGGCCGGGTGGGTCGGCGTCGAGCGGGATCGGCTGGTCGACGGGATCCAGGTGGCCCGGAGCCAGCCCGCCCATCTGGCCCGGACCGCGCTGTTGCGGCGGATCTTCGGCCGACACCCGTACGCGGTCCAGACGCCGGAGCCCGAGCAGGTCCGGGCGGTCCGTCCGGCCGCCCTGCGTACGCTGCACGCCCAGCGGGTCCGACCCGCCGGCGCGGTGCTGGTGCTGGTCGGTGACGTACACCCGGAGCGGGCGCTGGACGCCGCCGAGAAGACGCTCTCCGGTTGGCAGGGGGGTGAGCACGCGGCCGAGGTGCCGCCGGTCCCGCCGCTGGAAACCGGCCCGCTGCTGCTGGTCGACCGGCCCGGTTCGGTGCAGTCGTCGATGCGGATGGCGTTGCCGGCGGTGCCGCGCACCCATCCGGACCACGCCGCGCTGCAACTGGCCAACCTGATCTTCGGCGGCTACTTCTCCTCGCGCTGGGTGGAGAACATCCGCGAGGACAAGGGCTACACGTACGGCCCGCACTCGATGGTCGAGCACTCGGTGGGTGGTTCGGTGCTGCTGGCCGCCGCCGAGGTGGCCACCGAGGTGACCGCACCGGCGCTGCTGGAGACCACGTACGAGTTGGGCCGGCTGGCCACCGTGCCGCCGAGCCAGGAGGAACTGGACCAGGCCCGGCAGTACGCCCTCGGCACGCTCCAGCTCGGCATCGCCACCCAGGCGGGCCTGGCGTCGTTCGTCAGCGCGTACGCCGGGAGCGGGTTGCGGCTGGACTTCCTGTCCGAGCATGCGGCCCGGCTGGCGAAGGCGAGCGTCGACGACGTCACCGAGGCGGCGGCCCGCTACCTCGCCCCGTCCCGCGCGGTCACCGTCGTGCTCGGAGACGCCGAGCGGATCGCGCCCTCGCTGTCCACGCTGACCCCGGTCCAGACCACACCGGCGACACCGTGAGCGGCCCCAGCGGTAGCAGCCAGTCGGACGGCTGGGGACAGCCGGTCGACTGGGTGCTACAGGGGGAGGCGGCCCCGCCGTTGGCCCGCGCCACGTTGGACCGGGCGGCGCATCGGCGTACCGATCCGCAGTGGCTGGCGGCGGCCTGGTCGGGCGCCCGGGTGCTCGTGCTCGACGTCGAGGCCGGCGGTCGGGCGCTGGTGCGGACCGACACCCCCGTGCCGGAGCTGGTCCTGGAGTCGGCGGACGACCTGCCGTCGACGCTGGCCGACGACGCGGTGTTCCTCGGGGTGGAGCCGGACGGCGTGCCGGTCTTCTGCGTGCACACCGCGCTGACGGTGCGTCCGGACACCCGGTCGGCGCATCTGCGGGGTGTCGGGCACCTGCTCAGCGACCGGGACGCGGGACTGTTCACCACGGCGCTGGCGCTGACCAACTGGCACCTGCGGCACCTCTACCATCCGGTCACCGGCGCGCCGACCCGCACCGACGAGGCGGGATGGTCCCGGGTCGACGAGTCCGGTGAACGGGTGTGGCCGCGTACCGACCCGGCCATGATCGTGCTGGTGCACGACGGTGTCGACGGTGTCGACGGGCGCTGCCTGCTGGGCAACAACGCCGCCTGGCCCAGCCCGGAGGGGCAGCGCCGGTTCTCCTGCCTGGCCGGGTACGTCGAGCCGGGAGAGTCGGCCGAGGCCACCGTGCTGCGGGAGGTACGCGAGGAGGTCGGCGTGCCGGTCCGCGAGATCACGTACGCGGGCAGCCAGGCGTGGCCGTTCCCCGGCTCGCTGATGCTCGGCTTCCTGGCCACCGCCGACCCGGAGCACCCGGTCCGGCCCGATCCGGCCGAGATCGCGCAGGCCCGTTGGTTCACCCGGCAGGAGATCGGTGCCGCGCTCGCCGGTCGGCACGTGGATGCCGGCGGCGACCGCCTGCTGCTGCCCCCGCCGTCGTCGATCGCGCTCTTCCTGATCCATCGCTGGTTCGACGGGCACTGCTGAGATGTAAGGAAGGGTCCCCTGCTATCGCCCAGGCGATAGCAGGGGACCCTTCCTTACATTCACGCCGAGCACTGCGCCCGGTGCGGCGCGGGTCTGCGTGCGGGGGAGTGCGGCCCCGACCCGTGGCCGTCGTTGCCGCGGCGGCCACGGGCCGGGGACACGGGCCGTCGTGGTCGGCTGGGTGAGGAACACGGCGGGGGAGCCGGTCGACCACGACGGACGTGGGAGGTCAGGTGCCGGGCGGTCCCGGGCGGGACCGCCGGCGCCTCGGATCGTCGAGCGGCAGCACCTTGACCCGTTGCCTGCCGGAGCGTACGGCGCCGACGGTGGCGATGGCCCGGGCGAGGTGCAGGGCGGCGTCGCGGTCCTCGGCGTGCACGACCTGGCGACGCGGCTCGGGCCGGGTGGTCTCGTCCCGCAGCCGACGACCGCCGACCCAGGCGGCCGTGATGTCGGTGTCGGCGACGGCGCGAATGTCGGTGCGAACGATCAGGAACCGCATGTGGGTCTCCGATGTGCCGCGACGGGCGGAACCGTGGAAGTTCCATGTCACTACCCGGCCATCGTACGCCCGGTCGGCGTCTCAGCAAGTGAAACTCGGCGATTGTTTCCAGCCCCGTCCGATCATCCGATGCCTGCTCACCGGGGTGGTCGGCGCGGACGACGACGGGGCCGCCGGTGACGTACCGGCGGCCCCGCGAGACGTGCCTGGACTAGTTCAGGTCGAACTGCCCGTTCTTCGTGCCGGAGATGAAGCCCAGCCATCCGGCCCGGTTGAACAGCAGGACCGGGCCACCCCGGTCCTTGCTGTCGCGCAGCGCCACCGCGGCGGGACCGGTGCCCAGCGGTGCGACCTCCACGCAGTTGGAGGTCTGGCTGCGCGTGCTGGTACGCCAGGGCGCGTGCGCGAGCTGGGCGAGGACGGACGGCGTGGTGCGGATGTCGTTCATGGTTGTGCTCCTGACGTGGACCGATGGATCGGGTGGGGACGCACGTGTCGGGCGCGGCCCCTCCTCGGTCACCGCTCCGTCAGGCTCCCGGAGGAACCACGGCGCTGGGCCGGCGCCGTTGCCGATCCATTGACCACAGTGGACTGTGCTCCCGTACCGGTCAGCCGTTCCGACGCCTTGACCAGCCAGGAGTGGGTGTCCGTTGCGGAAAGTGCCGCCGTACGTAGCCACTCGAACACCACTTTATAGTGATTTAGGGTGATTACGTCGGTCGACATGACGTCGGTGAAGCCACCTTCGATGGCGAGCGTCTCCGGATCGAGTGGATCGGCGAACCGATAGACCGAGAACGCGGTCGGCGGCAGGTACCACTGCCCGATCGGCGTCTCCCTGGGCAGCACGTGCAGCGTGACGTTGGGGAGCATGGCCAGCTCGCAGAGCTGGGCCAACTGCTCCAGGAGCACGTCGGGCGGCCCGGCCCGGTGCCCGAGCGCCGCCTCTTCCAGCACCGCCGTGTACCGGGGCGCGTCGTGCTCCCGGGTGAGCAGTCGCTGCCGGGCCTGCCGGGCCCTGACCTGCGTTTCGGTCTCCTCCTCGGTCTCCGGGTCGCCCGCCTCCCGGCCGACCTGGTAGGCCGAGGAGAGCCGGACGCGGGCGTACCCCGGCGTCTGCAACAACCCCGGCACCAGCACCGGGTTGTACTCGGAGATCTCGACGCAGCCCGCCTCCAGCTCGGCGAAGCCGCGTTGCTGCTGCGTCATCGCCGGATAGTTCTTGAGCCAGCCGCGCATGTCGCCGGCCTCCTCGGTGATGCCGAGCAGTTCCGCCCGACGTGCCTCGTCGGCGCGGTAGAGGTCGAGCAGGTCCCGGACGTCCTGCGGGTCGGGCCGGCTGCGGCCGTTCTCCAGCCGGGACAATTTCGACGCGGAGGCCCAGCCGACACGCTCGATGACCTGGTCGCCGGTGAGCCCGGCGGCTTCGCGCAACTGGCGCAGTTCGCGGCCGAGCCGCTGCCGACGCAGGATCGGACTGGGTGCGGCAGGAGGCACGGTGTCCTCTTTTCCGTCGACCGCCGCAGACGCGACGGTAACTGTATGAAATTCGCCCCCCACGGCCAGTATGGACGTCGCGACCGGCGCCGGAGGTACCGGCGGGGGCGTGTCATGAGAAATACGGACACCCGACACACCGGAACGAGACCGCCGTCATCTGCGTCCCCGCCCCGGACGGGTTTCCGACCGCGCCCGAGTCGCGCCACCCCCGGAGGGATCAATGCGAACCGTCCTGAGTCGCCCGGACTTCCGCCTGCTGTTCGGCGGACTGTTGGCCAGCATGAGCGCGGAGTCGATCCTGCTGCTGGCACTCGCCATCTGGGTGAAGGACCTGACCGGATCGGACGGCCTCGCCGGTGCCACCATCTTCGTCATCCTCGCGCCGAGGACCCTCGCGCCGCTGGTCGGCTGGTTCGTCGACCGGTACCCCCGGAAGCCCTTCTTCGTGGTCACCAACCTCGCCATGGCGGTGCTGCTCACCCCGCTGTTCGCGGTCCGGGACGCGGGCGACATGTGGATCATCTATGCGGTGGCCGCGCTCTACGGCCTGTCGAACCTCACCGTCGGCGCGGTGCTCAGTCGGCTGATCCAGGAGCTGGTCCCGTCCGACCTGCTCGGTGAGGCCAACGCCGCGTTGCAGACCGTGCGGCAGGGTATGCGGCTGGTCGGTCCGCTGGCCGGCGCCGGCCTGTACGCGGTGCTCGGCGGCTGGGTGCTGGCCGCGGTCGGGATGGCCGGCTTCCTGGTCGCCGCCGCCGTGGTCGGCACGCTCCGGGTGGCCGAGTCCTCCGCCGCGTCGGCCGATCGGCCCGCGGTCCGTCCGGCCGACGGCGTCACCCGGGTACGGCGTCTGTCGTCCGAGCTGGTCGCCGGGCTGCGGCACCTCGCCGGTGAGCCGGCGTTGCGGCGGGCACTGGTCGGCTACGGTCTCGGCTCGCTGGTGATGGGCTTCACCGAGTCGCTGATCTTCGCGTACGTCGACTCGGGGCTCGGTCGGGACGCCGCGTTCGTCGGCGTGCTGGTCACCGTGCAGGGCGTCGGCGGGCTGGTCGGCGGTCTGTGCTCCGCAGCCGTGCTGCGTCGACTCGGTGAGCTGGGCACCCTCGCCGCCGGAGTGGCGTTCTTCGGCCCGGCGGCACTGGCGCTGGCGTACCCGAACCTGTGGCTCGGCTTCACCGCGGTGCTGCTGGCCGGCCTCTCCCTGCCGCTGACCCTGGTCGGTCTGCACACGCTGATCCAGCGGCGGACCCCGCCGGAGCTGATCGGCCGGGTCGCGGCGGCCTCGGAGGCGGTGGTCCGGTGCCCGCAGGCGGTCTCCGTCGGAGTGGGCGCACTGATCGTCGGGGTGCTCGACTACCGGGTGGTCTTCGTGGCGATCGGTCTGGCCACCCTGCTCGCGGGCGGCTACCTGTGGCGCGGGCGCCGGCTGAGCCCGCCCGCCGGACCGGCGGCGCATCCCCGGGTGCCGGCACCGCGCCCGGCCGCCGAGGACCGGGACCCGGCCCCGGTCGGGACGCTGACCGGCCAAGGCGGTCGCTGACCACGACGCGGCGGCCGGTCCCCGATCCGACCGGCCGCCGCGGTACGTCCGTGGTCAGACGGTGATGCTCGCCAGGTGCTGCTTGACCTGGTTGATCGACGGGTTCGTCAGCGCGCTGTCGTCGGCGAAGCGCAGGGTCGGCACGGTCTGGTTGCCACCGTTGACCCCCATCACGAACTCCGCCGCCGCCGGATCCTGCTCGATGTCGACCACCCGGTAGGCGATCCCCTCCCGGTCGAGCTGCGACTTCAGCCGGTGGCAGTAGCCGCACCAGGGAGTGGAGTACATGGTCAGCATGGTGAGATCCTCCAACGTCATGCGCGCCTGCTCGCGCAGATCAGCACAGGCTAACCGCTGCAACGTCCGACCGAGCTGCGACAATTCCCCGCTGTGGTGGTTAACTCCGGGTCCGAACGCGTGCTGACCGGGCTCGACCCGGAACAACGCTCGGCCGTGACCGCCGTGGCCGGCCCGGTCTGCGTACTCGCCGGGGCGGGCACCGGCAAGACCCGCGCGGTCACCTCGCGGATCGCGCACCGGGCGTTGACCGGGGAGATCTCCGCCCGGCACGTGCTCGCCGTCACCTTCACCGCCCGCGCCGCCGCCGAGCTGCGCCACCGGCTCGCCGCGCTCGGGGTGGCCGGTGTCCAGGCCCGGACGTTCCACGCGGCCGCACTGCGCCAGGTGCGCTACTTCGCGCCCCGGCTGCTGGCCGGGCGGGCCATGCCCGAGCTGCTGGACAGCAAGGTGCGCCTGGTCACCCTCGCCGCGGCCCGGGCCGGCCTGCGGACCGACCGGACCGCCGCGAGGGACCTCGCCGGTGAGATCGAGTGGGCCAAGTCCTCGCTGGTCGAGCCGGGGGAGTACGTGGTGGCGGCGGCCAAGGCGCTGCGCGAGACGCCGCACGAACCGGCCAAGGTCGCCGAGGTCTTCGCCGCGTACGAGAAGCTCAAGCGCACCGGTGGGGTGATCGACTTCGAGGACGTGCTCCGCGCCGCGGTCTGGGGGATCGAGGAGCACCCGGACGTCGCCGAGCAGGTGCGCAACCAGTACCGACATCTGGTCGTCGACGAGTACCAGGACGTCAACCCGTTGCAGCAGCGGCTGCTGGACGCCTGGCTCGGCGGCCGGGACGACGTGACCGTGGTCGGCGACGCCAGCCAGACGATCTACTCGTTCACCGGGGCGACGTCGTCGTACCTGGTCGACTTCCCGCGTCGCTACCGGGGCGCCACGGTGGTCCGGCTGGTCCGTGACTACCGGTCCACCCCGCAGGTGGTGGGGCTGGCCAACGCGGTCATCTCGCAGGCTCGGGGCACCGAGGCGCGGCTGCGCCTGGAACTGGTGGGCCAGCGTCCGCCCGGCCCGGAGCCGGAGCGGCGGATCTTCACCGACGAGCCGGCCGAGGCCGCCGCGGTCGCCGCCCGCTGCCGTGCGCTGGTCGACGCCGGCACCCCGGCACGCGAGATCGCCGTGCTGTTCCGCACCAACGCGCAGTCCGAGGCGTACGAGAAGGCGCTGGCCGAGGTGGGCGTGCCGTACCTGGTCCAGGGGGCCGAGCGGTTCTTCGAACGGGCCGAGGTGCGGCAGGCGATGGTGGCGCTGCGCGCGGCCACCCGGTCGATACCCGGCGAGACACCGCTGCCGGTGGCGGTGGTCGAGGCGCTCGCCGCCGTCGGGTGGGCCCCCGACGCGCCCCCGCCCGGTGGGGCCGCCCGCGAGCGGTGGGAGGCGCTGGCCGCGCTGGTCCAGCTCGCCGAGGAGTACGCGGCCACGCCCGATCTGATGCCGCTGGGGGTGGCCGCCACGGTCGAGCGCCCGGTCACCCTCGCCGACTTCGCCGACGAACTGGCCCGACGGGCGGCCCAGCAGCACGTACCCACGGTGGACGGGGTGACCCTGGCCTCGCTGCACTCCGCGAAGGGCCTGGAGTGGGACGCGGTCTTCCTGGTCGGGCTCGCCGAGGGCACGTTGCCCACCACGTACGCGCGCACCACCGAGCAGGTCGAGGAGGAGCGCCGGCTGCTGTACGTCGGTATCACCCGGGCCCGCCAGTGGCTCTGGCTGTCGTACGCCTCGGCGCGTTCCCCAGGCGGGCGGGCCCGGCGGCCGTGCCGCTTCCTGCCCCAACTGGCCCCGGGCGGGACCGAGCGGGCGACCGCGGGCGGACCGGCGCGTGGCCCGCAGCGGCGGGCGGCCACCCGGATCGTCTCCTGCCGGATCTGCGGCACCACCCTGTTCGCCGGGCCGGACCGCAAGCTGGGGCGCTGCGCCACCTGCCCGTCCGACATCGACGACGAGCTGCACGAGCGGCTGCGTGAGTGGCGTTCCCGGGTGGCCGGGGCCCAGCGGGTCCCCGCCTATGTGGTCTTCACCGACGCGACGCTCGTCGCGCTCGCCGAGCGGCGGCCGGCCCGGTCCGAGGAACTGGTCGCGATCGCCGGCATCGGCCCGCGCAAACTCGGCCTGTACGGCGAGGCCGTGCTGGCGCTGGTCGGGGGCGCGGCGGTCGACGAGATCTGCCCTCAGAAAAGTTTCTGAATCTGACCGTTAATTCGTTTGCCCTCGCCCCACCGACCGTCATAGCCTCAGGGCACACCTCGCGAGGGGGCCCTGTTCGGGCTGCTCACGGGGCATCTGTTCCGAGTCGATCGTCGAGTGATGGTGAGGAGGTGGCACCGATGGAGAGCTACGTCAACCAGCGTCCGACGGCGCTGCCCGTTGCCGTCGCTCCGCTGTCGGCTGCCCTGATCTCCGTCGTTTCGGCGACGGACGTTCGGGCGACCGTCGTCGCCACCCGACCGTGGGCTCCGCAGGCGCACCGGGTCGAGGTTCAGGCCGAGCTGATCCTCGCACCGAAGCCGACCGGGATCCAGGGGACCAGTGGCTTCACGGGCAAGGGCGTCGATGGCGCCACCAAGCGGATGGACGTCCGCGGTGTTCCACCTCGAGGTAGACCGGTCTGACCAACAGACCACCGGCTCACCTCGAGGCCGCGGAACCCGCACACCGGGATCCGCGGCCTCAGTTTTTTTGCACCGCCGAAGTACGTCGGAACAGCGATCCACGAGATCGAAGTGTGAGAGAGAGGTGACCGGGCGATGAGTCTGGCGTTGGCCCCGCTCGACCTGAGCGTCGAGATGGAGGCGAACCTGCCCTGCCGGAAGTTCGACCCCGACCTGTGGTTCTCCGACTCGCCCACCGAGCTGGAACTGGCCAAGTCGCTCTGCGGGGACTGCCCGCTGCGCGTCGAGTGCCTGGCCGGTGCGGTCGAGCGGGCCGAGCCCTGGGGCGTCTGGGGCGGCGAGATCTTCGAGCGTGGCGCGGTCGTCCCGCGCAAGCGGCCCCGTGGTCGCCCGCGCAAGGAGGACATCGCCCGCGACGCCGCCCTGCGGGTCGAGGCCGAGGCGCGACTGGCCGCCGACGGGCTCGCCCCGTCGCGCAACGCGGTCCGGCTGGCTGCCTGACATGTTCCCGAACCGGACCAACCCCGCCGGCCGCATGCCGGCCGAGAGAGAGCTGACCACGATGTTGTACCTGCCGAACGGAACCACCGACATGTACCTACTCCACGAAGCGCTGTCGAAGGTGCGAATGTTGCGGCCTCAGGCCGGTCGCACCACCACGAGCACTGAGGCAACCCGATCCGCCCGTACCGTCGCCATGACCGGCCGTGCCCGGTCGGCTCGCGAGTTGGGCGTCCTGTAGGACCGACACCGCAAACGGCGGGGGGGGGGCCCCGGGGGCCCCCCCCCCCCCCCGGGGGGGGGGGGGCGGGGGGGCCCCCCCCCGGGGGCGGGGCATTCCCCCACCCCCCCCCCCCCTCCCGGCCCCCTGCCCGGCCGGGCCCGGGGGGGCGGGGGGGGGGGCGGCCCCTCCCCCCCCCCCCCCCCCCGGGGGGGGGGGCCCCCGCCCCCCCCCCCCGCCGTCGTCGTCTCGTGGGCCGCTGGCTCAGCCGACCGGGGCGAAGCCGGGCAGCCAGCGCTCCAGGATGCCCCGGTAGGGCGCCTTGGCCTCCAACTGGCAGAGCACCCCGATCGAGCCGAGCGTCACCCGGTGGATGAGCAGGTACGACGGCGGCAGGTTGAGGTGTCGGCTGAACTGGTAGGCGGGGGAGCGCGGGTTGGCCAGTCGGGTCGCCTCGGCACGCAGCCAGGCCCGGGAGAACCGGAACTCCTCGGCGGCGATCGGTTCCAGCATCGGCCGCAGGAACTCCAGCAGCGCGCTCGCGTCGATCGGGTCGTCGGTGCTGAGGAAGCCCTCCGAGCGTAGGCCGGCCTCCACGCCGTCGGCGTCGCCCCGCAGCGCCAGTGCGGCGATGCGACCGATCGGCTCCGGCGTACCCTCCGGCATCCGGGCCACCGCACCGAAGTCGATCACCCCGAGCCGGCCGTCCGGCAACAGCCGGAAGTTGCCCGGGTGCGGGTCGGCGTGCAGCAGCCCGGCCCGCGCCGGTGCGGACAGGTGCAGCGTGGCCATCAGCAGACCGGCCCGGTCACGTTGCTCCTCGCTGCCCTCCCGGATGATGTCGGACAGCGGCGTGCCCTCCACCCACTCGGTGACCAGCACCCGGGGCGAGGCGGAGAAGACCGAGGGGACGTAGATCTCCGGATCGTCCTCGTACGCGGCGGCGAAGGCACGCTGCGACTCCGCCTCCAACTCGTAGTCCAACTCCTCGGTGATGCGTTCGCGCAGCTCGGCGAGGAGCGGCTTGACGTCCAGCCCGGGCTGGATGGCCCGGAACATGGCGCTCAGCCGGGAGAGCTGCTTGAGGTCGGCGAGCAGGGCGTCACCGGCACCCGGATACTGGATCTTGACGGCCGCGTCCCGGCCGGTGCCGTCCGGCATCCGCCACACGGCCCGGTGCACCTGCCCGATGCTGGCCGCGGCGGCGGGGGAGTCGTCGAAGGTGACGAAGCGCTCACGCCAGGCCGGACCCAACTGCTCGGCGAGGACCTTGTGCACGCTGGCGGCGGGCAGCGGCGGCGCGGCCTCCTGGAGCTTGGTCAGGGCCTGCCGGTACGGCGCGGCGACCTCCTCGGGCAGGGCCGCCTCGAAGACCGACAACGCCTGGCCGAACTTCATCGCACCGCCCTTGAGCTGGCCCAGGACGCTGAAGAGCTGCTCGGCGGTGCGTTGCTGGATCTCGGCGGAGATCACGTCGGAGGCGAGCCCGGTGACACGCTTTCCCATGCCGAGGACGGTCCGCCCGGCGAAGCCGAGCGGCAGTGCGGCGAGCTTGGCGGTGCGGGACACGGCCCGGCGCGGGATGTCGGTCACGAGGTCATTGTTACCGACTCGGCGGGCCCGCTGCTGCTCTGCGCCCGGGCTGGCGTTCATCTTCGGGGTACGCGCCGCACCGACAGCGGGGGTGTGGTGGCCAGTGTCGGCGGCGGACGACGCCCGCCGGACCGATCTCCACCGCACCGCCGAGCGTCTCCGGCGCCCCGCCGTCGAGCTGCGCCAGCGCCTCGGCGACCGCGTAGGCGGTCGCTGCCAGGAGCGTGCCGGTGGCACACGCTGCGGCGACAGGCGTGTGGGCGATCTGGGCGGCGAGGGCCGGCCAGTCCGGGTCCCGGTCGGCCCGATGCAGGTCGAGGCAGCGCAGGCAGGGGCCGGTCGGCGGCCGGACCAGCGGCCCGATGACCGGGACGCCCTCCCGCACGTCGACGAGCAGGTGCGGTTGTCGGCGCTGGGCGTGGACGGCGGCCATCAGGGCGGCCGGTCGGTCGAGGCCGAGCTGGATGACCAGGTCGGGCCGGGTCCGACGCAGTGCGTCGGTGGCGGTGCCGGGTGCGGCGCGCGCCACGGTCGCCCGTACGGCCGCGTCCAGCGGGTGCCCGAGGTCACCGGCGGCGATGCCGCTGCCGACCAGGTCGACGGGGCGTACCGGGCCGGTGAGGTCGGGTTGGACGTGCCCGACGCCGGCCTGCGCCAGGGCCAGGGCGACGGCGGCACCGAGCGGCCCGGGGCCGGTGACCGCCACCCGGGCGGCCAGGCGACGGCGGAGCACCTGCGCGGGCGTGCCGGGCAGGCGGGCGGCGGCCAGGGCCAGCGCACCGGCCTCCGCGGCGAGCCGGCTCCGGCGGGGCTCGGCGAGATCCCGGGGCACCAGCGTGTGCGCCGGCACCACCAGGCCGGCCGCACGCAGCGCGTCGAGCAGGGCGCGGGCGTGCTCGGGACGGCCACCCGTGCCGACCAGCACCTGCCGTTCGCTGCGCGTGCCGTCGAGCAGGTCGAGCAGCCGCACCGCCCCGGGGTCGGCGAACTCGACCAGGACGGCACGCTCCGGCGTCAGCCCGAGCTGGAGCGTGTGCCGGTCACGCCAGAGCCGGTTGAGGCCGGGCAGCAGGGTGGGGCGGGGCGACGGCGGGTGGTCCGTGATCGGCGGCATGGATACGAACAGTGACCGATTCCCTGCTGTCCGTCGATCGTTGTCCACAGGTGGCCACTCGTAGATCCAGGGCTGTCCACAGGATTCGGCGAGTTTTCCACAACTCGCCGGTAACCCTGTCGGTGGCCCGACAGTGAGCGGAACGCCGCGAGGGGGTGGCCGGGCGGCCACCCCCTCGCGCGGACGCGTACGTCAGACCTTCGCCTTGCCCAGGATGCGGTTCACTGTTGTGCCACACACCGGACACTTGCCCTTGGCCATGTTCATGCCGGTCTTCGAGACCTCGACGCGGCCCTCGAAATCCCGCTTCTCCTTGCACTTGACGCAGTAACCGTTGTAGGTCTGGGCCTGGTCGGCCACGGTGTGCCTCCTCGTCTCGTCCGCCGGGTCGATGCCGGTCCGGCGGTTCTCCCGGCGGCGGTCGCCTAAGACGTCCGACACCGGGTCTTCTCCGTGGTCATCCACATGACCACCGGTTGGCGGACCCTACCCAGGTGCGGGCGGTTCCATGTCAGGTGCGCGTTGCCACTGTGAGCAAGGCGACGTCGAGAGTGTGCACGCCGAATTGGGTCAGATCAGTCCTTTCGGCGGGGACACGCCGACCGGAGGTCGCTAAATCCGCTGGTAGGGCCCGCGTGACCGAAGATCGGGACCCGACTGGCGGGGCCGGACGATGATCACTTACGGTGGAGCGTGTCGGTGCTGTGACACCTCACCGGCCATCACGAAGGGTGATCGTGACGCCTCACGGGGCTCCGGCAAGAATTTTTTCGGGACTCCTGGCGACCAATCCCCATTTTCCGGGCGCGTGTCGGGGGGTTGACCCTTGCGGACCCCTGGTCACAACGCATTAGCTTGCCAACGTGACAGCAAACCGAGGCTGCGCGGTCCACTGATGGCGGGGGCGCGGAAGCCTGTCGTCGAAGTGCGGCGCAGCCAGCGTCGGCGACGTACGGTGTCCGCCTACCGCGACGGTGAGCGGGTCGTCGTCCTCATCCCCGACCAGTTCTCCCGGGCCGAGGAGAGCGAGTGGGTCGACCGGATGCTCGCCCGGCTCGCCGCCCGCGAGGGTCGCCTGACCCGCTCGGACGCCGAGCTGCTGGAGCGGGCCGGCCGGCTGATCAAGCTGTACCTGACCGAGTACGGCGACCAGGCGGTGCCGGCCAGCGTCCGGTGGGTGAGCAACCAGAACGGCCGGTGGGGCTCCTGCACCCCGGCGGACCGCTCCATCCGGCTCTCCCACCGGCTCCAGGAGATGCCGGAGTGGGTGATCGACTACGTGCTGCTGCACGAACTGGTCCACCTCATCGTGCCCAGCCACAACGCGCAGTTCTGGGCGCTGGTCGGCCGATACCCGAAGACCGAACGGGCCCGGGGCTACCTGGAGGGTGTCGCGGCGGTGGGCGGCACGCCCTGAGCGGTGCTCCGCCCGGCGGTAGGGTCGGAGGATGGCTCGACGTGTGGTGGTGGCGCTGCTCGCCCCGGTCACCTGGACGCCGCCCGGCATCGACCCGGCGCAGTGGCGGCGCGCGCTCGCCGAGGACGTGGTCGACCTGCTCGCCATGCTCAACGAGGTGGACACGGCGGTGGCGGCCACCGCGGCGGACCGCCGGCTGGCCGACGAGGTGATCTGGCCCGGCACCACCGTGTACGAGGTGTCCGAACCGACCCCCAACGCCGTTTTCGCCGCCCTCGCCGCCTCGGGCGACGGCTACGAGCAGGCGGCGGTGGTCGCCGGGGACGCACCCGACCTGCCCGGACTCACCGTCGGCAAGCTCCTGCGTCCGCTGACCAGCCGACCGGTGGCGCTGGCCCCGGTCGAGGGCGGTGTGCCGGGACTGCTCGGCGCGGCGGTCCGGCTGCCCGTACCCTCCTGGCTGCCGGTGCTGGACCTGGACAGCGCCGTGCCCGCAGCCGTGCGCGCGGCGGCGCCCGAGCCGGGCGACCTCGCGGTCACCCCGTCCTGGCACCGGCTACGCGGCCCCGCCGACCTGGCCCGCCTCGATCTGGCGCTGGACGGCTGGGAGAACACCCGCGCCCTGCTCACCGGCGCCGACCGGTCCGGCTGACCGGAGAGGATCGACGCGCACCCGGCCCACGACGTCCGCCCGCCTCAGCCGACCGGGCCGGTCCGGCTGACGCCGGACCGGCGGGTGCGTGGGCGGGTTCAGGAGCGGCGGTCGTCGCCGTCGGTGTCGTCGGGACGCTCCGGGCCCTTGCCTTTGCCCTCGGCCTCGCCCGGGATCTTCTCCTCCGGGCCGCCCGGTGCGGAGAAGTCGAAGTTCTCCAGCTCGGTCATCAGGTCCACGTCGGCCATGGCGAAGGCCACCGGGTCGGCGAAGTCGTCGTCGGAGGGCAGCAGGTCGGGGTGACCCCAGAGGGCGTCCCGTCCGGCGATGCCGCGGTGCTCGGTGAGCGCCGCCCAGAGCGCGGCGGCCTCGCGCAGCCGACGAGGACGCAGCTCCAGCCCGACCAGGGCGGCGAACGTCTGCTCGGCCGGTCCACCGGCCGCCCGGCGGCGACGGAACGCCTCGCCGAGCGCGACCACGTTCGGCAGCCGACCGTCGGCGGCACCGTCCACCACGTGGCAGACCCAGCCCTCGACCAGGGCGAGCGCGGTCTCCAGGCGAGCCAGCGACGCCTTCTGCGCCGGGCTGTCCTCCGGCGTGAAGATGCCCTCCAGGGCGATCGCCTGCATCGACTCCGGGTCGGTCGGGTCGACCCGGCCCATCGCCTCCTCGATCGCCTCCCGGTTGACCCGGATCCCGGCCGCGTACGTCTCGACGGCGGTCAGCACGTGCCCGCGCAGCCACGGCACATGCTCGAAGAGGCGCTGGTGGGCCGCCTCGCGCAGTGCGACGTAGAGGCGTACCTCGTCCTCGGGCAGCTCCAGGCCCTCGCCGTAGCCCCGGATGTTGGCCGGGATCAGCGCGGCGGTCCCGGCCGGGCCGAGTGGCAGGCCGATGTCACCGGCGGAGAGCACCTCCGCGGCCAGCGACCCGAGCGCCTGGCCGAGTTGACCGCCGAACAGGGCGCCGCCGAGCGTGGCCACCATCGACTGCATCGGGCCGAGCTGGGCGCGCGCCTCGGGCGGCACCAGGTCGCCCATCGCGCCGACCATCCGGCTGGCCACCGGGTCGCACAGCTTCCGCCAGACGTCCAGCGTCTTGAAGATCCACTCGTTGCGGTTCCAGGCCACCGTGGTCTTGATGCCGGAGGGCAGCGCCGAGGCCGGTTCCAACCAGAGGTCGGCGATGCGCAGGGCTTCCTCTACCGCATTGCGCTCGTACGGCGAGACCGCCGGGTCGCCCGCCGCCGCGAGCTGACTGGCCGCCACCTGACGGGCCAGATCCCAGTTGACCGGCCCGCTGCCCGGCGCGGAGAGCAGGTGCTGCAACTGCGACATGAACTGCTGCATCTGCGCGGGGTCGTTGGGGTCGGGCGGCTGCCCACCCGGGAGCGCGAAACCGAACGGAATATCAGGCACGAGCTCTACGGTACGCGCGCCGTGCCCCAGGTCGCCGTCACCGCGGTTGCGCTGAGGGCGAAGTCCCGTCGTGCCGCCCGGAGGCCGGGAACCGGCTCGGTACGCTCTGCCGCATGAGACGACGTGGCGTGACCGTCCTCCTCGGTGCTCTGCTCACCGCTCTGCTCAGCATCGGGGTGCTCGGCGCGCCCGTTCCCTATGTCGTGCTCGGTCCCGGTCCGACCGTGGACACGCTCGGGCAGGAGGACGGCAAGGAGGTGATCCAGGTCACCGGTGGTGAGACCTCCACCTCCGCGGGGCAACTGCGGCTGACCACGGTGGGTGTGCAGCCCACCGTGAAGTTGCGCTCGGCCATCCAGGGCTGGCTCTCCGACGACCAGGCGGTGGTGCCGCGCGAGCTGGTCTACCCGCCCGGCGAGACCCGCGAGGAGGTCGAGCAGCGCAACGCCGAGGACTTCCAGGTCTCGCAGACCAGCGCGGAGACCGCCGCGCTGCGGGAGTTGGGGTACGAGGTGCAGGTCGTGGTCAAGACCGTCGCCGAGGACGGCCCGGCCGCCGGGGTGCTGCGCCCCGGTGACGTGGTGACCTCGGTCGACGGGGAGCCGGTGCCGCTGGCCGGCCGGCTGACCGAGCTGGTCCGGGCGAAGCCGGCCGGCACCGCGCTGCGCATCGGCTACACCCGCGACGGTGCCGCGCGTACCGACACCATCACCACCCAGGAGTCGGACGGTCGCCCGCGCATCGGCGTCGAGATCGAGCAGCAGCAGCCGCACCCGTTCACGCTCTCCTTCGACCTCCAGGACATCGGCGGGCCGAGCGCCGGGCTGATGTTCGCCCTGGGGATCATCGACAAGCTGACCCCGGAGGACCTGACCGGTGGCCGGGTCATCGCGGGCACCGGCACCATCGACGACGCGGGCGAGGTCGGGCCGATCGGTGGCATCCCGCAGAAGCTGGTCGGCGCGAAGCGGGCCGGCGCCACGGTGTTCCTGGTGCCGGCGGCCAACTGCGCCGAGGCGGTGTCCAACCGGCAGCCGGAGCTGCCGCTGGTCCGGGTGGGTTCGCTCGACGAGGCGCTCACCGCGTTGGAGACGCTGCGTTCCGGGGGCGAGCCGACGCTCTGCTGACCGCCGGGGGCGACTCGGCATCCGGCCCGCACCACGCCCGCTGACCTGGGACTGCTGCCGGTGGGTGCGACCGCGGGCCGGCCCGGTGCCGGCTGCGCGGCGCGACCTTGCCACAACGCATTCAGGAACACCCCGTACTCTGGGTGCCTGGTCGGAGCCGATCATAACGAGCGTGCGGAGCCAACAGTGGTCATGCGTAGCAGCAGCCCCCTGCCGAGGATGAGCCGACGCGGACGCGTCACGATCGGGGTGTTGATCGGGGTGTTCGTCCTGTTCACCCTGCTCGGCTGGGGGGTGCAGGCCTGGACCGACTGGCTGTGGTTCTCCGAGGTCGACTACACCTCCGTCTTCCGTGGCGTGATCGTCACCCGGTTGCTGTTGTTCCTGGCCGCCGCTGTCGCGATGGGCCTGATCGTCGGCGGCAACCTCTGGCTGGCGCAGCGGTTGCGGCCCCGGATGCGTCCGCACTCGCCGGAGCAGGCGACGCTGGAGCGCTACCGGATGCTGCTCGGCCCCCGGCTCGGGCTCTGGATCGCCGCCGCCGCCGTGGTGGTGGGTCTCTTCGCCGGCCTGTCCGCGCAGAGCCGCTGGAACCAGTGGCTGCTCTTCCTGCACGGCGGTGACTTCGGCGTACAGGACCCGGAGTTCGGCGTGGACGTCGGCTTCTACGTCTTCCAGTTGCCGTTCTGGCGGTTCCTGCTCGGGCTGGGTTTCACCGCGGTGGTGCTGGCGCTGATCGGATCGCTGGCCGTGCACTACCTCTTCGGCGGGGTACGCCTACAGGGCGTCGGCGACCGGATGAGCGGTGCGGCACGGGCCCACCTGAGCTCGCTGGTCGCGGTCTTCGTGCTGCTCAAGGCCGTTGCGTACGTGCTGGACCGGCGGTCGATGCTGCTGGAGTACAACGACGGCGTGGGCGTCTACGGCGCCGGGTACGCCGACATCAATGCGTTGCTGCCGGCCAAGGAGATCCTCGCCTACATCTCCGTGGTGGTGGCGATCGCGATCATCGTGTTCTCCAACGCCTGGATGCGGAACCTGGTCTGGCCGGGCATCTCGCTGGCGCTGCTCGGCGTCTCGGCGGTGGCGATCGGCGGCATCTACCCCTGGGCGGTGCAGACCTTCGAGGTCAAGCCGAGCGCCCGGGACAAGGAGGCGCCGTACATCCAGCGCAGCATCGACGCCACCCGCGCCTCGTACGGGCTGAACATCGCGGAGAACTCGGCGTACTCGGCGAGCAACCTGACCCCGACGGAGAGCCTGGCCACCGACACCGCGGTGGTGCCGAACGCCCGACTGCTCGACCCGCAGTTGGTCAGCGAGACCTACACCCAGCTCCAGCAGGTCCGTGGTTTCTACGACTTCGGCCCCAAGCTCGACATCGACCGGTACACGGTCGACGGCCGGACCCAGGACTACGTGGTCGGCGTACGTGAGATCAACTACGGCGAGCTGACCGCCCAGCAGAGCAACTGGATCAACCGCCACACCGTCTACACCCACGGGTACGGCGTGGTGGCCGCCCCCGCCAACCGGGTCGTCTGCGGTGGCCAGCCGTTCTTCGTCTCGGGCTTCCTCGGCGAGCGGTCGCAGGAGTCCTGCTCCTCGCCGACCGACCTGATCCCGGCCAGCCAGCCCCGGATCTACTACGGCGAGCGGATGCAGGACGGTGACTACGCCATCGTCGGCAAGCCGAGCGAGGACGCCAACCCGGCGGAGTTCGACCGTCCGGCGGGCGAGAGCGGCGAGGGCCGCGAGTCGTACTACACCTACACCGGCGAGGGCGGCGTCGATGTCGGGTCGTTCTCCCGGCGGCTGCTCTACGCCATCAAGGAGCAGGAGCCGAACTTCCTGCTCTCCGAGGCGGTCAACGACAACTCCAAGCTTCTCTACGTGCGCAACCCCCGGGACCGGGTGGAGAAGGTCGCGCCGTTCCTGACGCTCGACGGCGACCCGTACCCCGCCGTGGTGGACGGCCGGGTGCAGTGGATCGTGGACGGCTACACCACCTCGGCCACCTACCCGTACGCCGAGCGGGTCAACCTCCAGCAGGAGACCACCGACGAGCTGACCGGCCGGGGCACCATCCAGTTGGCCCGGGAGAACGTCAACTACATCCGCAACTCGGTCAAGGCGACCGTGGACGCGTACGACGGCACGGTCACGCTCTACGAGTTCGACGAGAACGACCCGGTGCTCAAGGCGTGGAACAAGGCCTTCGGCGGTGACCTGATCAAGCCGCGCGAGGAGATCCCGCAGGCGCTGGCCGACCACTTCCGCTACCCGGCCGACCTGTTCAAGGTGCAGCGCAACCTGCTGACCCGGTTCCACGTCACGAACCCCGGCGACTTTTACTCCGGCCAGGACTTCTGGCAGGTGCCGAACGTGCCGGACGCGCCGGACAGCGGGGTCAAGCAGCCGCCGTACTACCTCTACACGCAGATGCCCGGGCAGGAGGAGCCGACCTTCCAGCTCACCAGCGCGGTCACCCCGAACGGCCGGCAGAACCTGGCCGCGTTGATCTCGGCGTCGTACCAGGACGGGCGGCCCAGGTTGCAGGTGCTGGAGCTGCCCGACCAGACCCGGGTCTCCGGCCCGGTGCAGGTGCACCAGCAGATGACCAACAACGCCAACATCCGGCAGCAGTTGAACCTGCTCTCCTCGAACCAGGCACAGGTGCAGTACGGCAACCTGCTCTCGCTGCCGTTCGGCAACGGCATGCTCTACGTCGAGCCGGTCTACGTGAAGAGCAACCAGACCGACGCGTACCCGCTGTTGCAGAAGGTGCTGCTCTCGTACGGCGACGGCGGTTCGTTCGTGGTGCTGGCCGACAACCCGGCCGACGGCATCAAGCAGCTCGTGGAGCAGGGCAAGCGGGCGGCGGCCGGCAACCCGCCGCCGGCCACGGAGGAGCCGCCCGCAGGCGAGGAGCCACCGGGCGGCGAGGAGCCGACGCCTTCGCCGACGTCGACCGAGGCGCCGCCGCTCACCGGGGACCTGGGGGCCGCCGCCGACCGGGTACGTGCGGCGATCACCGAGGTGCGTGACGCGCAGGCGTCCGGTGACTTCGAGCGGTACGGCCGGGCGCTCAAGACGCTGGACGAGGCGCTGACCGCGTTCCAGCAGGCACAGCAGGCAGCCGGGACGAACGGTCCGGCACCGACCGGCAGTCCGTCGCCGACCGGCTGACGGAGCACGTTCCGACAGGGCCCGTGGACCGGCGATCCGTCGCCGCCCACGGGCCCTTCGGTGTCCGGGCCCACCGGTCGTCCACGGCGTTCTGTGAGTCGTTTTGCGGCGGGACGGGGTGGTGCGCTACGGTGGATCTACCGACGCGGGGTGGAGCAGCTCGGTAGCTCGCTGGGCTCATAACCCAGAGGTCGCAGGTTCAAATCCTGTCCCCGCTACTGCACGAGAAAGGCCCCGGACATCCGGGGCCTTTCTCGTTGTCCGGAGTGCGGTGCCCCCTCCCACGGCTGCCGGGAACACCTTGTTCGGGTACCTGTGGGGTGGTCGGTGGGGCTCGTGACGGATGGGGTAGGGTTGTCACATACCGACGCGGGGTGGAGCAGCTCGGTAGCTCGCTGGGCTCATAACCCAGAGGTCGCAGGTTCAAATCCTGTCCCCGCTACTGCACGACGAAGGCCCCGGACATCCGGGGCCTTCGTCGTTTCCGTCGACATCGCGACCGGTGGCCCATCTCGCCAGCGCGTTCGGCGGTCAGGGGTTGCGGGCCTCGGCGAGGATGGGGCCATGTCTTCAATCGGCAAGTGGTGGGGGCGGCTCGGCACGCTCCTGGGAACGGTGGTGCTGGCGGTGTTCGTGCCGGTCGCCGCGTGGGCCTCGACCGGCACCGGGGAACTGGTCGTGGAGGCCGCCCGGCGACGCGGGCGCGGTGGTGGCGTCTTCGGCTTCCTGGGCCTGCTCTGCTGCCTGGCGGTGGTGGCCGTGGTGGTCCTGCTGCTGGTCCGGCTCACCCGTAACCGGCGGCGCTGAGGGGGTTCCGCAGCGCCGCCCGCGCGCTGCGGTCCCGACACGGTGGCGCGCTCGGCGCGTGGTCTACTTGTCCGCGTGGAACTTCTGCACTCGGGCAAAGTGAGGGACGTCTACTCGGACGGTGACGACCTGATCCTGGTCGCCTCGGACCGCGTCTCCGTCTACGACGTGGTGCTGCCGACGCCGATCCCGGACAAGGGCAAGCTGCTCACCGCGTTGTCACTCTGGTGGTTCGAGCAGCTCGCCGACCTGGTGCCGCACCACGTCATCTCCGCCACCGACGTGCCGGCGGAGTTCGCCGGGCGGGCGATCCGGTGTCGCCGCTTGCGGATGGTCCCGGTGGAGTGCGTCGCCCGTGGGTTCCTCACCGGCGGCGGCCTCAAGGAGTACCAGAGCACCGGTGCGGTGTCCGGCGTCGTGCTGCCGCGTGGCCTGGGTGAGGCGTCCATCCTGCCCGAGCCGATCTTCACCCCGTCGACCAAGGCGCCGATGGGGGAGCACGACGAGCCGATGACCTTCGCCGAGGTGGTCGACGAGGTCGGCGCGGAGACCGCCGAGCGGCTGCGGAAGCTGACCATCGACGTCTACTGCCGGGGTGCCGAGCTGGCCGCCGAGCGGGGCATCCTGGTCGCCGACACCAAGATCGAGCTGGGCTGGGCGGCGGACGGCACCCTGGTCCTGGCCGACGAGGTGCTCACTCCGGACTCGTCCCGCTTCTGGCCGGCCGAGTCGTACCAGCCGGGCCGTACGCAGTTCTCCTACGACAAACAGTACGTGCGGGACTGGGCGGCCGGCAGCGGGTGGGACAAGAGCGAACCGGCGCCCGAGGTGCCGGACGAGGTGGTCGAGGCCACCCGGGCCCGCTACGTGGACGTCTACGAGAAGATCACCGGCAACCGCTGGGAGTGATCCCGGGATTCTGGCGTCACTCGCTGCGGTGCCGGCCGATGTGCTGCTCGGTGGGGGCGGTCGCGGAGGTGATCCGGACCGTGGTGCCGGCCGGGCCGGTCGTGACGTCCATCGCGTCGGTCAGCTCGCGGGCCAGCCAGAGTCCCCAGCCTCCGGCGGTCTCCGGCGCCGGCCGGCTGCGGTCGTCGAGGCGTTGCACGCTGATCCCCTGGCCGTGGTCGGAGACCTCGCACATCACCAGGTCGGCCTCCGTCCAGAGGCGTAGCCAGCCCTGCCCTCCGCCGTGCCGGACCGCGTTGGTGATCAGCTCGTTGACCGCGAGCACGAAGTCGTCCAGGCGGTCGTCGCGCAGCCCCGCGGCGCGCACACAGGAGGTGACCGAGTGTCGCAACTCGGTCACCTGGGCCTGGTCGAAGGCGTCAGCGATCAGGAGGGTGTGTTCGATGGGCACCACCGTACGCGGTGTGCGGGGTTCTGCGTTCGTCATGGCCCCGTCCCGACAGGAGATCGCAGAGCTTTACGCGGCTTTTTCCACCGTACGTCAGGGTTCGTAGCGCCGCATCGCCGAGGACCCCCCGAACGGGCTGTGGCATGGTGACGGGCGTGTCCGCCCCCGGTGGTTTCGAACTCCCCCTCTGGCGGGCCGTCGCGGTCTTCCGGGTGGCCTCGCTGGCGTACGTCTGCGTCGTCGTGCTGCGCGACGCGGACCGCTACGCCCACCCGCTGCTCGCCGGTGTGCTGGTGCTGGTGATGGCGGCCTGGACCGCCGTCACCGCGATCGGCTACGCCACTCCGGCCCGGCGCGGCTGGCCGCTGCTGCTGGCCGATCTCGGCGTCGTGGTGGCGATCCTCCTGGCCACCCCGTGGGTGATGGGCCGCGCCGCACTGGACGCGGGCCTGCCGACCATGGCGGTGGCCTGGTTGAGCGGTCCGGTGCTGGCCTGGGCGGTCTGCGGCGGACGGCGACGCGGGGCGCTGGCCGCCGTGGTCGTCGGCGCCACCGACCTGGCCACCCGGGGAATGGCCACCCCGACCGCGATCAACGGCGCGATCCTGATGCTGCTCGCCGGAGTGGTCGTCGGGCACGTCGCCCGGCTCACCGTGACCGCCGGGGAGCGGTTGCAGCGGGCGGTCGAGATCGAGGCCGCCAACCGGGAACGGGAACGGCTGGCCCGGGACATCCACGACTCGGTGCTCCAGGTGCTCGCCCTGGTGCAGCGGCGCGGCGAACGGCTCGACGGCGAGGCCGGCGAACTGGCCCGCCTCGCCGGTGAGCAGGAGGCGGCGTTGCGGATGCTGATCTCCGGCACCGGTCCGTTGTCCGGCGACGACGTGGACGCACCGGTGGACCTGAACGCCCTGCTCGGCCGGTACGCCTCGGGCAGCGTGTCGCTGTCCGCGCCGGCCACCCCGGTGCCGCTGCCACCGGCGGTGGCCCGCGAACTGGCCGCCGCGACCGGGGCCGCGCTCGACAACGTCGCCCGACACGGCGGCGGACGCGCCTGGGTGCTGGTCGAGGACGAGGGGACGGCGGTGACCGTGTCGATCCGCGACGAGGGGGCCGGTTTCGCCCCGGAACGACTGGCCGAGGCCGCCGCCCAGGGTCGGCTCGGCGTGACCCACGCGATCCAGGGACGACTCGCCGACCTCGGCGGGACCGCCCGGATCAGCTCCACCCCGGGCGCCGGCACCGAGGTCGAGCTCACCGTGCCGAGGAGGGGATCGTGAACGGCGTACGCGTGATGGTGGTCGACGACCACCCGATGTGGCGGGAAGGGGTGGCCCGCGATCTCACCGAGGCCGGCCACGAGGTGGTGGCCAGTTGCGGCGAGGGCCGACAGGCGGTCCGGGTCATCGGCGCGGCCCGTCCCGACCTGGTGGTGCTCGACCTGCAACTGCCGGACATCTCCGGGGTGCAGGTGATCCGGGGACTGCGGGCGGAACGGCCCGACGTGCGGGTGCTGATGCTCTCGGCCAGCGGCGAGCAGCAGGGGGTGCTGGACGCGGTGAAGGCCGGCGCCACCGGTTACCTGCTGAAGTCCGCCGGGCTGGCGGAGTTCCTGGACGCGGTCCGGCGGACCGCCGCCGGAGAGCCGGTCTTCACGCCCGGCCTGGCCGGGCTGGTGCTGGGCGAGTACCGCCGGTTGGCCGCCGTACGGGAACAGGCCCCGGACGGTACGCAGGACAGCGCACCCCGGCTCACCGAACGGGAGACCGAGGTGCTGCGCCTGGTGGCCAAGGGGATGTCCTACAAGCAGATCGCCGAGCGGCTCGGACTGTCCCACCGGACGGTGCAGAACCACGTGCAGAACACGCTCGGCAAGCTGCAACTGCACAACCGGGTGGAGCTCACCCGGTACGCGATCGAGCGCGGCCTGGACGAGTGACGCCGTGAGCGGGACTCAGACCGAGTGCGGCGGTCGGGTCTCGTGTACGGCCAACTCCTCGGCGCTGGCCCCGCCACCGGCCGCTCCCGCGTCGTACGCGATGGAGTCGGTCTCCTGGTCGGTGTGCGTGCCCTCGTCCGGTTCGACGAGTCGGCCCACGGTGGCGTCGGCGACGGTGCCCAGCCGGTCGTGGTCGTAGAGCGACACCGGGGAGTTCGGGTCGGAGGTCGGGCCCGGGTCGATCACGTCGGCGTCGAGCTGCGCCTGTGCCGCCTGCTCCCGACTGTCCGCCTCGGCCGCGATGTCCGGGTCGACCGGACCGGCCAGCGGATCGTCGACCGGCAGCTCGAACTGCTCCCGGCCGAGCTTGTAGTCCAGCGACTCGCCGTCGAGCTGCTCCTCGGCGGTGGTGCCGAACTCGTCCACGGCCACCGGGGTCCGGTCACCGGGCAACTGGGCCGGCGCCGGGCCGTCCGCCTCCCGACCGGTCAGCACGTCGTCACCGGCCGTCGAGTCGTCGTCGGCGGTGTCCGGCAGGCCGTCGGCCTCAGGGTCGGACAGGGGGGTCGGGTACTCGTCGTCGCGCATGACTGACCACTACCCGTTGCCCTCCGGCCGTAACCGGTCCCGCCCGCGCCGTTGCGGCAGCCGCCGCTGGTGGGCCACCGCCGCGACCGTGCCGGCGGCGGCCAGGCCGACCGCGGCGGTCATCCGGACGAGCTGTCGGCGTCGCCCGTGCCAGCCGCCCTCCGGCAGCGCCTCGGCGTCCGGCCGGAACACGTTCCCGGTGCCCTCGGGGCGGGGCGCGGGCCCGAACTGGGTGCGCTGCACGTACCAGCCGAGGAGGCGCTCGGCGGCGGCCGGGGCGAGTCGCCAGGGCAGGCCGATCAACCGGGCGGCCCCACCCGCGTACGCCTCGCGGCGCGGCCTGCGCAGCAGCCGGACGATCGTCTCGGCGACCACCTCCGGCGGGTAGACCGGCGGTGGGGGTGTCAGCTCCCGGCCGCTGTGGTTGGCGGCGTGCCGGAAGAACGGTGTGTCGATGGTGGCCGGAAGCACGGTGCAGACCGAGATCGCACCGCGCCCGGTGAGCCGCAGCTCCTGGCGGACCGTGTCGGCCAGCCCTCGGATGCCGTGTTTGGCGGCGTTGTACGGCGACTGGTACGGCATCGCCACCTCGGCCAGGATCGAGGCGTTGTTGACCACCACACCGCCGCCGGCGGCCGACAGGTGGGGCAGCGCGGCCCGGATGCCGTTGGCGCTGCCGAGCAGGCTCACGTCCAGCACCCGGCGGAACTCCGCCTCCGGGATCTCGTCGAAGAGTCCGACCGCCCCGACCGCCGCGTTGTTGATCCAGGCGTCGATCCGGCCGAACTCGCTCGCCGCCACGTACGCCAGCCGGCGCACCGCGTCCGGGTCGGTGACGTCGGTCGGCACCACCAGCGCCCGACCGCCCAGCTCACGACAGTGCCCGGCGACCCGTTCCAGGGCCGGTGCGGGGCGGGCGGCCAGCACCACGGCACAGCCACGACGGGCCAGCGCGTAGGCGGTCGCCGCACCGATGCCGCTGGAACCGCCGGTGATCACCACGACCGCGTCGGCGAGCTTTCGGGCGAGGGGCATTCCTCATCGGTACCCCCTGGTGTCCGGGTCATGCGCGCCGGACAGCGCCGGATCTGCCATGTTTCGGCTCGTCGGAGCCCGGTTAATGGGACGCTCTGACCTGAGACCACCGCCCCATCCGCATGGAGGTGACCCATGCGCGTCGGCCTCGTCTGCGCCCACGCCGCTTCGCCGCCGTCCGGCGACGGTACCGTCGTCGGCACCTACCAGCACATCGCACGGGTCGCCGCCGAACTGGCGGGGAGAGGTCACGACGTACGGGTCTACACCCGACGGGACGATCCGGAGGCGGTCGAGAGCGACCTCGTCGACGGCTACCGGGTGGAGCGTGCGCCGGTCGGCCCGATCACCCCGATCCCCACCGCCGAGCTGGTGCCGTACGTGCCGGCGTTCGGCCAGTGGCTGGCCGACCGATGGTCCGGCGACTGGACCCCGGACGTGGTGCACGGGCACTACTGGGTCGGTGGACTGGCCGCCGCGCAGGCGGTCCGGGAGACCGACATCCCGGTGGTGCAGACGTTCCACTCCCTCGGCATGGAGCAACTCCGCCACCTCGGTTCGCAGTACGACGGGCCGGGCACCCGCATCCCGCTGGAACGGGCACTGACCCGGGCGGTGGACATGGCGGTGGCCCAGTGCAACGACGAGGTGGACGAGCTGACCCGGATGGGTCTGCAACGCAGCTCGGTGGCGATGGTCCCGACCGGAGTGGACATCGACCGGTTCCACCCGGACGGCGAGGCGGCCCCCCGGGAGCAGCGGTCCCGGATCCTCTCCGTCGGCGGGCTCTCCCGAGGCCACGGGCAGGACGACCTGATCCGCGCGATGCGTCTGGTCGGCGACGCGGAACTGGTGATCGCCGGTGGTCCGCCCGCGGAGGGGCTGGCCCGGCACGCCGAGGCCCGCCGGCTGCGGGAACTGGCCGAGCGGATCGGGGTGGGGGAGCAGGTGCACCTGGTGGGCGCCGTGCCGCACGAGCAGATGGCCACCTGGTACCGCTCGGCCGACGTGGTCGCCTGCACACCGCGCTACTCCTCGGCGGGGCGGGTGTCGCTGGAGGCGATGGCCTGCGGGGTTCCGGTGGTCGGCTACGCCATGGGCGGTATCGCCGACGCGGTGGTGGACGAGGTGACCGGCAAGCTGGTGCCGCCGGGTGACGTCCGGACCCTGGGGATGACGTTGCGCCGCCTGCTCACCGACAACGCGGGCCGGTTCGCCTACGGGCACGCCGCGGTGGACCGGGTCCGGTGCAGCTACACCTGGGAGCGAACAGCCTCCGCCCTGGAACGGCTCTACGAGCGGGTGGTCGGTCGGCGTAAGCCCGTCGAGGCGGCCTGAGACAGCCCGGAGGCGGCCGGGGAGAGTTGGTCGGCCGGATGCGCGACCGGGCCGACCGTGTCGCCCCGTCGCGGCCCGCTGGGCTGCGGTCCGATCAGCGGCTTGCCGGCGACGACCGCCCGCGAGGTCTCCTGGGCGACGGCGTGGTGGTGCTGGGGCTCGGCGTACCGGGTCAGGCCGATCACCGAGGCGAGGGTGACCAGGAAGCCGACCGCCGCGAGCCACTCCCGGCCGGGCCAGATCTTGTCGTTGAGCAGCAGCAACCCGACGATCGCGGCGGGCACCGCCCCGGCGGCGTCCATCGCGGCGACCGCCGCCGTGGTGGAGCCGCGCTGCATGGCCAGGCCGAGCAGCAACTGACCGACCACGGAGTGACCGACCAGCACGTAGAGCAGCGGGTCGGCGAGGAACGCGTCCCAGGTCGGTGCGGAGGCCAGCGGGCGGGCGGCCACCGCGGCGGCGGAGAAGGCCAGCCCGGCCAGCGATCCGAGCGCCACCGAGCCGGGGGCTCCGCGCAACCGGACCGCGAAGAAGCCGAGCACCGCGATCACGCCGAGCGTCACCAGCAAGGCGATCATGCCGGCGGTGCCGAGCGGCTTGGACTGCGCCGGCCGGGCGGAGAGCACCAGCGCGGTGATCCCGGCGAAGAGCAGGAGCAGCAGCACCACCTCGGCGACCGGCAGCCGCCATTTCAGCACCAGCACACCGAGGATCGCGGTGACCCCGAGCCCGGCCGCCACGCTCGCCTGCACCAGGAACAACGGCAGGTCCCGGCGGGCCAGGAAGGCGAGCACGAAACCACCCACCTGGCAGACCAGACCGACCAGGTAGGCGCGGTGTCCGGCCAGGCGCAGCAGCAGACCGGGATCGAAGGTGTGCTGCACCGTGGTGCGGGCCGCGGCGACCGACTGCAACAGGTTGGCAACGCCGTACGCGACGATCATCGCCGCGAGGAAACACCAACCCGAGGTAGCCACCTGGCGAGGATAGAGGTAACCCGACGTCAGTGCGCGGCGGGCCGACCGAGCCTGTCGAGGATGTCGGGGTGCAGTGCCCCGTTGCTGGCCACCGCGCTGTTGTCGCCTCCGGCGGGGGCCGGTCTACCGGCCAGATCGGTGAACGCGCCACCCGCCTCGGTGACGATGGGTACCAATGCGGCCACGTCCCAGAGCGACAACTCGGGTTCGACCATGACGTCCAGTGCGCCCTCGGCCAGCAGCATGTAACCGTAGAAGTCGCCGTAGGCGCGACTGCGCCAGGTGTCGCGCATCAGTTGGAGCATCGGCTCCAGCCGACCGGCCTCCTCCCAGCCGCCGAGCGAGGAGTAGCAGAAGCTCGCGTCGGCCAGCTCCGTCACGGCGGAGACCCGGATCGGCTCGCCCGAGGCGGCGTCCGGGCCCGCGTACGCCCCGGTGTCCTTCGCCGCCCACCAGCGGCGGCCCAGGGCCGGTGCGGAGACCAGCCCGGCGACCGGCCGGCCGTCCTCCAGCAGCGCGATCAGGGTGGCCCAGACGGGCACTCCCCGGACGAAGTTCTTGGTGCCGTCGATCGGGTCCACCACCCACTGCCGGGTGCCGGCGGCCGGCGACGCGCCGTACTCCTCGCCGAGCAGCCCGTCGTCCGGCCGGTGCTCGGTCAGCAGCGCGCGGATCGCGCGCTCCACGGCGGTGTCCGCGTCGGAGACGGGGGTGAGGTCGGGCTTCGCCTCCACCCGCAGGTCGAGCGCGCGGAACCGGGCCGCCGAGATGGCGTCGGCGGCGTCGGCGAGCCGGTGGGCGAGAGCGAGGTCGTCGGCGTACCCGGTCATGTCGGACACCGTAGCGACGCCGGGCGCGGCCGGTCCCGCCGGGCCGCCGTGGGCCCCGGCGCGGCTCAGGGATGCCCGCGCGGCTCGGTCTCGCCGCGCGGCTCCAGGTCACCGGCCCGGGAGGCCAGCAACCGGCGGTACGAGGCCAACCGGCGGGAATCCGCCCGCCCCTGCGCCACCCAGGCGTCCAGCGCGCAGTCGGCCTCGTCGGCGGTGTGCGGACAGTTGGCCGAGCAGTCGACGGTCGCCTCGACCAGGTCGGGGAAGCCGTGCAGCAGGCTCTCGGCCGAGACGTGCGCCAGCCCGAAGCTGCGGACGCCGGGGGTGTCCACGATCCAGCCCGGGTCCTCCGCGCCGCCCGGCAAGGCGGGCAGCCGCAACGCCACCGCGCTGGTCGAGGTGTGTCGCCCCCGGCCGATCGCGCTGACCACGCCGACGGCCCGGTCGGCCTCCGGGACCAGCCGGTTGACCAGCGTCGACTTGCCGACCCCGGAGTGCCCTACGAGCACCGACACCCGGCCGGCGAGCAGGCCGCGCAGCGCGTCCAGCGGCGAGTCCGGCCGGATCAGCACGTACCGCAGTTCCAGCTCGGTGTAGTAGTCGAGCACCGCCTCGGGGCCGGCCAGGTCGGCCTTGGTCAGGCAGAGCAGCGGTTCGATGTCCGCGTCGTACGCGGCAACCAGGCAGCGGTCGATGAACCCGGTACGCGGCGGCGGGTCGGCCAGCGCGCTGACGATCACGAGCTGGTCGGCGTTGGCGACGACCACCCGTTCCAGCCGACCCTCGGCGGTGCTGGCGTCGTCCTCGGCGGTCCGCCGCAGCACGGAGTGGCGGGGCGCGATCCGGACGATACGGGCCAGCGCCCCGTCCGCGCCGGAGACGTCCCCGACCAGGGCCACCCGATCACCGACCACCACCGACTTGCGGCCCAGCTCGCGGGCGCGCATCGCGGTGACGGTGGGGTCGTCGGGCCCGTCCCCGGTCAGCACGCAGGTGTAGCGCCCCCGGTCCACCGCGATGACGAAACCGTCCCGGGCGTCGGCGTGTCGGGGGCGGGTACGGGTGCGTGGACGCGAGGACTTCCCGGGTCGGACCCGGACGTCGTCCTCGTCGTACTCGCGTCGCCTGGTCGCCAGGTCCGCCCCTCCGTCGTCGGTCAGCTCTTGCCGGTCACCATCGCCGACCATAGTGCCGGAAACTCGGGCATGGTCTTCGAGGTGCACGCCACGTCGTTCAACTCGACGCCGGGAACGGCCAGACCGGCGATCGCCCCGGCGTGCGCCATCCGGTGGTCGTCGTAGGTGTGGAACACCCCGCCCCGCAGCGGCCGGGGGCGGATCTCCAGGCCGTCGGCCGCCTCCGTGACGTCGGCGCCCAGCGCGGTGAACTCCCGGGCCAGCGCGGCCAGCCGGTCGGTCTCGTGCCCCCGGATGTGCTCGACACCGGTGAACACCGACGGGGAGTCGGCGAGCATCGCCAGCGCGGTCAGGGCCGGGGTCAGCTCGCTGACGTCGGAGAGGTCGGCGCGCAGCCCGTGCACCGTCCCGGTGCCGCGCACGGTGAGCCCGTCGGTGGTGAGCGCGACCTCCGCGCCCATCTGCTGCAACAACGAGCGGAGCCGGTCCACCGGCTGCACGCTGCTGCCCGGCCAGCCCTGTAGCGTCACCTCGCCGCCGGTGACCAGCGCGGCGGCGAAGAACGGCACCGCGCCGGAGAGGTCGGGCTCGATCTGCCAGCCGCGCCCGGTCAGCGGGCCCGGCTCGACCACCCAGACGTCCGCCGTGCTGTCGTCCACCGCCGCCCCGGCCGAGCGCAGCATCTGCACGGTCATCCGCAGGTGGGGCGCGGAGGGCACCGGCGGGCCGACGTGGCGTACCACCAGGCCCCGGTCGAAGCGCGGGGCCGCCAGCAGCAGGCCGGAGACGAGTTGGCTGGAGGCGGAGGCGTCGATGACGACCTCGCCGCCGGTCACCCGGCCGGTGCCCAGGACCGCCAGCGGCAGGCTGCCCGGACCGGTGGTGTCGATGCGGACGCCGAGCGAGCGCAGCGCCTCGATCAGCGGACCCAGCGGCCGGGTGCGGGCGTGCGGGTCGCCGTCGAAGGTGACCCGTCCGTCGGCCAGCCCGGCGACCGGCGGTACGAACCGCATGATCGTGCCGGCCAGGCCGACGTCGACGTGGGCCGGACCGGCCAACGGGTGCGGCCGGACCAGCCAGCGCTCGTCGTCGGCGATCGACACGTGCGCGCCCATCGCCCGCAGCCCACCGGCCATCAACTCGGTGTCCCGGGCGCGCAGCGGCGCGGCCAGGGTCGAGGGGCCGGTGGCCAGCGCGCTGAGCACCAGGGCACGGTTGGTCATCGACTTGGACCCGGGCAGGCGCAGCGACGCCGACACCGGATCGCTGGCCGTCGGGGCGGTCCACGGCTGTAGCGGCCGGGTCGCGGTCAGGTTCCCCACGGTTCCATTCTGCCGTGTGCCGGGCGTCGGCGGACCGCACCGGTTCCCACTCCCGATGATCGGGACAGCCGGGTGGGCCGGTGGCGCGCTAGCGTGTCCGGCATGTGTGGGAGGTACGCCACGACCCGGAGCTCCGGTGACCTGAGCGGGCTGTTCGAGTCCGCCGACGAGACCGGCGGCGCCCTGGCGGTCGACTACAACGTGGCACCCACCGACCCGGTGCCGTTGGTGCGGATCACCTCCGAGGGGCACCGGGCGCTCTGTCTGGCCCGCTGGGGCCTGGTGCCGCCGTGGTCCCGCTCACCCGCCGGCGCCGCGCGCATGATCAACGCGCGGGCCGAGACGGTCGCGACCAGCCGGGCGTACGCGCCGTCCTTCGCCCGCCGCCGCGCCCTGGTCCCGGCCGACGGCTGGTACGAGTGGGTCCGTCGGGCGGACGGCACGAAGCAGGCGTTCTATCTGACCCCGCGCGACGGGTCGGTGCTCGCCTTCGCCGGCATCTGGTCGGTCTGGGGCGGGCCCGATCACCCGCTGCTGACCTGCAGCGTGGTGACCACCAGCGCGTTGGGTGAGCTGGCCGAGGTGCACGACCGGATGCCGTTGCTGCTGCCGCCGGAGCGCTGGGCGACCTGGCTGGGCGGGGGAGGCGAGCCGGCGGAGCTGCTCGTCCCGCCGGCACCGGAGTGGCTGGCCGGGCTGGAGGTACGTCCGGTGGGTCCGGCGGTCGGTGACGTCCGCAACGACGGTCCCCGGTTGACCGCCCGGGTGCCTCTCGCGGCCCCGTCCGGGCCGGAAGACGCGACCCTGTTCTGATTGCGCCCCGCATATTGTCGGGAGTGATTTGCCGCAGTTGCGGGTGAAAGGTGGAGGGCTCTTTCTGCCAACTTCCCGGCAGACTCTTGTCCCCGCGTCGCTAAATGCGATAGAACACAGCGCCGGTGGTGGGTGTCGTTCACGTCGGGTGAACGATGCTCATCGATATCGCTGGTCCCACGGGGGAGGTGGGTGGATGACACGGGCGCGTATGCCCCGTCCGCACGAGGTGGCCGCCGCACGGCGTGATCCACGACTGTTGAGAGCGCTGCGTGAGCGGCGACAGGACGAAGCCTGGCGTACCCGGGGGACATGCCAGAACGTCGACCCGGAGACGTTCTTTCCGGCGCCGAACGAGCCGGCCGACGCGGCGGTGGCACTCTGCAATAGCTGCGACGTGCAGGGTTCCTGTCTGGCCTGGGCGCTGGAGGTGGGCGACTGCCACGGCGTGTGGGGTGGCACCACACCCCGCGAGCGGCGGGCGATGCTGGTGGCCTGGCGTGACGAGGTCCAACCGGACCCGGACGCGGCCAGCGAGGCCGGTCCGCCGGTCCGCGACCGGCTGCTCACGCTGGTGCCGTTGAGCTGATCGGAGACGCCGGTCCGGGGCCGGACGGAACGTCGTCGACGTGGTCGTCCCGCCCCGGTGCCGGCATTCGCGCCATCTCACGCAGCACTGCGACTGCGGCCGACGCGACATCTCCACGGCCCGTGCAGTCGGCGGCGTGGACGGCGATGCGGGCCGCCGCCGGCCGGGCCGTCGGCGGCCCGCAGAATGGTGCCGTGCCGCACGACGACCTGATCGAGACCCCGCACGGCCCGGCGCGGGTGGACACCGACCACCCGACCGGCCCGTGCGGCGCGCTGCTGCTGCTCGGGCACGGGGCGGGCGGCGGGGTCGACGCCCCCGATCTGCTCGCGCTGCGCGACGCGGCGGTGGACGCCGGGCTGGTCGTGGTCCGGGTGACGCAGCCCTACCGGGTGGCCGGTCGGCGTGCCCCGGCCCCGGCCGGACAGCTCGACACCGCGTGGACCGCCGTGTCGACCGTGCTCCGCGCGCGTCACCCGGGCTTACCGGTGCTGGTGGGGGGTCGCTCCAGTGGCGCGCGGGTGGCCTGCCGGACGGCGCGCGGCGTGGGCGCGGTCGGGGTGGTCGCGCTGGCCTTTCCGCTGCATCCGCCCGGCCGCCCGGAGCGCAGCCGGGCCGCCGAGTTGGCCACCGGCGTGCCGACGCTGGTGGTCAACGGCGACCGGGACCCGTTCGGGGTGCCCGAGCCGGGGCCGGACGTCCGCGTGGTGATCCGGCCGGGCCAGCGTCACGACCTGCGTGGCGACCCGCCCGGGACGGCGGCGCTGGTGATCGACTGGATGCGCGAGCACGGCTGGGTGCGGTCCTGATCGTCTGCCGTCCGGTCGACTCCGAGGCGGCAGTCGACGGCGCCTGCCGGGTCCGCGCCGTTTCCGGGGGCCGCGCCGGGTCGTTGCATCCGATGGTGTCGCCCGCCCGTTGCGGGTGGTGACACCGGGCTCCCAGGCCCTTCCTGGTCCCAGCCGTGTGATCCGCGCGGCCGGGACCAGGATCGGGAGTCGGATCCGGAATGCCCTGGCCTGCGGTGGGTGTTGAACCCCTCGGATGACCACTGTGCGAGGGGGTGACCGGTGCCGACCGAGATCCGGAACCGGGAACGCGACGAGCGGGACGCGCGGCAGCTACGGAAGTTGCTGGCGGGCCCGGACTGGCCGGCGACGGTGTCACCGGCCGAGGTGGCGACGGGCACACCCGTCGGAACCGAATCTTCCGGCAGGTCCGTGCGCGTATCCTCGGCGGGGAAGCATCCGACCCGAGGGGATGTGCGGTTGACCACCGAGAAGACGGACGAGCGCAGGGCCCGGTTCGAGCGGGACGCGATGCCATTCGTCGATCAGCTGTACGCGGCCGGCCTGCGAATGACGCGTAACCCGGCGGATGCCGAGGACCTGGTCCAGGAGACCTATCTGAAGGCGTATGCGGCCTTCCACCAGTTCGAACAGGGCACGAACCTGAAGGCCTGGCTGTACCGGATCCTGACCAACACCTACATCAACTCCTACCGGAAGCGGCAGCGGCAGCCGGTCCAGGCGCCCACCGACGAGATCACCGACTGGCAGCTCGCCGAGGCCGAGTCGCACACCTCCAGCGGGTTGCGCTCCGCCGAGACGGAGGCGCTCGACCGGTTGCCTGACAGCGACGTCAAGGAGGCCCTCCAGCAGTTGCCGGAGGAGTTCCGGCTGGCGGTGTACCTGACCGACGTCGAGGGGTTCTCCTACAAGGAGGTCGCCGACATCATGGGTACGCCGATCGGCACCGTGATGTCGCGGTTGCACCGGGGTCGTCGTAATCTGCGCAAGCTGCTTGAGGGCTACGCCGCGGAGCGCGGCTTCTCCGCCGCGCCGTCGTCGGCCCGGAGTTCCGCTGCCACCGGCCGGGAGGTGTGACGTGAGCTGTGGAGACCCGCACGAGACGGACTGCCGCGAGGTCCTCGCCGAGGTCTACCTCTACCTCGATCTTGAGTGCGCCCAGGAACGGCGTTCCCGGATCCGTCACCACCTCGACGAGTGCGGGCCCTGCCTGCGCGAGTACGGCATCGAGCAGGAGGTGAAGGCGCTGGTGGCCCGGTGCTGCGGCAACGAGTCCGCGCCGGACGAACTGCGCGAGCGGCTACGGGTACGGCTCAGCGAGATCGTGGTGTTCGAGAGCACCGAGTCCCGCGAACTGGCCGACTGAACCGGTCGACGCGCCGGAGACGACGACGCCGGTGGCCCGCAGGGGCCACCGGCGTCTCGCTGTCCGGTCCGGCGGGACCGGAGCGTCGTCGTCAGGAGTTGGGGCGCTTGCCGTGGTTGGCGGCGCTCTTCTTCCGGGCCTTCTTCTTGCGGGCCTTCTTCGCCATACTGACCTCCTCGTGATGATCGCCTGCGCACGACCTCGACTCCGGGGCACGCGACCGGCCCGCCGGAGCCGGGGTCCGACCCGTTGATGCTAGTGCGGTCGGCGTCGGCGCATCCTCGCCGGGGGCTGCTGCTCGCCGCCCGGAGGCGACCGTCACATGATTGGATGTGGCGCAGGCAGTCGCGAGAGAAGGGGCCGGGAGATGGCCGAGGAGATCCGCGCCGAGATGGTGGCGAACGTCTGGAAGGTCGTCGCGTCGACCGGTGACACCGTGTCCGAGGGGGACACCCTGGTGATCCTGGAGTCGATGAAGATGGAGATCCCGGTGATCGCCGAGTCCGACGGCGTCGTCGAGCAGCTCGCGGTCAACGAGGGCGACGTGGTGCAGGACGGTGACCTGATCGCGGTGATCGGTTGACCGGCGTCCTGGTCCGACCGGCCGAGCCGGCCGACTTCACCGCCGTGGCCCGGCTGACCGTCGCGGCGTACGAGGCCGACGGCCAGCTCAAGGGCGAACACGGCTACGCCGAGGTGCTGGCCGACGTCAGCGGTCGGGCGGCGCACGGCCGGATCCTGGTCGCCGTCGACTCGGCCACCGGTCAGGTGCTCGGCACGGTCACCTTCGTCCTGCCCGGCAGCCGGTACGCCGAGATGTGTCGGCCGGACGAGGCGGAGTTCCGGATGCTGGCGGTCGATCCGGCCGCCCAGGGGCGTGGTGTCGGTGCCGCCCTGGTCGAGGCGTGCGTGGCGGAGGCGACCGGGCGGGGCTGCACCGCGCTGGCCATCTGCGTACGCGCCGGCCACGCCGAGTCGGCACACCGGCTCTACCGGCGGCGGGGCTTCGTCCGCGTACCGGCGCAGGACTGGTCGCCGTTGCCCGGTGTCGACCTGCTCGCGCTGCGCCTGCCGCTGGCTCCGACCGGCTGAGCGGTCACGCCCCGACGGCTGTCGGCGGCCGGGCGGTCACGTCTGGGCGGGTGCGGTCGGCAGCGCGATCGCGGCCAGCAGCTCGTAGGCGACCTCCAACGCCACCCGCTTGCGCTCGACGTCGGTGATGTCCGGCGTACGGACGGCGAACCAACTGCTGTGCACGGCGAACAGGGCCAGCACGGCGCGTAGCTGGGCACCGGCGCTGTCGTCGCCCCGGCAGAGCACGGAGGACAGCCGGAACATCCGCTCGCGCATCTCCCGCCCGGCGGAGAGGTTCTTCAGGGCGGTCTGGTTCTGTTCGAAGAACCGCATCACCGAGGGCTGCTCGCCGCCGAACATCGCGTCGGCGTACCGCTCGATCAGCGCCCGGCGGGTGGCGAGCGTGTCCGGTTGGGCCTCGCCCCAGGAGATCAGCGAGTCCATCCGGCCCAGCCGGTCCTCGACCACGCTGGTGACGATCTCGTCCTTGCTCTTGAAGTGGTAGTAGAGGGCGGCCTTGGTGACGCCGAGTCGTTCGGCGACCTCGCGCAGCGAGGTCCCCTCATAACCCTGCTCGGTGAAGAGTTCCAGCGCGACGGCCTTGATCCGTTCCCGGGTGCCGCCTGTGCTCTGGCTCACCTGCACCACCTAATCCAGTTGACCGGTATCTGCTGTCCAACTTACCGTCCGGCTAGTAAGGTAGCTAGCCGGTCGGCAAGTAAGTGCGCCACATTCTCGGGGGGAGAGCTTACCTATGGCCCCACAACAGCAGGTCGCCGCGCGACCCAACATCCGACTCGTCCTGTTCGGGCTGATGATCGCCATGATGCTGGCGATGCTCGACAATATGATCGTCAGCACCGCGCTACCCCGCATCGTCGGCGAGTTCGGTGGGCTCAACCACTTCACCTGGGTGGTGACCGCGTACGTGCTGGGCACCACCGTCTCGACCCCGATCTGGGGCAAGCTCGGCGACCTGTACGGCCGCAAGAACGTCTTCCTCACCGCCGTGGTGATCTTCCTGGTCGGCTCCGCGCTCTGCGGCATGTCCGGCTCGGCGATGCTCGGCGGGCCCGACGACGGGATGGTCCAGCTCATCGCCTTCCGCGCGGTGCAGGGCCTCGGCGCCGGTGGCCTGATGGTCGGCGTGATGGCGATCATCGGCGACCTGGTCCCGCCCCGCGAGCGCGGCCGGTACCAGGGCATGATCGCCGGGATCATGGCCATCGCCATGGTGGCCGGTCCGCTGGTCGGCGGTTTCATCACCGACCACCTCTCCTGGCGTTGGGCGTTCTACGTCAACCTGCCGCTCGGCGGTGTGGCGCTGGTGCTGCTGATCGCCACCCTGCGTCTGCCCCGGTACCGCACCGAGCACCGGATCGACTGGCTCGGCGCCGCGCTGCTGTCGGTCGGCATCACCGCGATCGTGCTGATCACCACGTGGGGCGGCAACGAGTACGCCTGGCGCTCCCCGCAGATCCTCGGCCTCGCCGCCCTGGCGCTCGCCGCGCTGGTGGCCTTCGGGTTCGTCGAGCGGTACGCCCCCGAGCCGATCCTGCCGCTCGGCCTGTTCGCCAACCGGAACTTCGCCCTGATCTCCACGATCGGCTTCCTGCTCGGCTTCGCGATGTTCGGCGCGATGAACTTCCTGCCGCTCTATCAGCAGACCGTGCAGGGCGCCTCGGCCACCAACTCGGGCCTGCTCCTGCTGCCGCTGATGTTCGGCATGCTGGTGGTCTCGCTGCTCGTCGGCCGGGCCATCACCCGGACCGGTCGCTACCGGATCTATCCGATCGCCGGCGGCGCGGTGATGGCCGTCGGGCTCGCCCTGCTGAGCCTGTTGGACGTGCACACCAGCAAGGTCCAGTCGTCGCTCTACATGATCGTGCTCGGTGTCGGCATGGGCTTCCTGATGCAGACGTCGATGCTGATCGCGCAGAACAGCGTGGAGCAGAAGGACCTCGGCGCGGCCAGCGGCGCGGCCACCTTCTTCCGCTCCATCGGCGGCTCGTTCGGCATCTCGCTGTTCGGCGCGATCTTCGCCAACCGGCTGGCCGGCACCGCCGCCGGTGGCGCCTTCAGCGGCGGCGGTGAGGCCGGGGCGGCGATGAACATCGACCAGCTCCGGGAACTGCCGGCACAGGCCCGCGAGGCGGTGCTCGGTGGGCTGGCCGACGCGATCTCGCACGTGTTCCTGTGGGCGGTGCTCTTCGCCGTGCTGGTGCCGGTGCTGGCCTGGTTCATCCGGGAGATCCCACTGCGCACCAGCAACGAACCGACCGGCACCCCGGAGGAACAGGCCGAGACCGCTCTCGCCCGCAACCCGGCGTAAGGATCGGTGAAAGGAGGGGTCCCCTGCTAACGCCTCGTGCATAGCAGGGGACCCCTCCTTGCATCCGTGAGCGAGGTGCGACGGATCAGGGTGGGCCCGGCAGGCGGGTGCGGAACGGGCGCAGCAGCCGGCTCAGCAGGACGCGGAGCGCAGAGCGGTGCCGACCGCCGGGTGCGCCGGCCAGGGAACGCGCCAGGGCCACGCTGTCCGGGTCGAGATCCGGGGTGGTCAACGCCAGGTGAGCCACGGAGGCGGCCATCGGCACCGGGCCCTCCCGGGTCGCCTCGGCCACGGTGGCCAGCCGGGCGGCGACCAGCCCGGCCACGTCGGGGCGGACCGACGGGTCCACCCAGGCGGCGGTGACCAGCGCGAACAGGGCCGCCTCGGTGACCTCCTCGGTGTCGGTCAGCTCGGTGAGCACCCGTCGTCGCGTCGAGGTGGCCCACGCCTCGTCGGTGCGGTGGTGCAACAGGCCGAGGCAGGCCCACACCTGCACGCAGCGCACCCAGAGCGCGGGGTCCTGCCCGGCGAGCACCCGGCCCAGCGCGGTCGGCGGTGCCTCAGGTGGGTGGGCCAGTAGGCCGAGCAGGTCCGGCAGGTCGAGCGTGGCCAGCCCGACCGCGGAGTCGTACGCGGCCGGGGGGTGCGGCCAGGCGGGGTGGGCGAGGTGTTGCAGCCGGCGGGCCGCGTCCGCCGAGGGCGGTGCCGGTGTCTCGCCCGCCTCCTCCGCAGGCGGACGGGAGCCGACCGGTGTCACCTGTCCCAACCAGGGGCGGCCCCGGCAGCACTCGGCGAGGTCGCCGTGCTCGTGGGAGTCGTCCGGATGGTCGCGGACGAAGTCGGCCAACGCGACCAGGTGGCGTACGTCGCCGTCGCGCTGGAACCGCAGCCGGTGGGCGGTGTGCACCGCGCAGTCGAAGGACGGGTTGCGGGTCAACGCCCGCTCGATCCAGACCAGCGCCTCGTCCAGCCGGCCGTGGTCGGCCAGCGTGCCGGCGATGTCGGCGTACACGGCGAGGTCGTCCGGGTCGTGGTCGACGGCACGGCGCAGCGCGGCGAGCGCCTCCCGGGTGCGCCCGGCGCTGCGCAGCGCGTACCCGAGCCAGACCTCGCCGATCTTGGACGGTGTGGCCCGTACGCCCCGGGTGGCCCAGCGGACCGCGAGCGGCACCTCGCCGACCCGCCGGGCCAGCGCGGAGGCCGTGCCGAGCAGCAGCCCGTGTTCGGGGTGGACGGTGACCGCGTTGCGGGCCAGCGTCAGATAGGCCGCCAGGGCGGCCCGGTCGGACGCGGGCACCGGGTCGGGTGCGGCGGCGCAGACCTGCATCAGGACCCGGGCCGCCTGGTCCGGGCCGAGGCGTTCGGCCAGTTCGGGCGAGGTGACCCAGGGCACGCCGGCCCAGTCCGCGCCCGGCGCGTGCGCGGTGGCGGCGACCAGCAGGTCGAGCCCCTCGGCGGGGCGGCCGGCGGCGGCGAGCAGGTGTGCCCGCGCGACGACCGCGCCGATGAAGGTGTGATGTTGCAGGGGGAAGAGTTCCACCGCGTCGTCACCGCCGACGGCGGCCAGCCGGGCGAGGGTCTCGTGGACCTCGGGCAGCGTCGGCGCCCGGGCCAGCGCGGCCGCGACATGGTCAGCGGCGTGTGCCAGGTCGCCGGAGTCCAGGGCCCGCCGGGCCAGGGCCAGTTCCTCGGTCGCCGGCAACGCCCGATCGTCGGTTCCCTCGGCCACGTCGTCCTCTCGGTGGTAGGTACGGGTTGCGCGGTGAGGTCGGGTCAGCGTAGGTGACAACACCCAGTTTTGGTGATCCACTGCGCAGTGCTGCGCGTTCGGTTGCCCATACGTGAATAAACCTGCAAGACTGAGCATCAAACGCGCGGGAACCGCGCAGGGGAGGAGTTCGCGTGACGCGCCCAGGTAGCGGCATGGCCGCCGACATCGACGAGCAGCCGGCCGGTTACGAGCGGCTGCTCTCCGACGAGTACGCGGCACCGATCGCCCGGGTCGCCGCCGCCGTCGCCGAGCGCCGCCCACGGCACGTGGTGTTCACCGCGCGCGGCACCTCCGACCACGCCGCGCTCTACGGGGCGTACCTCGCCGAGATCCGTCTCGGCCTGCCGGCCGGGCTCGCCTCGCCCAGCGCCGTCACCCTCTTCGGCGCCCGACCGGACCTCTCCGACGCCCTGGTCGTCGGCGTCAGCCAGAGCGGCGGCTCGCCCGACCTGACCGCGGTGCTCCGGGCCGCCCGGGACTCCGGCGCCCTCACCCTCGCGGTCACCAACGCGCCGGACTCCCCGCTGGCCCGGACCGCCGAACTCTCCGTCGACATCGCCGCCGGGCACGAGCGGGCGGTGGCGGCGACCAAGACGTACACGGCGGAACTGCTCGCCCTGCTGATGCTGGTCGAGGGGATCCGGTCCGGCGACGGCAGGCTGCCGGACGACGAGCGCCGGGCGCTGGCCGCGCTGCCGGAACTGGCCGCCCGCACCCTCGCCGACCAGACCGCCACCCAGCTCGCGCCCCGCTACCGCTTCGCCGGGCAACTGGTCACCACCGGCCGGGGGTACGCGTACCCGACGGCCCGGGAGGCCGCACTCAAGCTGATGGAGACGTCGTACCTGCCGGCGTTGTCCTTCTCCGGCGCCGACCTGCTGCACGGCCCGCTCGCCATGACCGACCCGGACGTGCCGGTGCTCGCCGTGGTCGGCTCCGGGCCGGGCGGGCAGGCGATGCGCGAGGTGCTGCCCCGGCTCGGCGAGCGCCGCGCCGACGTGGTCGTGGTCGGTTCCGCCGAGGTCGAGGGGGCGACCCGGCTCGGCGTGCCCGAGGTCGACGAGCGCCTCGCCCCGCTGCTGGACATCCTGCCGCTGCAACGGCTGGCGCTGGCCCTCGCGCTGACCCGGGGCGAGGACCCGGACGCGCCCCGGGGCCTGAAGAAGGTCACCGCGACGATGTGACCCTCGACGTGGCACGCTGGTCGGCGTGTCAACGCTGCGCGATCTCGCCGAGGAGCACACCCGTCTGCGTCCGACGGACATCGACCACCTGCACCGCATCGCCGGTGACTGGCAGTTGCTGTCCGACCTGTCCTTCGCCGACCTGCTGCTCTGGGTCCCGGTCGACGGCGAGGGGAGCTTCCTCTGCGTGGCCCAGGTCCGCCCCACCACCGCGCCCACCGCCTACCAGGACGACCAGGTGGGGCGCATCGTCGGCGGCCCGGAGGTGGCGCACCTGGAGGTGGCCTACGAGCAGGGGCGGATCTGGCGGGAGGGCGATCCGGTCTGGTACGGCGACGTGCCCGCCCGGCACGAGGCGATCCCGGTCCGCCTGCGCGCCGCCGACGGGGAGTCCGGCGAGGTGATCGCCGTGGTGGGCCGGGACACCAACCTGTCCACCGCCCGGACCCCCAGCCAGTTGGAGCTGAACTACCTCACCACCGCCGACGACCTGGCGCAGATGATCGCCGACGGCACGTTCCCGCCGCCCCGGCACCCCGGCGAGACCACCTCGGCGCCCCGGGTCGGCGACGGCCTGGTCCGGCTGGACGCCGGGGGCAAGGTCACCTACGCCAGCCCGAACGCACAGTCGGCGTACCGCCGGTTGGGCTACGCCTCCCACCTGGTGGGCGAGGATCTCGCGGCGCTGCACCGCCGGCTGGCCAACGACCCGCTGGAGGGGACCGAGGCCGGCAACGGCATCCTCGCCGCGCTGCGTGGCGAGGCGCCACCCCGGCGCGAGATCGACGCGCGCGGCGCGACCATGCTCACCCGGGCCCTACCGCTGATGCCCGCCGGTGTGCCGATCGGCGCGCTGGTGCTGGTCCGGGACATCACCGAGGTACGCCGCCGGGACCGGGCGCTGATCACCAAGGACGCCACCATCCGGGAGATCCACCACCGGGTGAAGAACAACCTCCAGACCGTCGCGGCGCTGCTGCGTCTCCAGGCCCGCCGGGTCGGCATGCCGGAGGCGCGGGTCGCCCTGGAGGAGTCGGTACGCCGGGTCGCCTCGATCGCGCTGGTGCACGAGACGCTCTCCATGTCCAGTGACGAGGCGGTCGAGTTCGACGGGATCGTCGACCGGGTGGCCAGCGCGGCGACCGAGGTGGCGGCGACCGAGGTGAGCGTCGGGATGCGCCGCACGGGCAGCTTCGGCGTCCTGCCGGCCGAGATCGCCACCTCGCTGGTGATGGTGCTCAACGAACTGCTGCTCAACGCCGTCGAGCACGGCTTTCCGCCGGCCGGTGAGACCGAGGACGAGGAGGAGGCCGCGGTCGAGCCGGAACCGCCGGGCCAGCCAGGCGTCGACGCGCCCGAGGTGGTGGTGTCGGCGCACCGGGCCCGCAAGATGCTGCACGTCACCGTCGCCGACAACGGTCGCGGGTTGCCGGACGACTTCGACGCCTCCGGTGGCCGCAAACTCGGCCTACAGATCGTCCGGGCGCTGGTCACCGGCGAACTCCGGGGCAGCATCGAGCTGCGGCCCGGCGCCGAGGGCGGCACCGAGGCGGTCCTGAGCGTTCCGCTGGCCCGCAGCGCCCCCGAACGCCCCGGCGCCTGAGCGTCCCGGGCGTCGGCGTCGGGCCCGTCAGCGGCCGTCGGCGGTGAGCAGGGCGACGGTGAGGCCGGAGCGGGGCCGGACCCGGGTGACGGTGTAGCCGCTCCGCAGCGCGTCGCCCTTGGCCCCGGGCACGGCGGCCAGCGGGTCGTCGGGGCGTCCGGCGACCACCAGCCAGACCCGGTCCGTCCCGGCCAGGCACTCCGTCGGTCGGTCGCACTCCTCGGCCCACAGGTCGCCCCGGCGCTGCGGGTCGGTCACCGCCAGCACGTCCCGGGGCGTCCGCTCGGCGAGGTGGTAGCGCAGCCCCAGGTCGAGGAAGAGCCAACTCTCCCGGGGCGAGTAGACGATCGCGTCGTCCGGGCGCGCCCCGTCGGCCACGATCCGCGCCGCGCCCGCGTAGTCGACCGTGGCGCTGCGTGGCCACTCGTGGGTACGCCGCAGGGCGGCCTGGTCCGGCAGGCCGAGCAGCCCGGCCAGGAGCACCACGGCGAGCGCACCGGGCAGCCGGACCGTACGCAGTGCCGCCCCGGCCAGCAGGCAGCCGAACGGCACCACGAAGACCAGGTAGCGGGGGACCCAGAGCGGGACCACGGATCCGGCGAGGAAGAGCAGCAGCACGGGCAGCAGCACGCAACTGGCCGGCAGCAGGGCCCGCCGACCGGCCCGGACCGTACCGAGGGCGGCGAGACCGACCAGGAGCCCGCCGACCACCCCGCTCTGCACCACCCCGCCGGGCAGCGCCGCCAGGTCGCCGGGCCGGGCGGCGTCCACCCAGTCCAGTTGCCGGGCCCGCTGTCCCCGGGCGCGCGCCACCAGCGGGGTGACCGCCGCGAACACCGGCACCAACGCGGCGACCCATCCCCAGAGCACCCGTCGCCGGAACCGCCGCCGCCCCTCGCCGGCCCCGATGCCGCCTCCGGCCGTGGGGCTGGGGTCCGGGGCCGGTGGCCGGTCCGGTGCCGCCGAGTCGGCCGTGCCCGGCGCTGCGGTGCCCGGGGCCGCCCGCCGGTCCGAGGGCTCCGGACCGGTGGGCGGTGCGGTGGTGCCCGGTGAGGCGGTGCGGGGTGCGGCGGTGAGCACGGCGACGGCGTGTGCGGCGAGCAGGGTGAGCGCGACCAGGTGGGTGAGCCCGAGGGCGGCGGTCGTCACGGCGTACCCGACCCAGCGGCGTGGACCGGGGCGGTGCAGCGCGTCGACGAACAGCAGCGTGCTCAGTACGGCGAGGGCGGTCGCTAGCGCGTACGGGCGGGCCTCCTGCCCGTAGCGGGAGGTGCTGGGCAGGACCGCGAACAGCAGCCCGGCGAGGGTGCCGACGCGGGCGTCCCAGAGTCGCCGGCCGAGCGCGGCGGTCAGCCCGGCGGCGACGGCCATGGCGAGTGCGGACGGCAGGCGCAGCGCGGCCACCGAGTCGTCGGCCACCGTGGTCCAGGCGTGCACGAGCAGGTAGTAGGGCGCGGCGGCGGCGTCGATCGTGCCGGTCAGCCGGAGCAGGTCGGTGGCCGGGCGGGTGGCGGCGCTCCAGGTCGCCAGCTCGTCCCGCCACGGCTGGGCGGAGTCCAGCCCGGCCAGCGTCACCAGCAGGGTCAGGCCCGCCGGGAGGAGCCACACCGGCAGCGCGCGCAGGCGTACGCCGCTGAGCCGGACGCCGTTTCCGGCGGCCGGTACCGACCTACCGGACAAATCACCCACATTGTGAGCCTGCCACATGATCGCGCTCCGAGTGGCGGCAGCGACCGCCCGTGATGTGGGATGCAGCACGCAGTCATTGGCCCGCCCATACCCCGTGTGGCAACATGACGTTCATGACTGCCGCCGTCGTGCGCCGCTTCGTGGCTCGTCGCCACGTCGATTACGGCCGCGTGCGCAGCGCCATCTGTCCGGCCCACTGACGACGCCCGACCACCCTGCCTCGGGCACCCTGGCGCGCCGGCCGTTCCTGACATCGCCGTCCCCGGCCCCCTTCCGGGAGCCGACCGCGTCCGCGTACCCCAGCCGAGGCACTGCAGACAACGGAGGACGCCGCGATGGCGGTCAGCGAGATTCCGGCCCGACCCGGGGACCCCACGGCGCGCCCCGCGCGGGCTCCCCGCCGCCCCCGCGGCGAGGGCCAGTGGGCGCTCGGATACCGCGAGCCGCTCAACCCCAACGAGCGCAGCAAGAAGGACGACAACCCGCTCAACGTGCGGGAGCGGATCGAGAACATCTACGCACACGGGGGCTTCGCCTCGATCGACCCGGCGGACCTGCGTGGCCGGTTCCGCTGGTGGGGCCTCTACACCCAGCGCAAGGCGGGCATCGACGGCGGACGTACCGCCGTGCTGGAACCGCACGAGCTGGAGGACGAGTACTTCATGCTCCGGGTGCGGGTGGACGGCGGCCAGCTCGACCTGGCCCAGTTGCGCACCATCGCGGAGATCTCCCGGGAGTTCGCCCGCGACACCGCCGACATCACCGACCGGCAGAACATCCAGTACCACTGGATCCGGGTCGAGGACATGCCCGAGATCTGGCGTCGGCTGGAGGCCGTCGGCCTGCAGACCACCGAGGCGTGCGGCGACTGCCCCCGCATCGTGTTGGGCAGCCCGGTGGCGGGCGTCGCCGCCGACGAGCGGATCGACGCCACCCCGGCGATCGACGAGATCGTCCGGCGGTACGTCGGCGACCCGGCGTACTCCAACCTGCCCCGTAAGTTCAAGTCGTCGATCTCGTGGCTGGTGGACACCCCGTACCAGGCCAACGACATCGCCTTCCTCGGCGTCGACCACCCCGAGCACGGCCCCGGCTTCGACCTCTGGGTCGGCGGCGGGCTCTCCACCAACCCGATGCTGGCCCAGCGGCTCGGCGTCTGGGTGCCGCTGAACGAGGTCCCGGACGTCTGGGTCGGTGTGGTCGGCATCTTCCGCGACTACGGGTACCGCCGACTGCGCCACCGCGCCCGGTTGAAGTTCCTGGTGGCCGACTGGGGCGTGACCAAGTTCCGCGAGGTGCTGGAGAAGGAGTACCTCGGCCGGACGCTGCTCGACGGCCCGGCCCCGGAACTGCCGGAGCGGCCGGTCGACCACATCGGCGTGCACGCCCAGCGGGACGGCCGCAACTACGTCGGCGCCACCCCGGTGGTCGGGCGGGTCTCCGGCACCCAGCTCGCCCAGCTCGCCGACGTCGTCGAGGCGCACGGCAGCGGCCGGATCAGCCTCACCCCGTACCAGAAGCTGCTGGTCCTCGACGTTCCGACGGAGCGGACCGACTCGCTGGTCACCGAGCTGCGCGGGATCGGCCTGGAAGCCCAGCCGTCGAGCTGGCGGCGCGGCACGATGGCCTGCACCGGCATCGAGTACTGCAAGCTCGCCATCGTCGAGACCAAGGCGCGCGGCGAGGAGCTGGTGGCCCGCCTGGAGCAGCGGCTGCGCGACTTCGACACGGACATCTCCATCCACATCAACGGCTGCCCGAACGCCTGCGCCCGCACCCAGGTCGCCGACATCGGGCTCAAGGGACAACTGGTGACCGGCCCGGACGGCAAGCAGGTCGAGGGCTACCAGGTGCACCTCGGCGGCGGGCTGGGCATGGCCGAGGGCCAGACCGCCGGGTTCGGGCGCAAGCTGCGCGGTCTCAAGACGACCGCCGACGAGCTACCCGAGTACGTCGAACGGCTGGCCCGGCGGTACCTGGACGGCCGGACCGAGAACGAGACCTTCGCCAACTGGGTCATCCGGGCCGACGAGGAACTACTGCGATGAGCGAGGTGACGCGATGAGCAGCGAGACCCGTGCCGCGCCGTTGTACTGCCCCTACTGCGGTGAGGAGGACCTGCGGCCGAGCGAGACCGGGCACGGCGCCTGGGAGTGCCACGGCTGTGCCCGGGTGTTCACGGTCCGCTTCACCGGCCTGCTCTCCCAGGGGGTGCGGCGATGAGCGCGCTGATCTCCGCCGCCGGTCTGGGACTGGTGGACACCGCACCCGCTCCGGTCGCCGCTCCGGCCGACCCGACCCGACGCAGCCCCGAGCAGTTGCGGGAACTGGCCGACCGGGCCGGCCGGGAGCTGGAGGGCGCGCCCGCGCTGGAGATCGCCCGGTGGGCCGCGGAGACCTTCGGTGACCGGTTCTGCGTGACCAGCTCGATGGCGGACGCGGTCCTCGCCCACCTCGTCTCCCGGGTGGCACCCGGGGTGGACGTGGTCTTCCTCGACACCGGCCTGCACTTCCCGGAGACCCTCGCCGTCCGCGACGAGGTCGCCCGTACCCTGCCGGTGAACGTCCGGTCGATCCGGCCCCGACTCACCGTCGGACAGCAGGACGGCGAGTACGGGCCGCGGTTGTTCAACCGGTCACCGGACGAGTGCTGCCGGTTGCGCAAGGTGGAGCCGCTGGAGCGGGCACTGGCCAGCTACGAGGCATGGGCCGCCGGACTGCGTCGTGACGAGTCGCCGACCCGGGCCAACACGCCGGTGGTGGCGTTCGACCCCCGCCGGGGCCGGGTGAAGGTCAACCCGATCGCGGCCTGGAGCCAGGCGGACGTCGACGCGTACGTCGCGCGGTGGAAGGTGCCGGTCAACGAGCTGTTCCGGCGCGGCTACGGATCGATCGGCTGCTGGCCGTGCACCCGCCGGACCTCGGCGGGGGAGGACCCGCGCGCCGGCCGCTGGGCCATGTTCGAGAAGACCGAGTGCGGACTGCACCTCTGACCGAGGCGGCGGGAACCGACGGCGGGTCCCGCCCCGACCCATCAGGGCCGGGGCGGGACCCGCTTCTCCTGGTCGCCCACGGCAGCCGCGACCCCCGCGCCGCCGAGGCCATCCGGGCGCTGGCGCGGGCGGTCTCCGCCGCCCGGCCCGGCACACCGGTGTTGCCGAGCTGGCTGGACCACACCGAGCCCGGCCCGACCGAGGCGCTGCGGGGACTGGCCGCCGCCGGGCACTCCCGAGCGGTCCTGGTGCCGCTGTTGCTGACCGCCGCGTACCACCGGCGGGTGGACATCCCGGCGGCGGTGGCGGCTGCCCGGGAGTCCGGTCCGCCGATCGCGGTGACGGTCACCGACGTGCTCGGTCCGGTCGGCCACCGGGTGGACCGGGGACTGCTGACCGCGCTCGGGCGGCGACTGGACGAGGCGGAACCGGGCCGGTTCGACGCGGTGGTGCTGGCGGCGGCGGGCACCCGGGACGCGTCCGCCCGTGCCTCGGTCGGCCGGGTGGCCCGGGAACTCGGCGTCACCCTGGGCACTCCGGCCCGGGTCTCGTACGCCTCGGCGGCACCCCCGGCCGTCGGCGCGGCGGTGGCCCGGTTGCGGGGCCGGGGCGCGCGGCGGGTCGCCGTGGCCGCGTACTTCCTGGCGCCCGGCCTGTTCCACGACGCGGTGGCGGTGGCGGCCCGGGAGGCCGGCGCGGTGGCGGTGGCGGCACCGCTGACCGACGCGCCGGAGTTGGTGGAGCTGGTGTGGGACCGGGTGAACGTCGCCCGTCGGTAAGGAAGGGCACCCTACTAACGCCTGGTGTATAGGAAGGGTCCCTTCCTTACATACGTCTGGGCAGCAGAACGCCCCGGCGGGCTGAGCCCTGCCGGGGCGTGTCGCTTCGGTGCGGTAGTGGTCAGGCGGAGTGAGCGCGCAGCACCCGGAGGCCACCGCGACGCTTGACGGCGCGCCGCTCCTCCTCGCTCATTCCGCCCCAGACGCCAGCGTCCTGACCGGACTCCAGCGCCCACTGCAGGCACTGGTCGGTCACGGAGCAGCGCCTGCAGACGGCCTTGGCCTGCTCGACCTGCAGGAGAGCCGGACCGGACGTCCCGATCGGGAAGAACAGTTCCGGGTCCTCGTCGCGGCAGACAGCATGGTGACGCCAGTCCATGGCGGCAACACTCCTCATTCTGGATGGGTGGCAGATGTTGCTTGTTCGTGCTTTTCCTATATGCATACGCATTGCCGATGGTGACGTTTCGCGTTCGTCTATTCGGCAGTGCGTGAGCAGGCTGTTGGCCCGGGGGACCTGCTGGAACAGCTCAACCTGTCGAGCATATCCAGGCAATGTCCCGGTAACTCAAGTTCGCTTGTGAATACTTTCACGAACTCTGGCGATGTCAAGGGTGGCGCTCGGAAAAACTCCGGGCGGTGAGCAAGCCCACAACCCATTTGTCCGGGTTCAAGGGGGTGCCGGTCACCCGGCGTACCACAGTCAAGAATCAATATAGTACAGTCCCGCGCACATTGCCGACATTTCCGGCATGAGTCCCGGGTGTCGCAGCCGTCGCGTGTCGGGGCGCGCCGACCTCTCGGCCCGGGGGATGCCGGAGACCTAACAGATTACTCTGAGTGCGGCCGGAACGGAGGCGAATCCAACTTTTTCTCGTTCGCCAAGATAGTCGCCGTCGAGCTGGAACGCCTGCGGACGGCTCGCCACCAGCGTGAACTCGGCAACATCGTGCCGACGAAGAACTTGACGACCTTGCGGATCCGGCGTGGCGGACAGGAACTGTCTCACTGTCCGTGTCGTGCTGGCGACGCCTAGCTGGCGAAGGGCCATCACGTCGAGACCCAGATCGAAGGACGCCTCCGGGTTCGGGTTGGCCTCGCGGTCGCCGACGAACGTCCACGGAGCGGTGTTCTGGACGATCACGGTCGCCAGATCGGCCTCGGTGGTCTCGCCCGGCTGCTCCAACCGGATCGCCGGGTTGCGCCGTTCGGCACCGAACAGGAACTGCGCGGTGAAGGCCCGGAAGTAGAGCCCCGGCGAGGAGACCCGGCCCCGTCGACGAGCCTCCTCGACCCGGTGGATGACCGCCGCGTCGAGCCCGAAACCGGCGCAGAAGGTGAAGTAGCGGTCGTCGGCCCGGCCGAGGCCGATGGTCCGGTGCCGGCCCAGCCGCAGCCCCTCCAGGAGCATGCTGGCCGCCTCGGGCCACTCCCTGGGCAGGCCCAGCGCCCGCGCGAAGACGTTCGTCGAGCCGCCCGGCACGGTGGCCAGGGCGGGCAGCCGCTCGGCGGTCGGCGCCGCACCACCGGCGCTGGTCGCCGTCATCAGCCCGTTGACCACCTCGTTGACCGTGCCGTCACCACCGAGGGTGACCACGACGTCGACGCCCTCCACCGCGGCCTCGCGGGCCAGCGCGGTGGCGTGACCACGACGCCGGGTGTAGCGCACGGAGAGATCCACCTCGCTGCGCAGCGCTCGGACGAGCACATCCCGCGCACGCTCGCTGGTAGTGGTGGCCTTCGGATTGACCAGCAGGACGGCCCGCATGGGCGGCACTGTACCCCGGACCGCCACGGGTATCGTGACCGCGTGGCAATCGACTCCGACCCGACCCCGGTGACCCTCCGGTGGGCGGTCTTCCTCCTGCGGGGTCAGGCGGTCGCCGTCGGGCTGATCGCGGCCTGGTTGGTCGTCGCCGACTTCACCGCCGCCACCACCGATCTGGTGTCGGCACTGCTGGTGACGGCCTTCGCCATCGGCGCGGCGATCGCGCTCTGGGCGCTGGGTAGCGCGTTGCTGCGCCGCCGGGCCGGTGCCCGCGCACCCGCCATCGTGCTGCAACTCATGCTGCTGCCGATCGGCTGGTTCATGATCCAGGGCGGGCTGGGCTGGCTCGGCGTACCGCTGATCGCGCTCGGGCTCGGCGTCACCTGGCTGCTGGTGAGTCCGCCCACCACCCGGGCCCTGGGCTTCGAGTGAGCGTCGCTCACCAGCCGGAGGCGCGGCGGGTGAGCAACGAGATGGTGGCCCGGCCGTCGGCCGCCCCGGCCGAGGCCGAGGTGGTCAACGCGGTGAGCACCTTCCAGGCGAACGACGACTCCGCCGGGAGCCGGGCGCCCGGCACGGTCGGCACCGTCACCTCGACGGTCAACGCGTCCTCGGTGACCGCGAAGCGGCAGTCCAGCTCCGCGCCGCGGGGCGCGATGGCGAGCAGCATGGCGCAGGCCTCGTCGACGGCGATGCGCAGGTCCTCGATCTCGTCGAGGGCGAACTGGAGACGCGCGGCGAGGCCGGCGGTGGCGGTGCGCAGGACGCTCAGATAGCCGCCTTCGGCGGGCACGGTGAGGTGCACCACGTCGTCGTCGGTGGTCGGTTGTCCGGTCAGTTGAGTCACGGCTCATCCCCCCGGTCGGGGACTCTACCCGCTCAGGCGGCGGGGCGACGGAGGGCCGTCAGTGCGGCGGACGGCGAGCCGGGCGGCCCGGTGTGAACCGGTGCGCCCGGGATGGAAACGCGTCGGCGACCGGCCCGCCCCGAGGGGCAGGGCCGGCCGCCGACGCGCAGGCGTGGACGGGCCACGTCACGCCTGCTTGGTCTCCCAGAAGATCTTCGAGATCTCGTCGATCTTCTGTAGCAGCTCGTCGGCCTTGGACGGGTCGGTGGCGCCCTTGGCGCCCGCCGCACCGGCCAGCTTGGTGGCCTCGTTGAAGAGCTGGTGCAGGTGCGGGTACTTCTCGAAGTGCGGCGGCTTGAAGTAGTCGGTCCACAGCACCCACAGGTGGTGCTTGACCAGCTCGGCCCGCTGCTCCTTGATCAGGATGGCCCGGGTGCGGAACTCCGGATCGGTGTTGGCCTGGTACTTCTCGCAGATCATTTTCACCGACTCGGCCTCGATCCGAGCCTGCGCGGGGTCGTAGACGCCGCAGGGCAGGTCGCAGTGCGCGCTCGCGGTCACCCGGGGCGCAAGGATGCGTGGAAGTCGCATCGGGATCCTCCATGGGAAGTTTGCGATGATCCATGACGACATTACTCCTGGACGTGGTCCCCGAGGCCGCAGGAGGTGAAACCACATGCCGGTGCCCGGCCTCCGGAGGCCGCTCGCGGCCGTACTCGTGACCGGTCCGTCGATGGCGCCGACCCTGCGGCACGGCGACGCGGTGCTGGTCCGGCCGGGTGGTCGCGCCATCCGGGCCGGAGACGTGGTGGTCGCGGTCTTCCGCAGTCGCCCCGATCTGCTCGTGGTCAAACGCGCCGTCTGCCCCGCCGACGGCGGTTGGTGGCTGTACGGTGACAACGAGTTGGTCACCGACGACTCGCGGGCGTACGGGGTGGCCGACGTCCTCGGTCGGGTGGTGCTCCGCTACTGGCCCCGCCCCGGCCGGTTGCCGCCCCAGCCGTTATGACCCTGCGCACCTCCGGCTCCCGGTGGCGTGACTATGCTCGGAAAGTGCCTGGGTGACCCCCCGCACCTCGTGCCGCCGCTCGCTCGCCTCACCGTGCGCCCCGACCGGCCGGCCCAGCTGCTTAAACGACACTGGAGTCACCATGCCTTCGTCCACCGTGGACCCCGCTGATCCCGTCTTCCAACTGCACCGGGGCGGCAAGATGGCCGTCCTCTCGACCGTCCCGCTGACCAGCCGCGAAGACCTCTCCCTCGCGTACACGCCGGGTGTGGCCCGGGTGTGCGAGGCGATCGCCGCCGATCCGTCGCTCACCCACGAGTACACCTGGACGTCGAACACCGTCGCGGTGGTCACCGACGGCTCGGCCGTACTCGGACTGGGCAACATCGGTCCGCGCGCCGCGCTTCCGGTGATGGAGGGCAAGGCGGTGCTGTTCAAGCAGTTCGGCGGTGTCGACGCGGTGCCGGTCTGCCTGGACACGCAGGACGTCGACGAGATCGTGGCGACGGTCAAGGCGCTCGCGCCGTCGTTCGGTGGGATCAACCTGGAGGACATCAGCGCGCCGCGCTGCTTCGAGGTGGAACGCCGCCTCGACGAGGCGCTGGACATCCCGGTGTTCCACGACGACCAGCACGGCACCGCGATCGTGGTGCTGGCCGCACTGCGCAACGCCGCGACCCTGCTCGACCGCAAGCTCGGCGACCTGCGGGTGGCGGTCAGCGGTGCGGGTGCGGCCGGTGTGGCGGTGACCAAGATGCTGGTGGCCGGGGGAGTGGACCCGCAGCGGGTGGTGGTCTGCGACTCCCGGGGCATCGTCTCCCGCCAGCGCGACGGGCTGACCGGCACCAAGGCCGAGCTGGCCGAGCTGACCAACGCCGACGGTCGGCAGGGCGACATCACCGAGGCGTTGCGCGACGCCGACGTGCTGATCGGCGTCTCCGGCGGCCAGATCCCGGAGGCGGCGGTGGCCGGGATGGCGCCCGGCGGGATCGTGTTCGCGCTGGCCAACCCCACTCCCGAGGTGCACCCGGACGTCGCCGCGCGGCACGTCGCGGTGGTCGCCACCGGCCGCAGCGACTACCCCAACCAGATCAACAACGTGCTGGCCTTCCCGGGCGTGTTCCGGGGTGCGCTCCGGGCCCGGGCCACCCGGGTCACCGAGTCGATGAAGGTGGCCGCCGCCGACGCCATCGCCGCCGTGGTGGCCGATGCGCTCACGCCGGACGCGATCGTGCCCTCGCCGCTCGACCCGCGGGTCGCCCCGGCGGTGGCCGAAGCGGTCGCCGAAGCCGCCCGCCGCGACGGCGTCGCCCGCGCCTGACGTGCAAGGAAGGGTCCCCTCCTAACGCCTCGTGCCGAGGAAGGGACCCTTCTTAACGGCCGCTCAGCTTGTTACGGTGCGGATCATGCGTGCCGCCTTCGCCTCCCGTTTCGACGATGCCGATCCGCTCGCCGCGCTCACCGTCGGTGAGCAGCCCGAGCCGAGCCTGCCCGACGACGACTGGGTGACCGTGCGCGTCACGGCCAGTTCGCTCAACCACCACGACATCTGGTCGCTGCGCGGCGTCGGGCTGCGGGCCGAGCAGTTGCCGATGATCCTCGGCTGCGACGCCGTGGGCGTCGACCCGGAGGGCAACGAGGTGGTCGTCTATCCGGTGGTGCCCACTCCCGGTGACCCGCGCGGGATGTCCATCCTCTCCGAGCACTTCCCGGGCACGCTGGCCGAGCGGGTGGCCGTACCCCGCTGGAACCTGCTGCCGCTGCCGGCGGGCCTGTCGGCGCCGGATGCGGCGTGCCTGCCGACCGCCTGGCTGACCGCGTGGCGGATGCTGACCACCAAGGGCCGGGTCGACGAGGCCGAGGCGGTGCTGGTCCAGGGCGCCGGCGGCGGCGTGGCCACCGCCGCCGTGGTGCTGGCCACCGCGATGGGCAAGCGGGTGTACGCGACCAGTCGCGACGCCGCCAAGCGGGAGCGGGTCACCGGGCTGGGCGCGACGGCCGTCCAGACCGGTGCCCGGCTGCCCGAGCGGGTCGACGTGGTGATCGAGACGGTCGGCGCGGCCACCTTCGACCACTCCCTGAAGTCGGCCGCGCCCGGCGCGCGGATCGTGGTCTCCGGAGCGACCGCCGGGCACGAGCCGGCAGTCAACCTGCGTCGGGTCTTCGCGATGCAGTTGGAGATCCTGGGCACCTCGATGGGTACCCCGGCCGACCTGGCCGATCTGCTGGCGTTCTGCGCCGAGCGGGAGGTCCGCCCGGTGGTGGACAGCGTGGTGCCGTTCAGCCGGGTCGAGGAGGCGTTCGCCCGCCTGCACTCCGGGCAGGCGTTCGGCAAGATCGTCCTCGACCACACGAGCTGACGCGGCGGCGTTAGGGCGTACGGCGTTAGGCGTTAGGCGTTAGGAAGGGTCCCCTGCTATACGCGAGGCGTTAGCAGGGGACCCTTCCTTTCACCTCATCCGGACGACGGCGAGTGTTAGAGGTTGTCGTCGAGGGTGGCGATGTCGTCGCGGGCGGCGGCGGTGGGGATGCGCTCCTTGGCCTCGGCGTCGCCGTAGAGCGTCCAGCGCAGGAACTCGGCGGTGGTGTTCGCCACCACGCCCAGCGACGTCCCGTTCCTCAGCAGCGCCCGCCCGTGGTCGCCCTCGGGCAGGCTGAGCATCGCCTTCGGCCAGGGCACCTGGTCGTAGACCGCCTTGCCGGCGGTGTACTGCACCACCTCGTCGGCCTCGCCGTGCACGAACAGTTGCGGCGCGGCGGCACCGGCGAACGCGGTGCCCACGCCGAGCGCGGTGCCGGCGAAGACGATCCCGGCGGCGAGCCGCTCGTCCCGGCCGGCGGTGAACAGCCCGATGGTGGTCACCCCGCCCGCCGAGTGCCCGGCGGCGGCCACCCGGTCGGTGGCCAGCCGGCCCCGCAGCACGTCGTCGTCGCGGGTGTCGAGCGCGAGCACCTCGGTCAGCGCGTACGAGACGTCGGCGGGCTGGTTGAGCACGTCGAGCACGTTGTTCTCGCCACCGGCCTTCGAGGTGTTCGGGAACGTCGGCGCGGCCACCACGAAACCGGCGGCCACCCACCGGGTGAGCAGTGCCTGGTAGTCGGCGGGGCGACCGCCGAGGCCGTGGCTGAACATGACCACCGGGAACCGCCCCTCGGCGGCGTCCGCCGACGTCTGCGGCTTCCCACCGGCCCGACCGGCCGCCGGGTACCAGACGGTCACCGGCAGCGGCCGGTTGCCGTCGCGGTTGAGCTTGAGCTGCCGTACGCCGACGGCGAAGGTCTGCTTCGGCGCGCTGCCGGCGGGGATGGCCGGAGCCGACGTGATCCCGGCCGGGGCGGAGGCGGTCGCCGAGGGGGCGGGCGCGTCGGCCCGCTCGTCCGGGTCACGGTCGGTGGAGCAGCCGACCAGCGTGCCGACGGTCAGCGTGCTGGCGAGCAGGAGTGAGAGGGCGCGGCGCGACATGACTCCGATTCTGCCTCGCCCGGCGACCGGTCCGGCCGGCGCCGCACATCCTGCGCCCGGGTCCGCACCGAGCGTGCGCAGTCGGCACGGATGGGCAGGTCAGCCCGCCGGTCGGGTCTCGAAGCTGGTGACGCCGGCCAGCAGCGCCCGGCCGGGCAGCCGCCGTCCGGCCTCCTGGTCGCCGTAGAGCGTCCAGCGCAGGAAGTCGGTGGTGGTGCCGAGGACCTGGGCGAAACCGGGCCGGCCGGGGACCAGGTACTCGCCGTGGCCCTGCCCGAGCAGGCTGAGGAAGGAGGCGGGTCCGGGGGTACGGCGGTACGCGGCCCGGCCCACGCTCAGCGGCACCACCGCGTCGGCGGTGCCGTGCACGAAGAGGATCGGGGCGCTCGGACCGGCGAAGCTGCCCGCCATCCCGCCACCGGCGATCACGATGCCCGCCCGCAGCCGGGCCGGGTGCCCGGCGGTGAACATGCCGGCGGTGGTGAAACCGCCCGCCGAGTGCCCGGCCGCCGCCACCCGCTGCACGTCGAGGTGACCGGCGAGCGGGTCGCCGGAGCGGCCGTCGAGCCGGACCAGGTGCCGGATCACCCGCCACCCGTCGGCCGGCTGGTGGCGGACGTCGGCCCGGGAGAACCGCTTCGCCCCGCGCCGGGTGTGCGGGTACGTCGGGGCGGCCACCACGAATCCGGCGGCGGCCCAGCGGGCGGTCAGCCCGGAGTGCAACTCGGGCAGGCTGGCCAGACCGTGGCTGTAGATCACCACCGGGAACCGCCCCTCGGCGACCCGGCTGCCCTGCGTCGGATACCAGAGGGTGACCGGCAGTGGACGCTCCGAGGCCGGGTCGACGGTGAGCGTGCGCACACCCACCGCGTACGGCACGTCCGGGGCCAGCCGCCCGCCGAGTGCCTGGCCGGACTGCTCGCCGCTCGTCGCGCAACCGGCCGTCAGCACCATCAGCAGCACCGACACCAGCGCGGTGAACCCCCGTGCGATTCCCACGACCTCACGGTAGGACCCCGGGTCACCCGTCCGGGTCCGGTTGACCGGTGCGGTACGCCACCCGTTCGGACGGCGTGCACGGACCGTGCGACTGGACCGCTTTCGCTAAGGTCACGGCATGACTGAGAACTACACCGATCCGAGCGGCAACACCGAGGCGTTCCGTGCCTTCGCCGGCACCCCCGACGCCCCCGCCGAGACGGCGTCCCGCAACGGCCTGATCATCGGTGCCGCCGTGGTCGCCGTGGTGCTGGTCGCGCTCGCGAGCTGGCTCGCCTTCGCCTGATCGGTACGTCACCGGTCGGCCGCCCGATCAGGCGCTGGCTGCTACCACCGCGCGTGCCTCCCGGGCGATCTCGCGTTCCTCGTCCGTGCCGACCACGCAGACCGCGACCTCCGCGCCGTCCGGTGAGACGAACCGGTCACCCTGGCCCGCGTTGCGCTCCGGGTCGACGGTGATGCCGAGCCGTTCCAGCCCGGCCAGCGCCGCCGCGCGTACCGGGGCCGCGTGCTCGCCGACCCCGGCGGTGAAGGTGACCGCGTCCACCCGACCGAGCAGCGCGTAGTACGCCCCCACGTAGCCGGTGATCCGCCGGCAGTAGACGTCGAAGGCGAGCGTCGCCGCCTCGTCCCCGGCCGCCCGCCGGGACAGCACCTCCCGCATGTCGTTGACGCCGGAGAGCCCGAGCAGTCCGCTGCGGTGGTTGAGCAGGTCGTCGATCTCGTCCACGCCCAGTCCGCCCTCGCGGCGCAGGTGGAACACCACGGTCGGGTCCAGGTCGCCGCTGCGGGTGCCCATCACCAGCCCCTCCAGCGGGGACATCCCCATCGAGGTGGCCACGCTGCGCCCGTGCTCGACGGCGCACGCGCTGGCGCCGTTGCCCAGGTGCAGGGTGATCGTGTTGACCTCCGCGTACGGGCGGTCCAGCAGTTCGGCGGTGCGCCGGGAGACGTACGAGTGCGAGGTGCCGTGGAAGCCGTACCGGCGGACGCCGTACCGCTGCGCGACCTCCCGGTCGATCGCGTACGTGGCGGCGGAGTCGGGCAGCGTGTGGTGGAACGCGGTGTCGAAGACGGCGACCTGCGGCACCTCGGGCAGGACGGCGCGCGCCTCGGCGATGCCGGCGAGGTTGGCCGGATTGTGCAGCGGCGCCAACGGCACCAGCTCGGTGATGGCGGCCAGCACCTCGTCGTCCACCAGCGTCGGGGCGGTGAACCGCCGACCGCCGTGCACCACCCGGTGCCCGACCGCGGTGAGCCCGGTCAGGTCCAGCCCGGCCAGGATCCGCCGGACCGCCCCGGCGTGGTCGGGCGCGTCGCCCCCGGCCTCACCGATCCGCTCGACGGTGCCCTTGTCGAGCACGCGGTCACCGTCGTACAGCCGGTACTTGACCGAGGACGACCCGCAGTTCAACACCAGGATCTTGTCGCTCATCAGGCACCTCCGGGTGGGGGAGCGTCGGTGCGGGCGGCGGCCTGGATGGCGGTGATCGCCACGGTGTTGACGATGTCCGGCACGGTGGCCCCTCGGGACAGGTCGTTGACCGGCCGGCGCAGGCCCTGCATCACCGGCCCGACCGCCACCGCCCCGGCGGAGCGCTGCACCGCCTTGTACGTGTTGTTGCCGGTGTTCAGGTCCGGGAAGATGAAGACCGTCGCCCGGCCGGCGACCGCACTGCCGGGCAGTTTCGTCGCCGCCACCGCCGGGTCGATCGCCGCGTCGTACTGGATGGGACCCTCGACGGCCAGGTCGGGCCGGCGCTCGCGGACCAGCGCGGTGGCCGCCGCGACCTTCTCCACGTCGGCTCCGGCGCCGGAACTGCCGGTCGAGTACGACAGCATCGCCACCCGGGGTTCGATGCCGAACCGGGCCGCGGTGTCGGCCGAGGAGATCGCGATGTCGGCGAGCTGGGCGGCGTCCGGGTCACGGTTGACCGCACAATCGCCGTAGACCAGCACCCGGTCGGCGAGCAGCATGAAGAAGACGCTGGAGGCGACGGAGACGTCCGGCAGGTTCTTCACGATCTCGAACGCGGGGCGGATGGTGGCGGCGGTGGTGTGGGTGGCGCCGGAGACCATGCCGTCGGCGTGCCCGGCCCAGACCATCATGGTGCCGAAGTAGTTCGGCTGGGCCACCACGTCGTACGCCAGCTCGACGGTGACGCCCCGGTGGGCGCGCAGCTTCGCGTACGCCTCGGCGAACTCGTCGCGGCGGTCGCTGGTCGCCGGGTCGACGATGTGGGCACCGGTGATGTCGACGCCGAGTTCCCGGGTCCGTCGGGCCACGTCGTCGGGGCGACCGAGCAGGGTGAGGTCGGCCACGCCCCGGTGCAGCAGGATCTCGGTGGCCCGCAGGATCCGTTCGTCGGTGCCCTCGGGCAGCACCAGGTGGCGGCGCTGGGCCCGGGCCCGGTCGATCAGGTCGTACTCGAACATCAGCGGGGTGACCCGCTCCGAACGGGTGACCGCGAGCCGACGCGCCAGCTCGTCGGTGTCCACGTTGGCCTCGAAGGCACCGAGGGCGGCCTCCACCTTGCGGGTGTTGGCCGCGCTGGGTCGTCCCTCGATCCGGCTGGACGCGGCGACCGTGTCGTAGCTGTCGCTGGTGACGCTGAGCACCGCCAGGCCGGTGTTCAGCCCGTCGAAGAGGCGCAGGGCACGCGGGTCGGGCTGTTCGCCGAGGGTGAGCACCAGCCCGGAGATCGAGACCTGACCGGAGACGTGTGCGGCACCGGCGGCCACCAGCAGGTCGTCCCGGTCGCCCGGGGTGATCACCAGGCAGCCGTCGGTCAGGTGCTCCACCAGCGTCGGCACGTGGGCCGCGCCGACCACGTAGTCGAGCACGTCCCGACCGAGCGCCGCCTCGTCGCCGGTGAGCAGCGTCGCACCGAGGGCGGCGGCCACCTCGGCGACCGTCGGCGCGGACACGGTCGGTACCTCCGGGATGGCGTACGCCGGCACCGGCAGGTCGGGCAGGTCCATCGGCTCGGGCACCCGGTTGGCGATGACCGCGAGCACCGTCGCGCCGAGGTCGACCAGATCGTGGTACGCGCCCCGGGCCGCCGCCGCGATCGTCGCCGGTGACTGACCCTGGCCGTCCACGACCGGCACCACCACGCTGCCGAACTCGGTGGCGAGCCGGGCGTTGAAGGCGAGTTCCCGGGGCGTGCTGCCGTCACCGGAGTCGGCGAAGTCGCTCCCCACCACCACGACGGCCGGGCACTGCCGCTCGACCGCTCGGTAGCGCTGCACCACCCGGGAGATCAGTTCTTCCCGCCGTCCGTCCGATACCAGGGCGGTGGCCTCGGCATATGTGGCTCCGGCCAGGTCGGACGGGTTAACCTGCACGCGATAGCGCTCGCTGAGCAGGGCGAGGATGTGGTCGGGCCGGTTCGACGGCACCAGGGGCCGGAACACGCCGATCCGTTCGACCTGTCGGGACAGCAGCTCGGCGAGACCCAGTGCGATGGCGGATTTTCCGCCGCCGGATCCCACGCTGGTGAGGTAGACGCTGCGAGCCATGCGGCCCAACCTACTCGGTCCGGTTGGTTGTCCTCCGACAACCATCTAGGGGTGGTTCGGCCTGTTTTCGCATGTCAGATGGGACACTTGGGCGAGAAGGTGAAAGCTATTCACGTTTAGACTCGCGCAGGTGGAGGGACCAACACAGATCATTCCTGTCGCCCCGGAACCATCCCCCGTCTTCGTCGATCCGAGTGGCCGCCGCGGGCGGTGGCTACGGCGGACCGCGTACGCCCTCGGCCTGTCCGGGGTGGCGTACACCATGATGGTCGGCATCAGCTTCGCCGGCGGGCCGGTCCGCCCCGAGACGATCATCCCGTTCGTCGAGCCCGCCGAGACCTGGGAAGCGCCGCCCGTCTCGCCGACACCCTCGCCCGCCCGGTCGACCTCGCCGACGCCGTCGCCGACCCAGGTCACGCCGCAGCGTCCGGTGCCCCTTCCCTCCACGCCCGGCACCGGCGCGACCTCGACCAGTCCCGCTCCCCGCCCGTCGGGCACGACACCGACCAGCGCCCGTCCCAGCGGGACGCCGACGGCCAGCCCGTCCCGGAGCACGCCGCCCCGCAGCACCCCGCCACCCAGCACCCCGCCCCCGAGCACCCCGACCCCCACGACAACGCCGTCGCCGGACCCGAACGACACGAGTGAGGCGACCGCTCCCTGATGAGCCACCCGTACCCGCCCGGCCGACCGGCACCCGCGCCCCCCACCCGTACCCCCGACCGGCCCCGGCAGCACGCCCGGCCCCGTCCGGCCACCCGGGCCCGGCGGTTCATCCCCCGTCCGAGCTGGACGGTCTACGCCATGGTCTTCGTGCTGCTCGGCGGCATCCTCTTCGTCCAGGCGTACGCCAACGGCTCGTTCATCCCGGACTACCGGGCGGAGAACATCTTCGGCAGCGGCCAGGACGACGTCCCCGACGAGATCCTCGAAGGCGGGCCGATCGTCAACACCACCGCCGACCGGCCGCAGTCCTACCGACTGCCGGCCCGGACCGTCGCGCTCACCTTCGACGACGGCCCCGACCCGATCTGGACCCCGGCCGTGCTGGAGGTGCTGGAGAAGCACCAGGTGCCCGGCACCTTCTTCGTCCTCGGCAACCAGGTGGTCCGCAGCCCCGACCTGGTCCGTGAGCTGGCCGACAAGGGGCACGAACTCGGCGTGCACACCTTCACCCACCCGCACCTCACCCAGATCCCCGGGTGGCAGCGGCGGATGGAGTACACCCAGACCCAACTCGTCATCGCCGGTGCCACCGGCCAGCGGACCAACCTGCTGCGGTTCCCGTACTCGTCGCGGGCGGACGCCTTCGTCGACCAGGACTGGCCGCTGCTGCAACAGGCCGGCGAACTCGGCTACCTCAGCGTCGTCAACGACCTGGACAGCCGGGACTGGGAGCGGCAGGGCCCGGAGGGGATGATCGAGCGGACCGTGCCGGAGGGCTACTCGGGCGCGATCACGCTCTGGCACGACTCCGGCGGTGACCGCTCGCAGACCGTCGAGGCGCTGGACCGGTACATCCCGTTGATGAAGGACCGGGGCTACACCTTCACCACGATCAGTGGCGGGTTGAACCGGGCACTGGCCGAGGCCGGTGCCACCGGCACCACGGCCGGGCCGACCGAGGCGACGTTCAGCGAGCGTTGGCGCGGTCAGATGCTGATCATGGCGGTACGCGCCGCCGACGGCACCTTCGTCCTCTTCGGTGTGCTCTTTCTACTGGTCGGGACGCTCACCATCGGGCGGACCGTGTTGCTGTTCGTGCTGGCGCGACGGCACGCCCGCAAACGACGCCGGAAGGGCTTCGCCTGGGGACCGCCGGTCACCGAACCGGTGTCGGTGATCGTGCCCGCGTACAACGAGAAGGAGGGCATCGCCGAGGCGGTCCGCTCGCTCGCCACCGGCGACCATCCCGGCGGCATCGAGGTGGTGGTGGTCGACGACGGGTCGACCGACGGCACCGCCGACATCGCCGCCGGGCTCGGCCTGCCGAACGTGCGGGTGGTCCGCAAACCCAACGGCGGGAAGCCGAGCGCGCTGAACACCGGCGTCGCGCTGGCCCGGCACGACCTGATCGTGATGGTCGACGGCGACACCGTCTTCGAGCCCGACGCGGTCCGTCGCCTGGTCCAGCCGTTCGGCGACCCGCAGGTGGGCGCGGTGGCCGGCAACGTCAAGGTCGGCAACCGGCGCAGCATGATCGCCAAGTGGCAGCACATCGAGTACGTGATCGGCTTCAACCTGGACCGCCGGCTCTACGAGACGCTGCGCTGCATGCCGACCATCCCCGGCGCGATCGGCGCGTTCCGTCGCGAGGCGCTGGAGTACGCCGGTGGGATGACCGACGAGACGCTGGCCGAGGACACCGACATCACCATGGCTCTGGGCCGCGCTGGCTGGAAGGTGGTGTACGAGGAGAGCGCCCGCGCCTGGACCGAGGCGCCGGCCACCTTCGGGCAGTTGTGGAAGCAGCGGTACCGGTGGAGCTACGGCACCATGCAGGCGATGTGGAAGCACCGCCGCTCGGTGCTCGACAAGGGCGCGTCCGGCCGGTTCAGTCGTCGTTGCCTGGCGTTCCTGACGCTGTTCGGGGTGCTGCTCCCGTTGACCGCCCCGGTGATCGACCTGCTCGCCATCTACGGCCTGATCTTCCTGAACCGCACCGAGACGGCGCTGGCCTGGGCCGCCATGCTGGGACTGCAGTTCCTGACCGCGATCGTGGCGTTCCGCCTCGACAAGGAGAAGCTCGGCGTCCTCTGGGTGCTGCCGTTGCAGCAGTTCGTCTACCGCCAACTGATGTATCTGGTGCTGCTCCAGTCGGTGGTCACCGCGCTGACCGGCGGGCGGTTGGGCTGGCAGAAGCTCAAGCGCACCGGACTCACACCGGGCGGCCCGGCGGGTCCGCCACCGCCGGTGCCCGTACCGGCCGCCGCCACCGCCCGGCGGGTACGCCCCTGACCGAAGGGTGCGTCAGTCGGCGCGTCGGGCCAGGCCGAGGGCGTACTCCGGCCACCAGACGCCGCTCTCCGGCTCGCCGGGACGGCAGGCACCGTCGGACTCGCCCGGGTACTTCACCCACAGCAGGGCGTCCACCCGGTCCAGGCCGGTGTCGGTGGTGGGGTCCGCGCCGAGCGCGCGGCCCGGCGGGTTGCACCAGCTCGGCGCGGACCGGACGGTCTCGCCCGGGTACGCGCCCCGGCCGTTGCGGCTGGTGTCGATGACGAACGTGGTGGTGCCGCCGAGGGCGTCGGAGATCTCGTGGCCGTAGCCGACGTTCTGCGGCGTGCCGACGAAGTTGGCCACGTTGAGCGCGAAGCCGTCGGCCTCGGCGACCCCGGCCCGGCGCAGTGCCGCCGCCAGCCGGGCGCCGTCGGTGATCCAGCCGGGGTGCCCGGCGTCCAGATAGATCCGGGCGCTGCCGGTGCTGCCCAGCACCTGCACCGCGTCCCGTAGCAGATCCAGCCGCTCGTCGACGTCGTCCACGCAGCGGTCCACGGCGTCCGGCACCCCGCCCGGCTCCAGCACGATCGTGACCGGGCGGCCCTGCACCCCGGCGGCCACCCGCCGGATCCAGTCCTGGTACGCCCCGGCCGACTCGGCGCCGCCCTGACCCTGCCGTCCGCAGTCGCGTTGCGGCAGGTGGTGCGTGACCAGCACCGGCGTCTGACCGGAGCGGCTGGCACCGGCGAGGAACTCCGAGACCTCCTCGGTGACCGTGGTGGAGTCGCCGACCAGCCACCGGGCGGTCGGGCGGGTGCTGATCCGGCGCAGGGTGGCGGCGTCCTCGGCCCGGCCCTCCTGCGTCCACTCGGTGACCTGCCAGGACGCCGCACCGCGCGGGTCGACGTAGAAGACCGGCGGCAGCGGTGGTGACGAGCGGTCGGCGCTGACGGTCTCCGTCGGCGGACGCTCGGGTGCCTCGTCGCCGCACCCGGTCAGCAGGAGGGTCAGCGCGATCCCCGCCACCAGGGCAGGGCGGCGGGAGCTGCGGGGCATGGCCGCCACCATACCCGCCGTCGGGGCCGGTCCGGACCTGGCCTACCAGGGCTTTTCGTCGGCACCGGCGTCTGGCCGGTCCGGCCGCGCGGCGGGTCGGTGGCGGTCCGGGGCCTACTCGTCGTCGGGGTCGTCGAGCCGGGCGAGCCAGGTGGCGAAGCGCTCGATCGGAGTCTCGAACTCCGGGTTGAGGTCGACGAAGTCCCGCAGCCGCTCGCCGAGCCACTCCAGGGTGACGTTCTCGTCGCCCCGGCGCTGGACCAGCTCCTCGATGCCACGGTCGGTGAAGTACATCAGGTCTCCTCGGACATGCTCACCGGGGCGGGCCACCGTCTCCGGTGGCCCGCCCCGGTGTTCGCGGTCGGTGCGGTCAGGGGCGGGGCAGCGCGGCCTCGATGAGCGCGTTCTGCTCCACCTCGTGCATCTTCGCCGAGCCGACCGCCGGAGCGGCGGCGGCCGGGCGGGAGATGCGACGCAGGCGGACCCCGTCGAGGTGCTCCAGCAGGTTGAGCGCGACGAACGACCAGGAGCCCTGGTTGGCCGGCTCCTCCTGCACCCAGGCGAAGTCCTCCGCGTTCGGGTACTGGGCGAGCGCGGCGCGGATCTCCTCCACCGGCATCGGGTAGAGCTGCTCCAGCCGGATCAGCGCGGTGTCGGTGACGCCGCGCTCCTGCCGGGCCTGGAACAGGTCGTAGTAGACCTTGCCCGAGCAGAGCAGCACCCGCTTGACCTGCTCCGGAGCCGGCGCGGCCTGGTCACCCAGCACCGGCGAGAAGGTGCCGGAGGTGAAGTCCTCGACCGGGGAGACACAGAGCTTGTGCCGCAGCAGGGACTTCGGCGTGAACACGACCAGCGGCTTGCGCTTCGGCGACAGGGCCTGGCGACGCAGCAGGTGGAAGTAGTTCGCCGGGGTGGTCGGGATCGCCACCCGCATGTTGTCCTCGGCGCAGAGCTGGAGGAACCGCTCGGGACGGCCGGAGGTGTGGTCCGGACCCTGTCCCTCGTGGCCGTGCGGCAGCAGCAGGGTGACCGCGGAGCGCTGGCCCCACTTCACCTCACCGGAGGAGATGAACTCGTCGATCACCGACTGGGCGCCGTTGACGAAGTCGCCGAACTGGGCCTCCCAGCAGACCAGCGCTTCCAGGTTCTCCACCGAGTAGCCGTACTCGAAGCCCATCGCGGCGTACTCGGAGAGCAGCGAGTCGTGCACGAACAGGCGGGACCGCTCGCCGTCGCCGGTCAGCGACTTCAACGGCAGGTAGTCGTCACCGGTCTCGGCGTCCACGATCGAGGCGTGCCGCTGCACGAAGGTGCCGCGTCGGGAGTCCTGCCCGGCGAGCCGGACGGTGACCCCGTCGTGCAGCAGCGCCCCGAAGGCGATGATCTCGCCGAAGCCCCAGTCGATGTTGCCCTCGACGGACATCCGGGCCCGCCGGTCGAGCAACTGCTGGATCCGCTTGTGCGGGGTGAAGCCGTCCGGCAGGTTGACGTGCGCCTCGCCGATGGCCTTGATCACCGACGCCTCGGTCGCGGTCTCCACCTGCGGCTCCGGCTCGTCCTGCCGGGCCGGGCGACTGACCTGGCGGGGGGCGCTGGCCGCGTCGCGGGTGGCCTTGAAGACCCGCTCCAACTGCGCCTGGTAGTCGCGCAGCAGCTCCTCGGCGTCCTCCACGGTGATGTCACCCCGCCCGATCAGCTCCTCGGTGTAGAGCTTGCGGACCGAGCGCTTCGAGTCGATGATCCTGTACATCTGGGGGTTGGACATCGAGGGGTCGTCGCCCTCGTTGTGCCCGCGCCGCCGGTAGCAGACCAGGTCGATCACGACGTCCTTGTTGAACGTCTGCCGGTACTCGAAGGCCAGCCGGGCGACCCGGACCACGGCCTCCGGGTCGTCCCCGTTGACGTGGAAGATCGGCGCCTGGATCATCCGGGCCACGTCGGTGCTGTAGAGGCTGGACCGGGAGTACTCCGGGGCGGTGGTGAAACCGACCTGGTTGTTGACCACCACGTGCACGGTGCCGCCGGTGCGGTAGCCGCGCAACTGGGAGAGGTTGAGCGTCTCGGCCACCACACCCTGACCGGCGAAGGCGGCGTCGCCGTGCACCGCCAGCGGCAGCACGGTGTAGCCCTCCAGCTTGAGGTCGATGCGGTCCTGCTTGGCGCGGACGATGCCCTCCAGCACCGGGTCGACCGCCTCCAGGTGCGACGGGTTCGCCACCACCGAGACCTTGACCGAGTGGTCGCCGTCCGGGGTGGTGAACTTGCCGTTCTGGCCCAGGTGGTACTTCACGTCACCGGAACCCTGGGTGGAGCGCGGGTCGAGGTGCCCCTCGAACTCCGAAAAGATCTTCTCGTACGGCTTGCCGACGATGTTGGCCAGCACGTTGAGGCGACCCCGGTGGGCCATGCCGATCACGACCTCGTCCAGGTCGTTCTCGGCGGACGCCTCCAGCACCTCGCCGAGCAGCGGGATCAGCGACTCGCCGCCCTCCAGCGAGAAGCGCTTCTGGCCGACGTACTTGGTCTGTAGGAACGTCTCGAACGCCTCGGCCGCGTTGAGCCGGTTCAGCACGTGCTTCTGCTCGTCGGCCGGCGGCTTCTCGTACTTGCGCTCGACCCGCTCCTGGATCCAGCGGCGCTCGGCCGGGTCCTGGATGTGCATGTACTCGATGCCGACGCGGCGGCAGTACGAGTCGCGCAGCACACCGAGGATCTCCCGCAGCCGCATCCGCTGCCGGCCGGCGAAGCCGTTCACCGGGAAGGTGCGGTCCAGGTCCCACAGGGTCAGCCCGTGCTGGAGGACGTCCAGGTCGGGGTGCTTGCGGATCTTGAACTCCAGCGGGTCGGTGTCGGCCATCAGGTGGCCCCGGACCCGGTAGGAGTGGATCAGCTCGTGTACCCGCGCGGTCTTGTTGATCTGCCCCTCGCTGTCGACCGCGACGTCGCGCATCCAGCGCACCGGCTCGTACGGGATGCGCAGCGAGGTGAAGATCTGGTCGTAGTAGCCGTGCTCGCCGAGCAGCAGCTCGTGCATGACCTTGAGGAACTCGCCGGACTGCGCGCCCTGGATGATCCGGTGGTCGTACGTGCTGGTCAGCGTGATGACCTTGCTGACCGCCAGCTCGGCCAGGGTGGCCTCGCTCATGCCCTGGTAGGGCGCCGGGTACTCCATCGCGCCGACACCGATGATCGCGCTCTGGCCCTGCATCAGACGCGGCATCGAGTGCACGGTGCCGATGCCGCCGGGGTTGGTCAGCGAGATGGTGGTGCCGGAGTAGTCGTCCATGGTCAGTTCGTTGCGGCGGGCGCGCCGGACGACGTCCTCGTACGCCTGCCAGAACTGCCGGAAGTCCATCTGCTCGCAGCCCTTGATGGACGGCACCACCAGGGTCCGGCTGCCGTCGGGCTTGGCCAGGTCGATGGCGATGCCCAGGTTGACGTGCTCGGGGCGGACCATCGCCGGCTTGCCGTCGACCTCGGCGAAGGAGTTGTTCATCTCCGGGTGCGCGACCATCGCCCGGACCAGCGCGTAGCCGACCAGGTGGGTGAAGCTGACCTTGCCACCACGCCCCCGGGCGAGATGGTTGTTGATCACGATGCGGTTGTCCACCAGCAGCTTGGCCGGGACCGCGCGCACGCTCGTCGCGGTCGGCACGGCCAGCGAGGCGTCCATGTTCTGCACGATCCGGGCGGCCACGCCGCGCAACGGCGTGGTCTGCGGCCCGGTGGCGGTCGGGGCGGACTTCGCCGGGGCGGACTTGGTCGTGGTCGCCTTGGCCGGCTCGGCCTTGGCGGCCGGCTTGGCCTTCGCCGGAGCCGGGGACCTGGTCGCCGCCGGCTCGGCCTTGGCGGCGGGGGCGGCCTTGGCGCTCGGCTCGGCCTTGGCCGGGGTCTTCGGGGCGGACGGGGTGGTGGTCGCCGAACCGTCACCGTCGGCGGAGCGGGCCTTGCCGGCACCGGGCCGGTAGTCGGCGAAGAAGTCGTGCCAGGCCGGGTCGACGCTGCTGGGATCGGCGAGGTAGCGCTGGTACATCTCCTCGACGATCCACTCGTTCGGGCCGAAACCCGCCAGTGGGTTCTCCTGCGAAGTCTGCTGGGTCGACACGGCCGGTAATCGCCTCTTTCACGCGGGTTTGGTGTGTCACGCGGTGTCCGTCCGCGCCAGGACGAGCGCACACAGGACGGATCCAAGGCTACGCCGTACGGATCGCCGAGGCATTTCCACCTCCACCCCGTGGTCCGATTCACAGAAGATGCCAGAAGTTCCGTAAGCCCAGCGTGTTGCCCTGCTAGCTGCTATGACACGGGCCCGGTCCGACCGGCTCGCCGCCGATCGGACCGGGCCCGGCCCGGACGCTTCCGCGCCTACCGGATCAGGAGATGTCGCGACGCCGCGTAATCAGGATGCCGACCACGCAGCTCGCCACGGCGTAGCCGATCAGCACCACCGCGCCGACCCACCAGGAGGGCAGCATCTCGTTCTCACCTGGGGTGATCATGATCTGGGAGGCCGCCGCCGGCCAGATCACCTGCCACTTGATCACGGCCATGTTGTCCAGCAGGTTCGCCAGCAGGAGGAACAGCAGACCGACAACTTGTGTACCAATTAGGTAAAGCACCGAGGCGGTGATCACCGCGCCGAGCTGGTTGGTGATCAGAGTGCCGATGCCCACGCCCAGCACGGTCCAGATGGCGTACGCCATCAGGTTGAGCAGCAGGGCCCGCTGGACCTCCCACTCGCCGAGCATCGTGCCGTGGTCGTTGAGGGTCAGGAACGCCGCTCCGGCCACGAGGTCGATCACGGTGGTCACCAGCCAGAACGCGAAGCCCAGCAGGCTGGCCGCGATGAGCTTGCTGACGATCACCGCGGTCCGTCGCGGGGTGGCCAGGAAGGTGGTGGTCGCCGTCTGGTGGAAGAACTCGTTGGTGACCATCAGGATGCCGATCAGCATCACGAACATCAGGCCGAGGTACTGACCCGAGGTGTAGATGTTCGCCGCCTGGGCCGGTGCGGAGGCGGCGTCGCCGGTGTAACCGAACTCCTCCCCGCCGCCGCTGAGCGTCTCGTTGGCCAGCCAGGCGTTGAACGGGAAGGCCATGGCGATCGACAGGATCGCCGCGAGGGCCAGCCACCACCAGGTGCTGGTGGTGCGGATCTTGAGCAGTTCGGCGCGGACCAGGTTGCTCATCGGATGCCCGCCTTTCCGGCCGTCAGCTCCAGGAACACGCGTTCCAGGTCAGGTCGTTCGGTGCTCAGCTCGTGCAGCTCGACCCCGGCGGTCAGCGCCGCCCGGCCCACCGTCGGGGCGTCCACCCCGGCGATCAGCAGCGCGCCCTGTTCGTCGACCTGCACGGTGGCCGGTCCACCGGCCAGCGCCGCGGTCAGCGCGTCCGCCTGCGGGGTGCGGACCCGGACCCGGGCGCCCTGCGCCATCGACCCGATCACCTGCTCGACCGGTCCCTGCCGGACGAGCTGCCCGGCCGCGATGATCACCACGTCGTCGGCGAGCAACTGCATCTCCGACAGCAGGTGACTGGAGACCAGCACGGTGCGGCCCTCGGCGGCCAGGCCCTTGAGGAATCCGCGCATCCAGCGGATGCCCTCCGGGTCCAGGCCGTTGGCCGGCTCGTCGAGGATGAGCACCCGGGGGTCGCCGACCATCGCCGCGGCGATGCCGAGGCGCTGCTTCATGCCCAGTGAGTAACCCTTGAACTTGCGCTTCGCCGCCGGGGTCAGGCCGACCATGGCGAGCGCCTCCTCGGCCCGCTGCCGGGGCAACCCGGCCGCCGCGCAGATCACTCGCAGGTGGTTGATTCCGGTACGTCCCTTGTGCGCGCTGGACGCCTCCAGTACCGCGCCGACGTGCCGCAGCGGGTCGACCAGGTCCGGGTACCGGCGGCCACCGATGGTGGCGGTGCCGGCACTCGGGGTGACCAGATTCAGCAGCATCCGCAGCGTGGTGGTCTTGCCGGCGCCGTTCGGACCGAGGAAGCCGGTGACCCGGCCCGGCTCGACCGTGAACGACAGATTGTTGACCGCCAGCATGTTGCGGTACTGCTTGGTCAGGCCGGAGACCACGATCTGCGCGTCGTTGGTGGGGCGTGACTGCCCGTCGGACATCATTCTCCTCCCGTGGCGCCGAGGTGCGCCGTTGCACAGCGTGACGGTAGTGGTCAAGCAAATCAATCGGGCGCGTTCCGGAGATCGTGCTCCGTCCCAGGCAGGAGCTGCCTCATCCCCAGGTACGACCCGATCGACGGTCGTCCTACACCGCGATCCAGGTAGCGCGGGCGTGGGCCAGCAGATCACCCTCCGGGGCGAACAGACTGGTGTGCACCAGCGCCTTGCGTCCCTGCGTGGCGATCACCACACCGGTGACCACGCACTCGGTGCCCGGCTCCGGCAGCGCCTCGACCCGGGTGGCGATCCGCCCGAGCAGGTACGGCCGGTCGGCGCCGAGCACCGTCCAGCCGCCCGGGCAGTCCAGCGCGGCCCAGACCGTCGCCACCTCCACCCGCTCCGGCACCCGCCACGGCGCGGCGGTCCGGCCCTCCGGCTGCGGTCCGGGGAAGATCCGCAGGCCGTCGGCGCGCTCCGGACCGCAGACGAAACAGCCGGGGAACGGGTGACCGACCAGACCCGGGTACGCCGCCGAGGCGGACCGGGCGGTCGCCGGATCCACCGGTGGCGCCACGACGTCGAACGGCTCGGCGGCACCGAGCTGCGCGACCACCTCGCCGGTCGGGTCGTACACCCGGCCCTCGGTCAGCGTCAGCGGCACGTCCAGCGGCGGCGGTCGACGCAGAGTCACCTCCACCGGGCCGGACCCGCCGTACGCGGAGGCGAAGACGCCGGCACTCCACCCGCCGTTGCCGGAGTCGGGCGGCCCGTTGTAGCGCGCCTCGATGATCATCGGACTCCTCCCGCCGCCCTGCGGCCCCGTCGCCGGGCACACCGCCGGAAGCCTCGCACGATCCCCGCGCCGGGCCGGGCGGCGGGGCAGCCACCGGTCGCCCACCGGCGTTCACCGGATCGACACCGGTCGCCACCGGAGCCGGCAACCCACCGGGGGCTACACAGAGGGCATGGCTGTCCGTCTCCTGCTGCGGTCGATGTGCCGGGTGCTCGCGCTGCGGGAGCTGACCGTCACGGTGGAGATCGCCACGCCGCTGTACCCGACCCCGTCCACCGACCGTCGATCGCTCGCCCGGGTCGCCGAATCGGCGGTGCATCTCGTACCGTCGGCGGCGGTGTCGCCGGCCGCGCCGGTGCCGATCCGGCCGCTGCGGACGCCACCGCAGCGCGTGGTCGCACCCGCGCCCACCGGGCCGACCGGACCCGAGTTGCCGCTGGTCGCCTGAGTCGTCCGCTCACAGGGTTTTTTCAGTGACCGCCCAGCATGGGCGCAGCGACTGCACGGATGATGGGCGGCATGGCGGCTACCCAGACCGAGGCCCGACTGCTCGTCGTCGAGGACGATCCCAACATCCTCGAACTGCTCTCCGCGAGCCTGCGGTTCGCGGGCTTCGACGTGGCCACCGCCACCAGTGGCAGCGCCGCGCTCAGCGCGGCCCGGGACCACCGGCCCGACCTCGTGGTGCTCGACGTGATGCTGCCGGACCTGGACGGCTTCGAGGTGATCCGGATGATGCGGGAGAGCGGCACCCGGACGCCGGTGGTCTTCCTCACCGCCCGGGACGCCACCGACGACAAGATCCGGGGACTGACCCTCGGCGGCGACGACTACGTCACCAAGCCGTTCAGCCTGGAGGAGTTGACCGCCCGGATCCGGGCGGTGCTGCGCCGCACCAGCACCGGCGAGCAGGCGCCCGCCCGCCTCACCTTCGCCGACCTGGAGCTGGACGAGGAGACCCACGAGGTCTACCGGGCCGGTCAGCGGGTCCAGCTCTCGCCGACCGAGTTCAAGCTGCTGCGCTACCTGATGCTCAACGCCAACCGGGTGCTCTCCAAGGCGCAGATCCTCGACCACGTGTGGAACTACGACTTCCGGGGCGACGACAACATCGTCGAGTCCTACATCTCCTACCTGCGGCGCAAGGTCGACACCACCGAGCCCCGGCTCATCCACACCCTGCGGGGGGTCGGGTACGTGCTCCGCAAGCCGGCGGCGTGAACCCGGTCCAGCAGGGCAAGACCCGACTCCGCTCGGTACCGCTGCGGGTCAAGCTCGTCGCGGCCGTACTCGCGTTGGTCGCGGCCGCGCTGCTGGTGATCGCCTCGCTGACCACGATCTTCCTCCGCAGCTATCTGGTCGGGCAGATCGACACACAGTTGCGAGGCTCGGGCCAGACGCTCGGTCCGCTGGTCCCCCTGATGAAGTCCGGCCGGGTGGGGGCGATGCTGCCCAGCGACTACTTCGTGGTGCTGGCGAACCCGGAACTCGGGCTCACCCGTCCGTACTACGACGACAACACCTTCGGTCCGCAGCAGTTGCCGCGCGTCCCCGACGACGTGCAGGGTTTCGCCGAGCGGGTGGGGGAGCCCCGGACCGTGACGTCGTGGGACGGGCACACCCGGTGGCGGATGTACTACGTCGAGGTGTCCGACGGCGAGGTGTTGGCGATCGGGCAGCACCTCACCGAGGTCGAGGCGGCGGTCAAGCGACTCATCCTGATCGACATGCTGGTGGGTGGGGCGGTGCTGATCCTGCTCGCCTCGGTCGGCGCGGCCATCGTCCGGACCAGTCTGAAACCGTTGGTGGAGATCGAACGTACCGCCGCCGCGATCGCCGGGGGCGACCTCAGCCGCCGGGTGCCCGACCCCGAGTACGGGCAACCCTGTCCCACCTCGGAGCTGGGTCGGTTGTCCCGCGCGTTGAACGCGATGCTCAGCCAGATCGAGATGGCCTTCACCGCCCGCGCGGCGTCCGAGTTCGCGGCCCGCTCCGCCGAGTCCGCCGCGCGGGAGGCGGCGGAGGCGGCCCGTTCCTCGGAGGCGCGGTCCCGCCGCTCGGAGGAACGGATGCGGCAGTTCGTCGCGGACGCCTCGCACGAGCTGCGGACCCCGCTGACCACCATCCGGGGCTTCGCCGAGCTGTACCGGCAGGGTGCGGCCCGCGCCCCCGAACAGACCTCCGACCTGTTGCGCCGGATCGAGGACGAGGCGTCCCGGATGGGCCTGCTGGTGGAGGACCTGCTGCTGCTGGCCCGGCTGGACCAGGAACGGCCGCTGTCCCTCGCCCCGGTGGAGCTGCCGGTGCTGGCCACGGACGCGTTGGAGGCGGCTCGGGCGACGGCGCCGGACCGGCGGATCGAGCTGGAGATCGAGCCGGGCTCCGGGCCGCTCGTGGTGCGCGGCGACGACGCCCGGCTGCGGCAGGTGATCGGCAACCTGATGACGAACGCGGTGCGGCACACCCCGCCGGAGGCGTCGGTGACGCTGCGGCTGCGCGCCGAACCCGGCGAGCTGGCGGTGATCGAGGTCGCCGACACCGGGCCGGGGCTCACCGGCGAGCAGGCGGAACGGGTCTTCGAACGGTTCTACCGGGCGGACGCCTCGCGGACCCGGCGGACCGGGACGTACACCGGCACCGGGCTCGGGCTGGCCATCGTCGCCGCGCTGGTGTCGGTGCACCAGGGCACCGTGGAGGTGACCGACACGCCGGGTGGCGGTGCCACCTTCCGGGTCCGGCTGCCGCTGGCGCCCACCGCGGACATCGATGACGAATGATTTTCAGCGAACGCTCAGGCCCGACTAAGGCGGAACGCAGTGCAATGGGTAAAGGTAGAGGCATGAGCGAGTACGAGTCCGACCCTCGCCGGCCGGCACCGACCGACGCCGAGCCGTCGCACCCCGAGCTGTCCCGTGCCGAGTACGCGCGGACCGACTCTGACGTTCCGGCGTCCGGCGGCGGTGCCGACCGGACCGCCGAGGCACCGACCGTCCCGGTCCGGGCGGTCGACGCGCCGGGCACCCGTGGGCAGGACAACGAGCCCACGATGACCGGCCTGCCCACCGCCGGCTCGGCTCCGCCGGCCTCCGGTCGCCCCACCTGGTCGCCGTCGAGCGGGCAACCGCACCAGCCCGGCCAGCCGGTGTCCGCCCAGCCCGGCTACGGCACCCCGTCCGGGTACGCCGCGCAGTCCGGCTACGGCGGCCAGTCCGGTTACGGCACGCAGTCCGGCTACGCCAGCCAGTCCGGGCAGTCCGGGTACGGCAACCAGCCGGGGCAGTCCGGGTACGGCAACCAGTCCGGTCAGTCCGGCTACGGCCAGTCCGGTGCCGGTTACTCCGGCGCGTCCTGGTACCCGAACCAGTCGAGCTGGAGCGGTGGCACCCAGAGCGGCGCCTCCGGGCATCCGGGCTACCCCGGTCAGCCGGGGACGCCCGGCGGCTACCCGGGGCAGCCCACGCCGTGGGGACCGACTCCGCCGCAGGCGTCCAAGCCGGGCCGGGTCGCCAAGTTCATCGGCGCCGGGGTGGCGGTGTTCGCACTGATGCTCGGTAGCGGTGCGGCGGGCGGCGCGCTCGCGTTGGCGCTCGGGGGCGGTGGCGGCGTGACCCATACCTTCTCCGCCGCGCCGGTGATCGACGGTGCCGACCTGCCGCGCATCGCCGCGTCCGTGCAGGACAGCGTGGTCTCGATCAGCACCGGCAGCGGCGAGGGCTCCGGCGTGGTGCTCAGCGCCGACGGCTTCGTCCTGACCAACAACCACGTGATCGCCAACGGCGGCGACAACGTCCGGGTGATCTTCGCCAACGGCACCACGGCGCGGGCCGAGATCGTCGGCACCGACCCGAAGACCGACCTGGCGGTGCTGAAGGCGGGCGGGGTCAACGACCTCCAGGCCGCCAAGTTCGGCGACAGCGACGCCATGCAGGTCGGCGACACGGTGCTCGCGCTGGGCAGCCCGCTGGGCCTCCAGGGCTCGGTGACGGCCGGCATCCTCAGCGCCCGGGACCGCACCATCCAGGCCGGCAGCGGCCAACCCGGCCAGTCGGCCAGCTCGATCTCCGGGCTGTTGCAGACCGACGCGCCGATCAACCCCGGCAACTCCGGCGGTGCGTTGGTCAACACCCGGGGTGAGGTGATCGGCATCAACACCGCCATCGCCACCGCCGGGCAGGGCAGTTCCGGCAACATCGGCGTCGGCTTCGCGATCCCCAGCAACAAGGCCAAGGACGTCACGGACAAGCTGCGACGCGGCGAGAAGATCAGCCACCCGTCGCTCGGGGTGAGCGTGAACGCCGCGCCCGGCGGCGGCGCGATGGTCGGCTCCCTGCTTCCGGGCGGTGCCGCCGAGCGAGCCGGCCTGCAACAGGGCGACGTGATCATCCGCTTCGGCGACAAGCAGATCAACGACTCCACCGACCTGGTCGGGGCCGTGCAGGCGGGCAAGGTCGGTGACCAGGTCGAGGTGGCCTACGTACGTAACGGCGCCGAGGCGACGGTGACCGTGACGCTCGCCGAGGCGTCCTAGTTCCAGACCTGCTTCCTCCCTCCGGGGCGGCGGGTGGCGCGGCCAAGGGGGTTGGTCGCGGCACCCGCCGTCCCTCTTTTGCGTCCCGGCACGGGTCACCCGCATCGGGTGACCCGTGCTCACCCCGTGCGCGGGCAACCTCGGCGGTGCGAGTGCAGGTCAGGCGGACGGGGGGAGCCATGACCACGGCAGCGACGGGCCGGACCGACGACCGGGTCCAACGGGACGTGCTGGACGAACTCGACTGGGATCCGCAGGTACGCGGGACCGACCTCGGGGTGACCGTGCGCGACGGGGTGGTGACGCTGACCGGTGTGGTGGACGGCGCGGCCCACCGGTGGGCGGCGGTCGGCGCGGCCCGCCGGGTACGCGGTGTACGCGCGGTCGCCGACGAGATCGAGGTGCACCCCGCCGGCCCCGACGGGATCACCGACGGCGAGCTGGCGATCGCTGCCGCCCGGGCCCTGGAGTGGAACAGCTTCGTGCCGGCCGAACGACTGGACGTGACCGTCGCCGCCGGTTGGCTGATGCTGCGCGGCGAGGTCGAGTTCGGGTGGCAGCGGCGTACCGCCGAGCGGGAACTGCGCCGGCTACGGGGCGTACGCGGGGTGACGAACCTGGTCGAGGTGCGGCCCGCCGCCCCGCCCGACACCGACCGGGTACGCCGGGACGTGCAACGTGCCCTGCTGCGCGGTATCGGCACGGAACGGGTGACCGTGCAGGTCAGCGGCGACACGGTGACCCTGACCGGGGTGGTGCGGTCCTGGTGGGAACGCGACCAGGCGGAACGGATGGCCTGGTCGGCCGAGGGTGTGTCGGCGGTACGCGACGAACTGCTCGTGGGCGGCTGAGCTGCGATGCCGTGTCTCGTTTGTCGGCGGCGGCACCGGGAAACCGCTTCGATCCCCGCCCGCCGTACCGGGGATCGGGGCCAGCACAGACGGACGGGGAGGGCTCGTGGCCGACAGAATTCCCGGGGAGCGCCGACTACGGATCGCGATGGTGGTGCCACCCTGGCTGTCCGTGCCCCCGCCCGGCTACGGCGGGTTGGAGCAGGTGGTGGCGGGCCTGGTGGACGCCCTGGTCGACCGGGGCCATGCGGTGACCCTGATGGGCGCCGGCGCGGCGCACGGCACTGCGGGCGACTTCCTCGCCACCCTCGACGAGTTGCAGTACGACCGGCTCGGCGAGTCGCTGCCCGAACTGGCCCACCTGGCCCGGGTGAACCATCTGGTCAGCCCGGCCGACTTCGACGTCGTGCACGACCACACCACGATCGGTCCGCTGGTCGCCGGTCGCCGCGCGGTGCCCACCGTGGCGACCGTGCACGGCAACCCGGTGGGCGAGTACGGCACCGTGCTCAGCGACACCGACCAGGGCGTCGGACTGGTCGCCATCTCGCACGCCCAGCGGCGACTGAACCCGCGACTGCCGTGGATCGGCACGGTGCACAACGCGATGGAGGTCGGCGGCTTCCCGCGCAAGACCGCACCCGGTGACGGTCCGGTGCTGTGGCTCGCCCGGTTCAGCCCGGACAAGGGGCCGGACCTGGCCATCCGGGCCTGCCGGGAGGCGGGACTGCCGCTGGTGCTGGCCGGCAAGTGCAGCGAACCGGTCGAGCAGCGCTACTTCGACGAGGTGGTCCGACCGCTGCTGGGCCCGGACGTCCGGGTGGTCCGCGACGCCGACCGCGAGGCCGCGCTGCGGCTGCTGGTCGAGGCGTCCTGCCTGATCATGCCGATCCAGTGGGAGGAGCCCTTCGGCATCGTGATGCTGGAGGCGATGGCCACCGGTACGCCGGTGGTGGCGCTGCGCCGGGGCGCGGTGCCGGAACTGGTCCGGCCCGGCGTGACCGGGTTGGTCTGCGAAGGCCCGGAGGAGTTGCCGGCAGCACTGCGCGAGGCACCTCGCCTCGATCCGGCGGACTGCGTGGCGCACGTGGCCCGGACCTTCTCGGTGGAGCGGATGGCGGCCGGCTACGAGGAGGTCTACCGCCGGTTCCTGACGGCGGCCACCCCGCGCACCGCGATCCGCGAACCGGTCCGGGTCACCCCGGCCTAGAACCGCACGGCCTAGACCTGCGCGGCACCGAGCGCGGTGATCGCCGCGTCGAGTTGCCGGGCGTACGCCGGGCTCAGTCCCTCTTCGCGCAGCCGGGTGGCCACCTTCTCGCGGAGCCGGGCCACCTCGGGCCCCAGTTCGCCGTCGCCCTGGGCCACCGCCCGGGTGAGGTTGCGCAGCTCGTTGCGCAGGTCGAGGGCGACGTCGTCGCGGATCCCGCCGTCGGCGAGGCCGGAGCCGATCACCCGGTCGAGCCGGTTCGCGGCCTCGACCAGGGTGTCCGGCCGACTCGGACGGGTGGGCGCGGCGCTGGTCGGCGGCGGCGCGGCCGAGGTGATCGGCGGTGCCACGGGCGGTTGTGCGCTGGGGGTGTCGTCCGGCCCGGTCGCCCCGGCCGACGCGCTCGGCTGTGCGGTGGGCAGCGCGGTGGGCGACTCGTCCTGCTGCGGCAGCAACGCCGGGACCAGCAGCGCCGCCCCGATCACCAGGATCGCCGCCGGCACCAGGACCGCCGGTCGCAGCAGGCGTCGTGGACGCCCGGTGGCGTCGTCGTCACCGGGGGAGCGGACTCCCGGTTGGTGGCCGCTCGGCGAGTGCGCGCCCGGGGCCGTCGTCGGAGCGCCGACCGGTCCGCCGGTGCCGGAAGCGGCCGGTACGCCGGTGGCGGGCACGATCGTGCCGACGGCGGCGGTGGCGCGGGCAGAGGTCAGCGCGGGAAGCGTGACGGTGGGGGCGAGCATGGTGGTGGCCTGTGGGTCGGCCGGGAGCATCTGGTCGCGCAGCACGGTGGCCACCTGGCGGGCGGTGGGCCGGTCGGCCGGCTCGCGGGACAGGCAGCGCAGGCAGACCTGGGCCACCATCGGGGGCAGGCCCGGCACACCGTCCAGGGTGGGCGGTGCCCCCTCGGCCAGCGCGAGGCTGAGTTCGTCCCAGGTGTCGGCCGGGTACGGCACCCGGCCGGTGAGCATCTCGTGGAGCAGCACCCCGAGCGAGTAGACGTCGGTGGCGGGCTGGGTCGGCGCGCCGTCCAGCCGTTCCGGGGCCACGTACGCCGGGGTGCCGAAGGTGGCGCCGTCCTCGTCGTCGTCGGGGGCGCCGATGCGGGTGGCGATGCCGAAGTCCAGCACCTTCGCGCCGACCTGGGTCATCATCACGTTGGCGGTGGTGACGTCCCGGTGCACGATGCCGAGCCGGTGCGCGGCGGCGAGCGCGTCGGCGACCTGCGCGCCGATCTCCACCGCCTCGGGCCACGGCAGCGGCCCCTCGGTGAGCCGGAACTCCAACTCCTCGCCGGTGAGCAGCTCCATCACCACGAACGACGTGATCGAGCCGTCCGGCGAGACGGTCTCGCCGTAGTCGTGCACCGACGTCACGTGTGGGTGCACGAGCGCGGCGGCGGCACGGGCCTCCTCGCGCACCATGTCGCGGAACCGGGCGTCGGCGGCCAGCGACGGGGCCAGCACCTTGAGTGCGACCATGCGGTCGAGCACCTCGTCGTGGGCCCGCCAGATCACCGACATGCCACCGGCACCGATCTGGTCGATCAGCCGGTAACGGGTGGCCAGCAACCGGCCGGGCTGCAGTGCTGGCTTCACGGATCGCACCTGCCCTCATAGGTGGGAGCGGTATCAGGTTGCGCGAATGTTGCCGCCCTGTCAACGGTCCGCCGGGCTGCCCGTACCGGATCCGGCACGGTGGGTAGCAGGGGGTGCCGGCCGCGCCGGGGTGAACGCAGTGCGGCACGGACGTGCCAGGATGAACGACATGGCTCGGGGACCGGTGGCGTTCGTGCTCGGGGGCGGTGGCGTCCTCGGCGCGGTCGAGGTGGGGATGCTGCGTGCCCTGTTCCGCGCCGGGATCCGTCCGGACATGGTCCTCGGCACGTCGATCGGGGCGGTGAACGGCGCCCTCGTGGCCGCCGACCCGACCGAGGCGGTGACCGACCGACTCGTCCGCCTCTGGGCGTCCCCCGAGGCCAGCGAGGTGTACGGCGACTCGGTGGCCCGGCAACTGCGGCGCTTCGCGGCGCGTACCCACCTGCACTCGCCCCGGCCGCTGCGCAAGCTGCTGGAGAGCGAGCTGGGGGCGGAGACCACCTTCGCCGACCTCCAGGTGCCGTTCCGCTGCTGTGCCGCCAACATCGAGCGGGCCGCCGAGCACTGGTTCGTCAGCGGCGCGGTGGTGCCCGCCGTGCTCGCCTCCGCGTCGGTGCCGGGGCTGCTGCCACCGGCCCGGATCGGCGACCAGCACTACGTCGACGGCGGCATCGTCAACTCGATCCCGATCGGGGAGGCGGTGGTGGCCGGCGCGGGCCGCATCTTCGTCCTCCAGGTGGGACGGATCGAACGGGCGCTGGCACCGCCCCGGCGGCCCTGGGAGATCGCCCAGGTGGCCTTCGAGATCGCCCGCCGACACCGGTTCGCCCGGGAGATGGCCGCCCTGCCCGAGGGGGTGGAGGTGCACGTGCTGCCGACCGGCGGGCTGGAACCGCGCGACGACACCCCGTGGGCGTACCGGGACATGGCGGCGGTGGGGCGGCGGATCAGCCGCGCGTACTCGGCCTCCCGGCACTATCTGGCGAATCTGGAGCGTTGATGCCGCTACCGCACCGGTGGGTCCGCCGTCTGCTACTGGCGCCGGGCGTGGTGTTGCTGGTGTTCCTGCTGGTGACCACCGTGCCGGTGTGGGCGCTGCTGGCCCTGGCCGTGTCCCCCTTCGTGCCGGGGCGGCTGCGCCCACTGCGGGTGCTCTGGATCGGCTTCTGCTACCTCGTCTGGGACGCGGCGGCGCTGCTCTGCCTGTTCGGGCTCTGGGTGGCCTCCGGCTTCGGCTGGCGGGTCGGCTCGCCGGCCTTCCAGCGGGCCCACTACGTGCTGGCGGGCTGGTTCCTGCGGGTGCTGTTCTGGCAGGCGAACTGGACGCTGCGGCTGACCATCGACGTGGTCGGCACCGACCCGGACACCGCGTTGCCCGGTCGCCCCGAGCTGGTGGTCTGTCGGCACGCCGGTCCGGGTGACTCGTTCATCCTCATCCACGCGTTGGTGAACTGGTTCCAGCGGGAGCCGCGCATCGTCCTCAAGGACGCCCTCCAGTGGGACCCGGCGATCGACGTGCTGCTCAACCGGCTGCCGAGCCGGTTCATCGCGCCGGGCCGCGACGGTCGGGGCTCGCTCACCGAGCAGATCGGGCACCTCGCCGTCGGCCTGGACGACAACGACGCCTTCGTGATCTTCCCCGAGGGCGGCAACTTCACCCCGAAGCGGCGGCTGCGGGCGATCGCCCGGCTGCGGGACCGGGGTCACGAGCGGATGGCGGTCAAGGCCGAGGCGATGCAGCACGTGCTCGCCCCGCAGCCCGGCGGCCTGCTGGCGGCGCTGGACGCGGCACCGGACGCCGGGGTCATCTTCGTGGCGCACACCGGGCTGGACCGGATGCTCACCGTCGCCGACGTGTGGCGCGAGCTGCCGATGGACAAGCGGCTGGTGATGCGCTTCTGGTCGGTGCCGCCGGAGGAGATCCCGGTCGGCCGGCAGGAACGCATCGACTGGCTGTACGAGTGGTGGAGTCGGATAGACGAGTGGATCGCGGCCAATCGCGACGACGCCGCGTAGGGTTCCGGGATGGACCAGATCAGCGTGGTGACGACGGTGGTGGACGCGCGGTCGGTCGCCGATCTGCTGGCCGCCGCCGCGGTGGCCGGTCGACTGGCGGCCTGTGCCCAGATCGGCGGTCAGGTGGAGAGCACCTACTGGTGGCGTTCCGGGGTGGAGACGAGCACCGAGTGGTCGGTGCAGTTCAAGACCGCACCGGACCGGGTCGACGCGCTGGTGGAGCAGATCCGCGCCAACCATCCGTACGAGGTGCCGGAGATCCTGGTCAGCCGGGTGGACTGCGGCGACCCGGCGTACGCGACCTGGGTGTTCGAGCACACCCGAGCCTGAGTACGCGCACTCTGGTGCCGATGGGGGTCGCCCGTCAAGGATGATCCCGTGGACAACGGCTACCCCTGCCCGGCCTGCGGCGCACCGGCGACTCTGAGCTCCGGCTGCACCGGTTGCGGTCGCCCGCCGCACGCCGCCGCCGCCGAGGTGATCCGGCTCGACCGGGAGATCGTCGTGCTCGGCGGCGAGGTGCACCGGGCACGTCAGGCGTACGAGGGGTTGACCGGTCGGCTGTCGGCGGTCCGTCGGCGTCGGGCCGAACTGGCCGCTGCCGTACGCGCTGAGTTCCCGGCCGGTCCGGTGGCGGTTCGGCCGGGCGTACCGGTCGCCGCAGCGGCCCCGACCGCGTCGGCGCCGTGGATCGCACCCCGGGCGTCGATCCCTGGTGGCGCGGTCCCCGGCGGCCCGATCCTGCCGGGACAGGTGCCCGGTGGACCGATGCCCGGCGGGCCGGTGCCCGATGGACAGGTGCCCGGACCCGGGTGGACGCCGATGCCGGCCGCGAACGACACCGGGCCGGGCGGCGCGGAGACCTCCACGAAGACGGTGCAGAACCTGCTCTTCATCCTCGGCGGACTGCTGCTCGGCACGGCCGCGACCGTGTTCACCGCCGTCGCCTGGGCGTCGGTCGGCGTGCCCGGCCGGGCGTTGATCCTGCTGGCGATCACTGCGCTGATGCTCACCGTGCCGTTCGTCGCCCGCTGGCGCAGGCTGCACAGCACCGCCGAGACGTTCGCCGCCGTCGGCCTGCTGCTGGTGGTGCTCGACGGGTACGCCGCCTGGACGGTGGACCTGCTCGGGGTGTCCGGCTGGCCGGGCAGCCGGTTCGCGGGACTGGTCGCGCTGGTCACGACCGGGGTGTCCGTCGGGTACGCCCTGATCAGCCGACTCACCGTGCCGTGGTTCGCGGCGCTGCTCGCCGCGCAGCCGGTGGCGCCGCTGCTGGCCGCCGAGGCCCGACCGGGAGCGGCCGGGTGGGCGGTGGCCTTCGTCGCGGTGGCACTGATCGACCTGGCCGTGATCGTCGCGCTGCGGCGCCGCGGGGTCGTCGTGGGCGAGGGGGCCACGACGACCTCGGGGCCGAGTCTCGCCGGTCAGGTGGCGGCCTGGGCCGGGTACGCCGTGGCGCTGCTGATCGCCGCCGGGTTCGCCCTGGCGCCGCTGCTGGTCGGCGAGGCGGGCGGCATCACGGTGCTGGCCGGTGGACCGATGCTGCTGGTGGCGCTGAGCCTGCTCGGGGCGGCGCTGCTGGCCGGCGGGCCGACCGGCCGGGCGCTGGCCGGCGCGTTCCTGGTGCCGGTGCTGGCCGCCGCGGTGCTCCGGCCCGCCTCCGAGGTGCAACCGTCGGTGTGGCTGCTGGCGGCGGGCCTGGTCGCGGTGGCGCTGGTCGGTGCGGTGCGGCTGCTGCCGGTGTCCTGGCGGCCCGGCCCCCGGGCGGGCACGATGCTGGTGGTCGGCGGGGTGGGGTTGCTGGTCACGCTGACGACCCTGGTGATGGCCGTGTTCGCGGTGGGCAGGTCGGTGCCGGCGTGGCGGGGGGCCGCGCCGGGCGAGACCTTCGACGGGGGCTGGCAGCTCACCGTTGCGGTCGCCCTGATCGCGGTGGCGGTGGGGTGGCTGGCACCTCGGGCGGCCCGGCCTGCGGTCGCGGCGGTCGGCGTCGGCCTGGCCGCGCTGGCCGTACCACTCGCCTGGGCCGCGCCCTGGCCGGCGCTGGTCCTGCTCGACCTGCCGGTGGGGGCGGCGCTGGTGCTGGCCGCAGTGGTCCGTCCGGCGATGCGGGGCACGGTGTCGGCCGCCGCCGCACTGACCGGTGTCGCGTTGCTCGGGCACGGTCTGCTGGTGGGGCTGGCCGCACCGGCCGGAGCGGGCGCGGCCTGCGCGGTGATCCTGGTCGTCGGCGTCGGTGCGGCCGTCCTGGGCCGCCGTGGCGGTGTGGTGCAGCGCGTGGTCGGCGGCCTCGGTGCCGCCCTGGCGGTGCTGGTGGTGCCGGCCGGCGCGGCGATCGCGCTGATCGGTGCCGGCGCGTCGCCGTGGTGGCAGGCGCGGGCGGCCCTGGCCGCCCTCGTGCTGCCGGTGGTCGCGCTGCTCCTGGTCCGTCGACTCTGGCCGGACCTGCACCCGTACGCCTCGGCCGGCCTCGCCGTGGCGGCCGTGTCGACCGGCCTCGCACCGCTGACGGTTCCGGGCGACGAGCGGCTGACCGTGTACGCGGCGGTCGCGGCGCTGCTGCTCGCGGTCTCCGTGGTCCGGTCCCGCCCGCCGGTTCCGGCGCTGGTGGCCGGGGTGGGACTGGCCGTGGTGGCGGTGCTGGCGGCGCTCCCGGTGACGGTGGGCGCGCTGGTCACCCCGTACGGTCCGCCGCCCGTCCCGTGGTCCGGCGTGCCGTCGACGGTGGCCGCCCCGGGCGCGTTGCCGGTCGGCGTGGCGCTGACCGTGCTGGCCCTGGCGGCGGCGCTGGCGACCTGGCCGGCTCACCGGGCCGGTCGGGGCCGGACGGTCGCGGTGCTGTTGCCGTTCGTGGCCGCTGCCGGGCCGGTGCTGCTGGTGGCCGCCGCCGCACCCTGGCCGCTGGTGCCGGCGACGGCGCTGCTCGGCGGTGTGGCCGCATTGCTGGTCACCGCGCTCCGCGGCCGGTCCGGCGCGTTGCTCGGTGCCGGCCTGCCGGTCGGTCTGGTGCTGACCGGTGCCGGGCTGCTCAACCTTCAGGCCGTCCGGCCTGGCACGCTGGCCGGTCTGGGTCTGCTCGTGGTGGCGGCGACGGTGGTCGGGGTGGCCGCCCGGGCGCGCGCGGTACGCCTGGTGGGCTGGCTGGTCGCGGTCGCGGCGGCGACCGGTCTCGCGATCACCGCCCCGCTGGCCGCCGGGCTGCCGCTGCGGGTGGCGGCGTTCGCGGTGCTCGGTGTGGCGGCGCTGGTCCTCGCCCTGGCCGTCGCGCTGTCGGCGGTCCGGGTGGTGCTGGACGTCACCGCGCAGGCGGTGGCACTGGTCGCGGTGCTGCTCACCGTCGGCTCCGGCCGGTACGCCGCGACGATCTGCGTGCTCTGGGGTGTGGCGGTCGGCGTACGGCTGCTGCGCCGGGGCGAGTCGACCGGGCGACGGTGGGTCTTCGCCGCCGTGGCCGGTGGCAGCGAACTGTTCGCCGTCTGGCTGTTGCTGCGCTCCGGCGAGGTGACGGTGGTGGAGGCGTACACGGTGCCGGCGGCGGTGCTGGCGTTCGTCTTCGGTGCGGTGGCGATGCGTACCCGACCGAGGTTGCGGAGCTGGCTCGCCCTCGGCCCGGGCCTGGTCGCCCTGCTGCTGCCCAGCCTGGCCGTCCTGCGGTTCGACGACGACGACCAGCCGTGGCGTCGGCTGCTGCTCGGGGGCGCCGCGCTGGCCGTCACGCTGCTCGGGGCGGTCCGCCGCTGGCAGGCGCCGGTGGTGCTCGGTGGGTTGACGCTCGCCTGGCTCGCCCTGCACGAGGCGGGACGAAGCTGGGACCTGCTGCCCCGGTGGGTCTTCCTGGCCGTCGCCGGGTTGGCGCTGATCGGCCTCGCCGCCACCTACGAACGCCGTCGCCGTGACCTGGGTCGCCTCCGCGACGCCATGGGCCGGATGAGCTGAACGGTGGCGCAGCCGCTGGTCGCGCCGCCGTCGGACGGCACGGGTAGGGTCCTTGCCATGGCTGACGTGCTCACCGCCGAGGCGGTGCGAAACGAGCTGGGTGGGCTGGTGGACTGGTCGGGAGACCCCGCCGGGATCACCCGCACGGTGGAGCTGGCCAGCTTCCCGGCGGCCGTCACGGTCGTCGACCGGGTCGCCGTGGTGGCGGAGGAGCTGGATCATCACCCGGACATCGACATCCGATGGCGGACGCTGACGTTCCGCTGTGTCACCCATTCGGCCGGTGGCGTCACCCTGCGCGACGTCGAGCTGGCCCGGCGGATCGACGAGATCGTGGGGGCGGCCCGATGAGGTTCGAGATCAGCAAGGTCCTGGACGCGATCGAGGGGCGGGTCTGCACCGATCCGCAGCTCGTCCGCGCGGTGATCGACCTCGCCGAGGTCATCCGCTACCAGGATCTGGACGGCGGTCGACCGGCCAGCACGCTGCGCCTCGGCATGGTCATCGACGCGCTGGCGCGCAGCCTGGAGGAGGACACCGTCCCGGTCTACGCGGTGGTGCACCGGGGGGTGCTCTCCGACGCCGACCTGACCTCCAACGAGCGGATGGTGGTCCGCCGCTGGGCCGACGACGGCCTGGTCGAGGTGCTGGACAATCCGGGTGACCGGATGCTTGAGGTGGCCGACCTGCTCGGCCTGCCGGTGCTCAGCCGGGTCCGCTTCGACGGACTGCGCGGGCGCTTCCCCTGGCTGGTCGACCAGCCAGGCCGGGCGCTCGCCCCGGTGCCCGGTGCCGGTGGGCCGGTCTTCATCGCCCACGTCGGTGGCGGTCACACCCCGGTCAGCGGCCCGCCGTCCCCGGCCGGTGCGCAGTTGCTCGCCCGCCAGTGGCGCTGCCCCGAGTCGGGCTGCACCCTCTTCGGTGGGGCCGGTGGCGGAGGTGCCTTCGCCGACCTGGCCCGGATCGACCGCGCGCCGACCGGGCAGCCGCCACCGTCGCTGCGCGGCGGCGTACCCACCTGCCCCCGGCACGGCACCCGACTCCGCGACGACGGCCCCCGACCGCGCAGTGAGGTCCTCGCGGTACGCGTCGGTGGCCTGATCCGGCGTCGCTTCGTGCTCACCGAGGAGCAGCCGGTCACCATCGGCCGCGCCCCGGAGGGCGCCCACGCGATCATGCTGGGTCAGTGGCTCAACGACGAGGCCCGTCGCTGGATCAGTCGCAGCCACCTGCGGCTGGAGTTGCGGGGCGGCGACCTCGTCGCCACCGACGTGAGCACCAACGGCTCCGGCATCCGGCCCGGCGGCTCGATGGCCGAGTCGGACCGCCTGCCGCTGGCCCCGCAGCAGTCCCGCGTCCTCGGCGGCGGGGACATGGTGGAGCTGTACCCGGGCGTGCAGATCGGCCGACCGAGCGAACTGCCCTCGGGCGCACCGTACAACCCCGACTCGGTGATGTCCGAGGCACCGACCATGGCGATGCGCCTGCCCCGCTGACCCGGACGACGGCGGGCGTCGGGACACGGTCCCGACGCCCGCCCTCTGTTCCCGGCCCGCCACCGCGCGAGCGGGCCGTCGGTTTCCGCTGCGCGTGCCGGGTCGGCGTCCGCGCGCGGTGGTCAGCCGGCCAGTACGGCCGCCAACTGGGCCACCGCGTGGTCGATCTCCTCGGCGGTGATCACCAGCGGTGGGGCGAGCCGGATGGTCGAGCCGTGGGTGTCCTTGGCCAGGACGCCGCGCTCCATCAGCCGCTCGCACGCCTCCCGGCCGCTCATCAGCGCCGGGTCGATGTCCAGTCCGGCCCACAGCCCCCGGCCGCGTACCGCGACCAGGCCCTTGCCGACCAGTGCCCGCAGACCGGCGTGCAGCCGCTCGCCCAACTCGGTCGAACGCCGCTGGAACTCGCCGGTGGCCAGCAGCCGGACCACCTCGGTGGCGACCGCGCAGGCCAGCGGGTTGCCGCCGAAGGTGGAGCCGTGCTGGCCGGGCTTGAGCACCCCGAGCACGGCCGCGTCGGCGGCCACCGCCGAGACCGGCACGATGCCGCCGCCGAGCGCCTTGCCCAGCAGGTACACGTCCGGCACCACACCCTCCTGCTCGCAGGCGAAGGTGGCCCCGGTCCGGCCCAGGCCGGACTGGATCTCGTCGGCGACGAACAGCATCCTGCGCTCGTCGCAGAGCCGCCGGACGCCGGCCAGGTAACCCTCCGGCGGCACCACTACGCCCTGCTCGCCCTGGATCGGCTCCAGCAGCACCGCCACGGTGTGCTCGTCGACCGCCTCGGCCAGCGCGGCCAGGTCGCCGTAGGGGACGATCGTGAAGCCCGGCGTGTACGGCCCGAAGTCGGCCCGCGCGTCCTCGTCGGTGGAGAAGCTGACGATGGTGGTGGTCCGGCCGTGGAAGTTGCCGTCCGCGACCACGATGGTGGCCTGCCCGTCCGGCACCCCCTTGACCTGGTACCCCCACTTGCGGGCGACCTTGATGCCGGTCTCCACCGCCTCGGCACCGGTGTTCATCGGCAGCACGAGTTCCTTGCCGCACAGCGCCGCGAGTTCCCGGCAGAAGTCGGCGAACTGGTCGTGCACGAACGCCCGGCTGGTCAGCGTCAGCCGGTCGAGTTGGGCGTGCGCGGCGGCGATCAGCGTCGGGTGCCGGTGGCCGAAGTTCAGCGCCGAGTAGCCGGCGAGACAGTCGAGGTACCGCCGACCGTCCACGTCGGTGACCCAGGCACCCTCGGCGGAGGAGATCACCACCGGCAACGGGTGGTAGTTGTGCGCGGTGTGACGCTCGGCGTCCCGCACCGCGGCCGGAGTCCGCAGCATGTCCTCGATCACTGGCTCGCCTTTCCGAGTCGCAACGTGCAGCACTTCGGGCCACCGCCGGCCTTACGCAGCTCGGACAGGTCGACGCCGATGGTCTGGTAGCCCCGGTCCCGCAGCTTCGCGGCCAGGCCGGTGGCCTGCTCCGGCAGCACCACGTGCCGACCGTCGCTGACCGCGTTCAGGCCGAGCACCTCGGCGTCGGCCATGGTGGCGTGCACCGCGTCCGGGAACAACCGGCGCAGCACGGCCTGGCTGCCGGGCGAGAACGCCTCCGGCAGGTACGCCACGGTCCGCTCGTCGAGCACGGTGAGCGCGGTGTCCAGGTGGTAGAAGCGCGGGTCGACGAGCTGCATGGTGACCACCGGGTGGCCGAAGACCTCCTGCAACTGGGCGTGCGAGGCGTGCGCGGTGCGGAAGCCGGTGCCGGCGAGCAGGTGGTCACCGACCAGCAGGACGTCGCCCTCGCCCTCGTTGACGTGCTTCGGGTCGTACACGTCGAATCCGGCGGCCTCGAACCAGGACCGGTACGCGGGCGCCTCGTCGGCGCGCTGCGGGTCGCGGAACTGCACGGCCATCGCCCGGTCGCCGATCACGGTGCCCCCGTTGGCGGCGAAGACCATGTCGGGCAGGCCCGGCAGCGGGGTGATCTCCTCGACGACGTGACCCAGGTCGCGGTACACCTGCCGCAGCCGCTCCCACTGCCGGATGGCACGGTCGGTGTCGACCGGGGCGGTCGGGTCCATCCACGGGTTGATCGCATAGTCGACGGCGAAGTACGTCGGCCGGCACATCAGGAAGCGCTGGCTGGTGGCGTCCATCGTCATTGTCCTGCTCCCAGGGCTCGGGCGCGCCCTGGCCACCGTCGGCCCACGGGCTGGCGCCGTTGCTCAACGTTATGCGCCCCGAAGCCGCAGAATCCACCGCCAAGCCTTGCTTGATGTAGCCGATCATTGCGTCTCAGGTGCTGGTGGCGGTGAATCGTTGCGTTCACCTGGTTGTGCCACCGTGCGGAAGGCCCTCGTATCGCTCACCGTGAGTGGTCGTCGCGGTCCGGCATCGGCTGGGAGGTGTCCGGACACGCGTCGGGGGCGGCGAACCGCCGCCCCCGACGAGGGTGTGTGCGCCCGGCTGGTGAACCACCAGAACTGGTCGGGCTCGGCCGGTAACTCGCCGGCCGGGCGCCGGTGAACCACCGGCGGGCCGGAATGTGCCCCCTAGATGCGGTCGACAAACTGTGAGTCAAGCCACTCGCGGAACCGGGCCACGGTGTCGCCGTCGGTGGTCGGCCAGTCGTACTGGCCGGTCATCGCCAGGATGCCGAGCACCACCGCGCCGAGGCCGATGGCGATGCCGAGCAGCGCGTCGGCCTTACCGGCGATGTGCCGCCGCCGGGTGGCGATCAGGCCCAGCACGGCGAGGACCGCGCCGATGGCGCCGACCGCGATGCCGTACCCGGCGAGGGTTCCGGTGAGGACGAAGAGGATGCCGCCGACGCCGACGATCAGTCCGAGGGTGGCCAGCAGGCTGGCCCGGGGGCGCGGACCGGCCGGTGCGGGCGGGGTGTCGGCGACGGGTGCCGTGTCCCGGTCGGCCACCGTGTCCCGGTCGGCGGTGGTGTCCCGCGCGACCACGGTGTCCCGGTCGGCCACCCGGTCCCGCGCGACCACAGCGGCCCGGCCATCCACGGTGTCCCGAGTGCCCACGGTGCCGCGATCGGTGGTGACGTTCCGGTCGGTGGTGGGATCGGTGCGCACGTCCGGGTCGGTGGCGGTGACCGGGGCCAGAGCCGGTGCGGTGGAGCGGGCGCGGCGGGAGCCGTCCACGCCGGAACGGGCGGTCGCGGCCCGTGCCTCGGCGGCCCGCTCGGCGGCGGGAGAGTCGGTCGTCCGACCGGTACCGGCCTTGGCGGCGGTCGCACCGGCGGCGGTCGCGCCGACGGCAGCCGTGCCGACGGCGGTCGCTCCAGCGGCGCTGTCCCGGTCGGCGGCGCGCGCCGGAGCCGTGCGGTCCCGGTCGACGGCGGCGGCGTCCGCGTCGGCGACAGCGCGCTCGCCGGATACGGCAGCAGGCTCACCGGCTACGGCGGCGGTGCGGTCCCGGTCGGTGCCGCGTCCGGTGCGGGCGCGGAGCTGGTCGACGGCGCGTTCGGCGGCGGCACGGTACCGGCCGGCGGCGCGTTCGGCGGTGCTGTGGCCGTCGTCGGCGGCGGTGTGGTCGGTGGTCGCCGCCGCACCCCGGTAGGTGGTGCCGTCGTCGGTGCGCTCGGCGACGGTGGGGCGCTCGGCGGGACGGGCCTCGGTGGCTACCGCGCCGGTGCCGTCGGCCTCGTCGCCGGAGGCGGGGGGCGGGGCGGGCTCCTCCCGGCGGGACAACGAAGGAAATCTCATGGGTTCACCTCCAGGTCATGCGTGGCAGGCGCCGCGACCCCGCTCATCGCCCGTCACGCGTCAACGACCCGGAGATACCCATCCCGCACTTTCCCGACACCCGTGCGGCATCGAGGCGAATAGATCTTGAGGTGGTCGGCTCAGCGGCGGGGGCGGGTGAGCGGTGCCAGCATGCTGCTGAGCAGGGCCATCCGCCGGGGGCGGGAGATCAGGACGGGACGGCTGCGTACGCATCGGACGAGGACGTCCACCGCGCGGTCCACCGTCATCATCATCGGCCGCACCGGGCCCTTGGCCATCTTGGTGTCGACGAACCCGAACCGCACGGTGGTCACGCTCACGCCCTGTCCGCGCAGCGCCGCCGAGAGCCCCATCAGGTACGACGACAGCCCCGCCTTCGAGCCCGCGTACCCGGGTGCGTCGCCGGAGACCAGCCGGTCGGCCATGCTGGACAGCCCGATGACGTGCCCGTCCCCGGCGGCCACCATCCTCGGTACGACGGTGGCGACCGTGCGGGCCGCCCCGATCAGGTTGACCTCCAGGGTGCGGGTCTGCGCCTCCAGGTCGGCCAGGTCGACGGGCTCACCGACGCCGGCGGCGTACACGCAGAGGTCCACGCCGTCCAACTCGTCGATCGCCTTGGCGAGCACCTCGGGGTAGTCCGGTGCGGTCACGTCGGCGGTGTGGTGGGCGTACGTGGGGACGTTGATGCCGTTGTCGCGGCGGGACACCCCGGCGACCCGCCAGCCGTCGGCGAGCAGCCGTCGGGTGAACGCCAGCCCGATCCCGTCGCTGTTGCCGATCACCACTGCGCAGCGCATTCGTTCCGCCATGCCCCACCGTCCTCATCGCACCGATGGTGCCCGCCCGACCGGCGGCCCGAGGCGCAATTGAACCAGAGTTTTCTGAGTACTCCCTACCAATCAGTAGGAGCCCCCGAACGGCTGTCGGCGGACGCTTCGGGGCGGGGCCGCCGCGCTGCGGACGGCGGCCCGGCGGGGTGCGGCGCGGACCAGCACGAGACCGGCACGCTGGACGAAAATCGACCGGCGGGTGACGGCGTTGCCCTGGATGTCGAGCTGGTACCCGTCCAGCCAGACCCAGCCGTCGTAGGTGGTCCAGTCCAGCTCGCGGATCACCCGGAACATGATCGACCGGCGGAACTGCACGCTGGCCCGCCGGGTCACCCGCAGCAGGTCACCGGCCCGCAGCTCATCACCTCGCGCCCGGCTGTCCCGAGCGCGGTCCGCCGGGGTGCGGTCCGCCGGGGTGCGGTCCGCCGGGGTGCGGGCGGCCGGGGTGCGGACGGTGGGGGCGCGGACCGCCGCGCGCTCGGCTGAGGGGCGGTCGGCGGGGCGGGGGCGGGTCACAGCCAGCCCAGGAAGCGGTGGTGCAGGGTGCCGGCGGTCGCCCAAGACATGTCCTGGCTGGCGGCCACCAGGCAGGAGCCCAGATAGAGCCGCAGGGAGACGGGCGCCTGGTCGTACTCGGCGCGCAGTTCGATGCGGCGGCGGGCGCAGGGCCAGGGCCGGTCGCACCCGGCGCACATCCAGGTGGGCAGCACCGGGCCGTGGCGGGTCACCGTCGGCCATCCGGGGCGTACGCCGTCGTGCCGGTGGTGGTCGTGGAGGGTACGCGCATCGTGGTCCTCTCCGCGCGGTGATCGTCGTGGCAAGAACTGCTCCGTTGCCTTTTTCACGTCAATTCATGACGGCATTTCATTCGGCCCCGGACAGCCTCCACAATCCGTCCCGCCGCCCATCTTGCGCAATCTTCCGCACCGCCCTAATCTTTTTCGGTAATTGCGCGCGACGAATGGAAATGGATCGCGTGCGCCCGGAAACATCACGTGTTGCAGGAGGGAAAGCGGTGATGTTGCATGCTGGATGAAACAAGCGGCTCCACGGTGCCCCGGCGGCAGCTCGGACGCCTCTTCACCGAGTTGCGGGAGAACGCCCAGGTCACTCTCGACGAGGCGGCACGGGCGCTGGACTGCTCACGACAGAAGATCTGGCGGATCGAGAAGGGTCTGGTGCCGGTCCGGCTGGTGGACGCCCGCGCGATGTGCGACCTCTATCGGGTGCCGACGGAGATGGCGGCGATCGTCGCCGGGCTCGCGAAGGAGACCCGGGCCAAGGGCTGGTGGCACTCCTATGGTGACGTGGTCCCGTCCTGGTTCTCGCTCTACGTCGGCCTGGAATCGTCCGCCACCCTGTTGCGGCAATACGACGCGGAGTTGATTCCCGGTCTGCTGCAAACCCGTGCCTATGCAAGCGAACTCTTCCGCCGCAAGAACCCGACGATGACCCCGGAGGAGCGGGAGAAGCTGGTGGCGGTACGCCTGCAACGGCAGAGCATCCTGGTCCGCCGACTGCCCGTCGCGCCCACCCTCAAGGTGGTGCTCAGCGAGGCGGTGTTGCGCCGCACCATTCCCGACCGGCAGGCGATGGTCGAGCAACTCCGCCACCTGATCGAGGTCGCCGCGTTGCCGAACGTCTCGGTGCGGGTCCTGCCGCTGGCCGCTGGCCCGCCGCTGGCCAGCGAGACCGGCACCTTCGTCGTGCTGGGCTTCCCGCAGGGGCTCGGCCGGGCCTCCACCGAGCCGACCACCGTCTACCTGGAGAACATCACCGGCGCGCTCTATCTCGACCGACCGGCCGAGGTGGCCGCCTTCGCCCACGTCTGGAACGACCTGGAGACACTCGCCTCCGATGAGGCAGAATCAGAGAAAATGATCAACATGATCATCGAGGAGCATCATGACTGATCTGGCCGGGGCCGTCTGGCGCAAGAGCACCCGCAGCGGCGGGAGCGGAGGAAACTGCGTCGAGGTGGCCGACAACCTGCCCGGCGTGGTGGCCGTCCGCGACAGCAAGGACCCGTCCGGCCCGGTGCTCACCGTTTCGCCGGATGCCTGGACGGCGTTCGTGCGGCAGGTGCGGCACCGCTCACACTGACCGCGACGGCGGGCTGACTACGCTTGGTGTCGTGCCAGAGGGACATACGATCCATCGCCTGGCGGCCCGGCACGCCGAGCTGTTCGCCGGGGACAAGGTGCTCGCCGCCAGCCCCCAGGGCCGGTTCGCCGAGGGTGCGGCGCTGCTCTCCGGAAGTGTGCTGGAGGCCACCGAGGCGTACGGCAAGCACCTGCTGCACCACTACGCCGGTGAGCGGACCCTGCACGTACACCTCGGCCTCTACGGCAAGGTGACCGACGGTGACGGGGAGCCGCCGGAGCCGGTGGGTCAGATCCGGCTGCGGCTGGTCAGCGACCGGCACTGGCTCGACCTGCGCGGGCCGACCGCCTGTGAGCTGCTCACCCCGCCCGAGGTGGCGGCGCTGCGGGCCCGCCTCGGCCCCGATCCGCTGCGTGCCGACGCCGACCCGGAGCGCGCGTACGACCGCATCCGACGCAGCGCGACGCCGCTGGCCTCGCTGCTGCTGGACCAGTCGGTGGTGGCCGGCACCGGTCTGATCTTCGTGATGGAGGTGTTGTTCCGTGCCGGGCTGCCGCCGAGGTTGCCCGGCCGCGCACTGACCCGTCCCGCCTGGGACGCCATCTGGGCCGATCTGGTCGAGTTGATGACGCTCGCCGTCGGCGTCGGCCGCATCGACACCGTTCGCGCCGTGCACCTGCCCGAGGCGATGGGCCGTCCGGCCCGCGTCGACCGGCACGGCGGCGAGGTGTACGTCTATCGCCGTGCCGCCCAGCCCTGCCACGTCTGCGGCACCGCCGTCAGCCGTGGCACCCTCGGCGCCCGCAACCTCTACTGGTGCTCGACGTGCCAGACCGAAGGAAGGGCCCCCTGCTAACGCCTCGCGTATAGCAGGGGACCCTTCCTCACATCCGGCGACGGTGCTCGCGCCCGTCGATCCGGGGCGCTACTACTGCTTGCGCCAGTTCTGGTCGGCGTAGCCCTTGTCGGTGAAGATGATGAGCGGCTTGTCCGGGTCGGCCAGGATGACGTCGAGGACCTTGCCGTTCAGCTTGCTGACGATGCGGCCCTTGGAGTTCATCTGCCAGTGCTGGGCGGGGTTGCCGCTACAGGTGGCCGCCTGCACCACCGTGTTGTCCTCGGAACCACCCCAGGCGATGTCCATGCACAGACCACGGGCCCGGATGGTGCCGTCGCTGCGGAAGGTCCACCACTGCGCCGGATCCTCGGTGCAGGTGCGCAGCTTGAGCTGCATACCGTCACCCCCGCTGCCGGCACTGACGCAGCGCTTGGTGTGCACGTTGAGGATCTGCACCGCGTCGGCCGGGCGCGTCGGCTTCGGGTCGGGGGCCGGTGGTGGTGGCGGTGCGCCCGCGTTCGCCCCCGCAGTACTGGGGCTGCTCGGGCTCGGGCTGCCGGAGGGGCTGGCGTCCGGACTCGGGCTCGGGGACCCGGACGGCGACGGGGTGGGTGAGGGGGAGGGGCTGGTCGGCAGGTTCGCCGTCAGCCGGCTGTCGAGCGCGTAGACGTCGGTGAAGGTCTTCACCGACCGCAGGAACGTCTCGGTCTGCCGGTCGATGGTGCCACCGTTCTGCCGTACCGCCGTGGTGCCGTTGCGGTACGCGGCGAGCGCCAACTGGAGCGGGTCCCCCTTCAGGCCGGACAACTCGCGGACCAGGCTGCACAGGGCGTAGCCCATGGTGGGGACGGCGACCTCCGGCTCCCAGACCGAACGACCCTTCGGCCCGTACGCCTGCCACATGTCCGGCCGGAACTGCGCGACGCCGCGTTGACCGGCCGAACCGAGCCGGTTCGCGTCGAACCCGGACTGCGCCATGATGTGGGCGGCGACCAGTGGTGGCGTCACCTCCTGGCAGAGCGAACCCGCCCGGACGATGTGCTGCACGTACTCGGCGGGAACCCCCTTCGCCTCGGCGGCCGGTGCCGTCCGGTCAGCCTCACCGGGCCCACCGAACTGCCGCAGCTTGCTGTAGTACCCGGCGTAGGCGCTGACCCGGTCGACGTAGGTCGTGGCCGTGTCGGGCACCCCGCGCACCTGGGCGACCGAGTTCAGCCCCACGTGGAAGGCGGCCACCGCGAGACGCCACTGGTCACCGGCGGCACCCGCCAGCCGGAGATGGCCGGTGAGGTCGCACATCTGGTGGGCGAGCGCCAGGATGTTCGCCGACATGTCGGAGCGTCGGGCGTCCGGCCACGGCTTCCACGCCTGCCACTTGTCGTCTTCGAGGCCGGCGATGCCCTGACCGCCGGAGACGGTCCGCGCCGCCCGGTCGTCCAGGCCCGATTCGGCCATCAACTGTCCGGCGAGCCTCGCCGGAGTCAGCGTCGGACAGGACCCGGCGGCGGCGATGAGCACGGTCATCTGCTTGTCGGTGACCGCGTCGCCGACCAGCACGTCGTCCCGGGCCGAGGCGACGTTGAGGCCGACGGCGGTGGCGGCGGCGAGGACTGCCAGCGCGGCCAGGACGAACGCCACGAACCGGCGTGGCATTCGCTCCAGCTTGAGCTTCTTGAGGATGAGGTCGCGTGTCACAGGTAGGCCATCCCTTTCGGCGTGGCGACACCTGTGGCGACGGATCCGGATCTCGCCACGTTCACGACCTCGCCGACAAATTTCGGGTACGGAGCACGGCCCGGTGTCGGTGTGGCCGCGCGTGGACGGCCGAACTCTAGTCGAGGAGCCAGCGGACGATCTCGATGTGCTCGGCGAAGACCGTGTCCCCGGCGATGCTCCACGCCATCGTGTGGCCGATCGTCCAGTCGCGTACCCGGCTCCGGTCCAGGCCCAGCTCGGCGCTGAGCCGGTCGAGTCGGCGGCGCACCGCCGCGCGGGAGTGGCCCAGCTCGGGGCCGCGCACCATCGGCACCACCGAGAACTCCCGCTCGCCGACGAGCGGCTTCGGGTCGATCGCCAGCCACGGCTCGCGGGTGGACCGCAGCACATTGGACGCGTGCAGATCCTGGTTGACCAGCACCTGCTCGCCCTGGCCGGCGGCCAGCCCGGTGAGCAGGTCGAGGGCGAGGTCCACGAACCGCCGCTCGTACGGCCTACCGGCCCGTTCCCAGGCCGCAGGCAACCGGACCGTCCAGCCCCGCACCGCCTCGGCCAACGACAGGAACGGCCCGTCAGCGGGCCGCCAGAGGCGGGGGAGCAGCGTCACCACCGCGTCCAACGCGTCGTCCAGCGGGAGGACGCGCAACGGCGTACCGGGGTCGCAGCGCTCGATCAGCAGTGCCCGACGGTCGGGGTCGTGGGCGAGCAGCCGGGCCGCGCCGTCGCCGTCCCAGTGGTGCAGCGCAGCCGCCTCGTGCTCGCTCTCCGAGTCGGGGAACTGCACCTTCAGCACCGCGCGGGTGCCGTCGACCCGATCGGCCGGCACCACCAACGAGGTCGTGCCGGACCCGAAGGGCGGCCCGACCCGCAGCGACCAGTGCCGGGCACAGGTGTCCAGCAACTCCGGCAGCCCGGCCAACCACTGCGCGCCACCCGGCATGGCGCGCAACCAGGTCAACTCGTCGGGGATCCGCACCGCACCCGTCACCGCAGGCGGCGGATGTCGCCGTAGGCGCGGTAGAAGCCGCCCCGACCGGACTCGCGGACCTCGGTGACCAGGTAGCGGGCGCCCGGCTGGCGGATGCCCTTGGGGAACTGGACCGACCAGTTCCGGTGGTAGCCGTCGGAGAGCACGTGCACCCGCAACCGGCCGCCCTGCTCGACGCACTCGACGATCACCCCGTCGCCGGAGTCGCCGACCACCTCGACCTGGGTGACCGCGGCCGGCTCGGGTAGCCGGGCCGGAGCCTTCACGTCGACCACGTCCGGCACGCTGCCCGCCTCGGCCGCCCGGATCGCCGGCTCACTGGCGTCGATGCAGGCCAGGTGGCCGCTGGTGGTCACCACGTAGAGGCGCTGGTCGTGGTACTGCATCGAGTACGCCGAGCCGCAGCCGGTGCCGAGCTTCCACAAGCGGGTGCCGTCCTCGGCGAAGCAGTAGATCGAGGACTGGCTGTCACCGGCGAAGACGTACCGGCCGTCGGAGGCGGTGGCGCAGGAGAAGACCGGCGCGTCGGCGCGGTAGGTGCGGGCGTACCGGCCGTCCTTGCCGATGCGGACCACCTCGCGGGTCGCGGTGCCGGCGAACACCGCGTCGCGCTCCTGCCAGCCGAACAGCACCGAGCCGGTGCGGGTGTGCCACAGCTCCTGCCCGGTACGCCAGTCGTAGCCGCTCACCCCGGTCGAGTCGCCGTGGTAGACGGCGTCGCTGTCGCAGCGCACCATCCAGGCCGACCGCCCGCGCCCGCCCCGCCGCCAGAGGAACTCGTCCTCGTGGTCGACGGCGGCGATCCCGCCGTTGGCGTCGGAGACACCGAGCACACCGTCGTGGATGTCCAGCCAGTAGATGTCGATGTCGGGCGCGATCGTGTACGCCACCCGGGGGATCTTGCCGGAGAGGTCGTAGACGTTGCCGTCGTCGCAGCCGGCATAGATCCAGGCGTCGTCGGCGACGATGGACTTCACCCCGTCGGGCAGCCGGACCTGGTCCAGCACCCGGGCGTCGTGGTCGAGAGTGGTGATGACGCCACGCTCGTTGCCGACCGTGCAGGTGCGCCCGTCGATGAAGATGCCGAACGCGGGAGCGCCGGAGTCGTACCGCCACAGCACCGGCGCGGTGCGGGCGGTCGAGCGGGTGCTGACGATCTGCCGACGCGACACCGAACGCTTCTGCCGGACGCCCGGCACCGCCGGGGCGTACCCCTTGCGGACCTTCTCGCCGATCTTCTTGGCGGCGGCGGCCCGCGCCCGCGCGTTGTCCGGGTAGCCGGAGGTCTTGACCTGACCCTGGTCGCCGATCCGGCCGTAACGCACGGTCAGCGTGGCGTCGTCGACCACCACCTCGTAGAACTTGTGGGCTGCACCGTCCGTCTCGGACAGTTCGAGGTAGGTCGTCTCCTGCGACATGCGGGTCCTCCGAGGGGTCGGCACCGCCCCTGTCTGGGGCGGCGCGCACACGCTAACCCGCGCCACCGACAGGGATCCGAGCAGACCTCAGCGCGGGTCGAGCGCGTCGACCGCCTTGCGGGCGGCGACCAGCACCGGGTCCCAGACCGGGGCGTACGGCGGGGCGTAGCCGAGATCGAGCGCGGTCATGTCGTCCACCGTCATCCGGTTCCACAGCGCCACGGCCAACGTGTCGATCCGCTTCGCCGCCTCGGTCCAGCCGACGATCTGGGCGCCGAGCAACCGCCCGCTGGGGCGTTCGGCGATCAGCTTGACCGTCATCGGGCGGGCGCCCGGGTAGTAGCCGGCGCGGTTGGTCGACTCGGCGATCACCGAGACGAACTCGAAGCCGGCCGCCAGCGCGTCGCGCTCCCGCAGCCCGGTCCGCCCCACCTCCAGGTCGCAGACCTTCGCCACGGCCGTGCCTATCACCCCGGCGAAGGTGGCGTACCCGCCGCCGATGTTGATGCCGGCCACCCGACCCTGCTTGTTCGCGTGCGTGCCGAGCGGCACGTGCACCGGCATGCCACTGACCCGGTGCAGGGTCTCCACACAGTCCCCGGCGGCCCACACCCCGGGCACCTCGGCCACCCGCATCCGCCGGTCCACCCGGATCCCGCCGGTCGGCCCGAGCGGCATCCCGGCCGCCTCGGCGAGCGCGGTGTTGGGGCGTACGCCCAGGCCGAGCACCACCACGTCGGTCGGGATCGCGCCGTCGTCGGTGACCACCTCGCTGACCCGGCCGTCGCGGACGCCGAGCGCCTCGACGCTGACGCCGGTGCGGATGTCCACACCCAGACCCCGCATCGCCTCGGTGACCAGCGTGGCCATGTCCGGGTCCACGGTCGACATCGGCTGCTCGTCCCGCTCCACCAGCGTCACCGACAGCCCGCGCCGGACCAGCGCCTCGGCCATCTCCACCCCGATGTAGCCGCCGCCGACCACCACCGCGCGCTGCGGCCTCGGATCCGACTCCAGCCACCTGCGCAGGGCCGCCCCGTCGTCGAGCGTCTGCACCCCGAAGACCCCGAGTGCGTCGGTACGCGCCCAGTCCGGCTTGGTCGGCACCGCGCCGGTGGCGTACATCAGCGTGTCGAAGCCCTCCCGGACCTCGCCGCCGCCCTCCAGATCGCGGGCGACCACCTCGCGGCGGTCCAGGTCGATCTCGGTGACCTCGTGCCGGAGCCGGACGTCGATGTCGTACTTCTCCCGGTGGGTCGCCGGGTCCCGGGCCACGAGCTGCTGCGCGTCGCCGACCAGCCCGCTGATCCAGTACGGGATGCCGCACGCCGAGTACGAGGTGTAGTGCCCACGCTCGAACGCGACGATCTCCAGGTCGTCCCGGCCACGGCGGCGCCGCGCCTGGGCGGCAGCCGCCATGCCGGCGGCGTCCCCGCCGACGACGATCAACCGTTCCGCCACGGCCAACCTCCTGTCACGCCGGGATCTCGCCCCGGGTCTGTCGCGCCACGTCCGCCACCACATCCTCCAGCCGACCGGTCCGCGCGAACACCGCACGCTGCCGCGCCGCGCCGGTGCCGTGCTCCCGCAGCCGGTCCAGCAGCTCGGTCACCTCGGCGAGGTCACCGTGCCGGTCCAACGCCGGGCCGAGCCGCCCGACGAGCTGGTTGAGCACGTCCCACGCCGGGCGCAGCTCACCGGTGGCCAGGTCCACCGCCTCGCCCTCCAGACCGTCGTGCGCGGCCCGCCAGTGCGCGCCGACCAGCAGGTGGTGGTCGGCGGGCAGCGGCGGCCGTCCGGCGGCGATGTCGTCCAGCGCGGTCGCCACCAGCGCGCGGACCAGGCCGGCGACCAGGACCGCGTCGTCCACCGTCGGGCAGACGTCGCCGATGCGCAGCTCGACCGTCGGATACTTGGCCGACAGTCGGGCGTACCAGTAGAGCATCCCCTCGTCGAGCATCACCCCGCTGCCGATCAGCTGGTCGATCAGCCGTCGGTAGTGGTGGTGGGAGGTCAGGAACGGGGTGGGCGCCACCGACGGCCAGCGTTCCCACTCGATCGAGCGCCAGCTCGCGTACCCGGTGTCCTCGCCCCGGGAGAACGGGGAGTTCGTGGTGACCGCGTGCAGGATCGGCAGCCACGGCCGGACGTGGTTGAGCACCTGCACCCCGGTGTCCGGGTCCGGCACCCCGACGTGCACGTGCATGCCGTTGTTGCCCGGCCCCGGCACCAGCAGCCGGTAGCGCTCGATCATCCGGTCGAAGCGGGGCTTGTCGACCACCGGCGGCACCGGCCCGTCGATCGGCCCGGTGCCGATGGCGAGCAGGTGGGCGCCGGCCCGCTCGGCGGCCTCGGCGAGCGAGGCGCGCAGCAGGGCGAGCGAGTGCCGGATCGAGGCGAGCTCCAACCCTGGTGGACTGCCGATCTCGATCTGGCTGGTCTGGAACTCGCGTTCCACCTGACCGTGCAGTTCCGCCGGGACCTGTTCCATGACCGCCTCGACGGCCGGCACCGCAGCGCCGCCGTCCGGGTCGACCAGCAGGAACTCCTCCTCGACTCCCACCGTGAGCAGGTCGGTCTCCTCGACCTTCCGGGTCGGCGCCGTCGCCACCTGCCTGACCATCACCATCACCGTCCGCCTCTGCCGGGGCGGTCCGTCCGCGCCGTCGGCCGGCAATTACCCCCCGTGGTGGCTCGGGGAAACACGCCCTGCTCGGGTACAGCGTCGATGCACAGCCGGGCTTGGGTGAAAGGAAGGGCCCCCTGATAACGCCTCGCGTAGAGCAGGGGACCCCTCCTAACTTCCGGTCGGCCCGGCGCGACACGCGGGCGGTGCGCCGTGCGGTCGATCGACATTGACAACTGTCCAGGTGGGACGTACAACTCCTGAGAGAGCGCTCTCACACCCCGTCCCGCAGAGAGGGATGTCCCATGACACCTGCCCCGGCGGCACCCGCCGCCCTGCCCGCGCGACGCCGGCTGCGGCTCGCGCTGGCCCTGATCACCGCCACCGTCACCGGCGTCGCCGGGCTCGCCGCAACCGCCGACGCCGCCGTGCCGACGCCCCCGTCCGGATGGAGCCTGGTGTGGAGTGACGACTTCACCGGCTCCGCCGGCACCCTCCCGTCGTCCAGCAACTGGATCATCGACACCGGCACCAGCTACCCGGGCGGGCCGCCCAACTGGGGCACCGGCGAGATCCAGACGTACACCAACAGCACCGCGAACGTCAGCCACGACGGCGCCGGCAACCTGCGGATCACCCCGCTGCGCGACAGTTCCGGCCGCTGGACCTCGGCCCGGATCGAGACGGTACGCAGCAACTTCAAGGCCCCGAGCGGCGGCATCCTGGCCATCGAGGGCCGCATCCAGATGCCGAACGTCACCGGCGCCGCCGCCTCCGGATACTGGCCCGCGTTCTGGGCGCTCGGTTCGCCCTACCGGGGCAACTACCAGAACTGGCCCGGCATCGGCGAGTTCGACGTGATGGAGAACGTCAACGGGCTCAACACGGTCTGGGGCGTGCTGCACTGCGGCGTGGCGCCCGGCGGCCCGTGCGACGAGTTCAACGGCATCGGCGGCTCCCGCGCCTGCCCCGGCAGCACCTGCCAGTCGGCCTTCCACACCTACCGCTTCGAGTGGGACGCCTCGACCAGCCCCCAACAACTGCGTTGGTACGTCGACGGGCAGCTCTACCACAGCGTCAGCCAGTCCCGGGTCGGCGAGCCGTACTGGTCGCAGATGACCAGCCACGCGGGCTACTTCCTGCTGCTCAACGTCGCCATGGGCGGGGCCTTCCCGAACGGGGTGGCCGGCAGCACCACGCCGACCTCGGCCACCGTGCCGGGGCGTCCGATGCTCGTCGACTACGTGGCCGTCTACAGCCGGGGCGGCAGCACCCCGCCCACCACCACGCCGCCGACCACTCCGCCGCCGACCGGGGTGCGGGACGCGTACGGCACCATCCAGGCCGAGTCGTTCAACGCGCAGAACGGCGTGCTCGTCGAGGCGTGCTCCGAGGGTGGGCAGAACATCGCCGCGCTGCGCAACGGTGACTGGGTCCGCTTCGACAACGTCGACTTCGGCTCCACCCCGCCGCGCGACTTCGTGGCCCGGGTCGCCTCCGGCGCGGCGGCCGGGGTGAGCGGCCTGGTCGAGGTGCGGATCGGCAGCCCGACGAGTACGCCGATCGGCAGTTTCGCCATCGCCAACACCGGCGGGTGGCAGAGCTGGCGCTCGGTGCCCGGCAACGTCACCTCGGTGACCGGCCGGCAGACCGTCTACCTGACGTTCAGCAGCGGCCAGCCGAACGACTTCGTCAACGTCAACTGGTTCCAGTTCCGTCGCTGAGCGCGCGCTGCCGATGTAAGGAGGGGTCCCCTGCTAACGCCTCGTGCATAGCAGGGGACCCCTCCTTACGTCCGGGTCGGGGAGGTGCGCATCCGTGCCGGTCAGGTCTGGACAGAAATAGTTAACAGTCTTAATAATGAGCGCCAGGTCGATGCCCATGGATTTCCGTCCGGTCTGGAGGCTCACATGAAACGGTCCAGAACCCTGGTGCTCACAGTGGTCGGCGCACTGGCCGCCGCGCTCGGCGCGGTCTGGCTGGCGCCCGCCGCGTACGCCGCCGGAGTCACCGCCAGCTTCGTCAAGACGTCCGACTGGGGCACCGGTTGGGAGGCGAAGTACACCATCACCAACGGGAGCAGCAGCACGGTCAACGGCTGGAGCCTCGCCTTCGACCTGCCCAGCGGCACCACGCTCGGCAGCTACTGGGACGCGCTGCTGACCTCCAGCGGCCAGCGCCACACGTTCACCAACCGCTCCTGGAACGGCACCATCGCCCCCGGCGCGTCGGTCTCCTTCGGCTTCCTCGGCAACGGTTCCGGCGTACCCGCGAACTGTCGGCTCAACGGCGTGGCCTGCGCCGGCGGCACCACCCCGACCACGCCGCCGCCGACCACCCCGCCCCCGACGACGCCGCCGCCCACCACACCACCGCCCACCACACCACCTCCGACGACCCCGCCGCCGACCAGCCCGCCGCCGGTCACCGGCCTGCCGAAGCACATCCTCACCGGGTACTGGCACAACTTCGACAACCCGGCCGTCGAGCTGCGGCTGCGGGACGTGCCCACCGAGTACGACCTGGTCGCGGTCGCCTTCGCCGACGCCACCACCACGCCTGGCGCGGTCTCCTTCGCCATCGACCCGGGCCTGTCCGCCTCGCTCGGCGGCTACACCGACGCCGACTTCTCCGCCGACGTGCGCACCCTCCAGAGCCGGGGCAAGAAGGTGATCATCTCGGTTGGCGGCGAGACCGGCCGGGTCGCGGTGAACGACGCGGCGTCCGCGGTGGCCTTCGCCGACAGTGTGTACGCGTTGATCCAGCGCTACGGCTTCGACGGCGTCGACGTCGACCTGGAGAACGGCCTCAACCCGACCTACATGGCGCAGGCGCTGCGCTCCCTGCGGGCGAAGGTGGGCAGTCGACTGATCATCGCGATGGCACCGCAGACCATCGACATGCAGAACCCCACCACCAGCTACTTCAAACTGGCGCTGGACATCAAGGACATCCTGACCGTGGTGAACACCCAGTTCTACAACTCCGGGGCGATGCTCGGCTGCGACAACAACGCCGCGTACGCCCAGGGCACGGTCAACTTCATCGTCGCGCTGGCCTGCATCCAGTTGGAGGCGGGACTACGGCCCGACCAGGTAGGGCTCGGCCTGCCGGCCGGTGCCGGGGCGGCCGGTGGCGGCATCGTCGCGCCCAGCGTGGTCAACGCCGCGATGGACTGTCTGACCCGGGGCACCAACTGCGGCAGCTTCCGTCCGCCGCGTACCTACCCGGGCCTGCGTGGCGCGATGACCTGGTCGATCAACTGGGACGTCACCCACAACAACTCCTTCGCCCGCACCGTCGCCCCCCACCTCCGCACCCTCCCCTGACCCCCTGACCCCCCGCCCCCGCCCCGCCCGCCCCGCCCGCCCCGCCCCGCCCTGTCCGCCTGCCCGCGTCCGCCCGTCTGCGTCGATCATGGAGTTGTGGTCTCGACAAATGCTGCATAAATGGTCAAAGCGAGCGCCACAACTCCATGATCGCCGGGCCGAGCAGGCCGAGCAGGCCGAGCAGGCCGAGCAGGCCGGGCGGGCCGGGCGGGCCGAGCAGGCCGAGCGGGGCGGGGCGGGGCGGGGGATGGACAAGCGGGGGGGGCGGGGAGGGGCGGGGTCAGCGGGAGGCGGGGGTGTGGGGGCGGGGACGGGAGCGGCGGCGCTTCTTCTTGATCGCCCAGGAGGCGATCATGAGGATGAAGACGGCGATGATGCCGTAGTCGAACCAGGAGCTGTAGCGGTCGATCTCGTGCCACTGCGAGCCGAGCACGTACCCGAGCCCGATGAACAGCCCGTTCCAGATGCCACTGCCCAGCGTGGTCAGCGTGACGAACTCGACCAGCGGCATCCGGTTGGCACCGGCCGGTATCGACACCAGGCTGCGGACCACCGGTGCCATCCGGCCGAAGAAGACCGCCCACCGGCCGTACCGCTCGAACCAGCGGTCGGCCTTCTCCAGATCCTCCAGGTCGACCAGGGGTAGCCGGTCGAGCCAGCGCTTGAGCCGCTCCTCGCCCAGCGCGGCACCGAGCCAGTAGAGCACCAGCGCGCCGAGCAGCGAGCCGGCGGTGGCCGCGACGGTCACCACGAACACGTTGAAGCGGCCCTCGCCGGCCAGGTATCCGGCCATCGCCAGCACGATCTCGCTGGGGATCGGCGGGATGATGCTCTCCAGGGCGACCAGCAGCGCCACGCCCACCGCGCCGCCCGCCTCGATCACGCTGGCCACCCAGCCGGTCAGCCCGCCGAGCTGGCTCGGGTCGACGTCCTGGGCGACTGCCATCCGGTGCCTCCGCGAGGATCGGCGTAAAGGATGGCTCCTACCCGCCCGAAGCCACTGTTACTCCTCGGGGTGCAGGGCGGCGTCGGCCGGGCCGAGCCGCCAGTCGGTGAACCGGACGGTCAGACCGTCCCGGCTGGGGGAGCAGCAGTACGGTCCGGCGGAGGCGTCGGCGTCGGGCGCGAGCGGCGCGAGCCGGACCAGCCGCCACTGCTCGCCGGCCACCCGGGCGCGCACGGTCAGCGCGTCGCCGGTGCGGCTGACGCGTACCGTCACCTCCTGGCCCACCCACTCGGGCACCGGGGCGACCGACCAGTCGGAGAAGTCCCGGGTGACCACGGCACCGACCTGCGGGTGGCCGTCGCTGACCTCCACTCCGGCTTTGACCCAGGTGCGGTCGTCGACCCACACGAGTACGCCGGCCTGGTCGAACTGTTCGGTGTAGTCGAGCGCGAAGTCCACCTCCATCGCGCTGCCCACCGGGAAGGGCGTGAGCAGCGCCGGAGCGTCGTCGTGCACGAACCCGTAGCTGGTGTGCCGCCACAGGTCGCTGCCCGCTGCCGGTGCGATGCTCAGGACGCCGGCCGGCTCCACGGCCGTACGTGCCGGCTGCCCGTGCCAGACCCCGCTGGACCACTCGATGTTCCGCATGACCGCACGGTACCGAGCGCTCGCCCCCGCTGGGGCCTCGCCGCGACGTGGGCGGGTTTGCCGGACGGGTGGTACGGAGAAGGTTCCCGGGCATGTCTGACAGGTGGTACTCGGAGGCGGTCGTGTACTGCCTCGACATCGACACGTACGCGGACTCCGACGCCGACGGGGTCGGTGACATCCGGGGTCTGATCGGCCGGCTGGACTACCTGGCCCGGCTGGGCGTGACCTGCCTCTGGTTGCACCCCATCCACCCGTCGCCCAACGGTGACGACGGGTACGACGTGACCGACTTCTACAACGTCGACCCGCGCTTCGGCACCCTCGGCGACTTCGCCGAGCTGCTGCACCAGGCCGGCAACCGGGGCATCCGGGTGATCATCGACCTGGTGGTCAACCACACCTCGGACCAGCATCCGTGGTTCGTCTCCGCCCGGTCGTCGCCGGACTCGCCGTACCGCGACTGGTATCTCTGGTCCGACGAGGAGCCCGCGGACCGGCACCAGGGCATGGTGTTCCCCGGCGAGCAGCACGAGACCTGGACCTACGACCGGACCGCCAAGTCCTGGTACTACCACCGCTTCTACAAGTTCCAGCCGGACCTCAACACCAGGAACCCCCAGGTACGCGACGAGATCAAGAAGATCATGTCGTTCTGGCTCCAACTCGGGGTGGCCGGGTTCCGGATGGACGCGGTGCCGTTCATCATCGAGCGCACCGAGCCCGGCGACCCGAACCCGGAGCTGGACTTCGAGTTCCTCACCGAGCTGCGCCAGCACGTGCAGTGGCGGCGGGGCGACGCGGTCCTGCTGGCCGAGGCGAACGTCGAGCCGGACCAACTGCCCGCGTTCTTCGGTGACCGCGGCGGTTCGGCGAACCGGGTGCACATGCTCTTCGACTTCATGCTGAACGGGCGGCTGATGCTGGCCCTGGCGAGGCAGGACCCGGAGCCGGTGATCGAGGCGCTGCGCGACACCCCGGCCCTGCCCGAGGGCGGCCAGTGGGCCACCTTCCTACGCAACCACGACGAGATCGACCTGTCCCGGCTGACCGCCGAACAACGCAACCAGGTGTACGCGCAGTTCGGCCCGGACGAGAACATGCGGATCTACGACCGGGGCATCCGTCGCCGGCTGGCACCGATGCTGGGCAACGACCGGCGGCGCATCGAGCTGGCGTACTCGCTCCAGTTCTCGCTGCGCGGCACGCCGGTGCTGCGGTACGGCGAGGAGATCGGCATGGGGGAGGACCTGGCGCTGCCGGGGCGGGAGGCGATCCGTACCCCCATGCAGTGGTCCTACGAGCGAAATGCCGGCTTCTCCCGGGCGGAGCCGGAGAAGCTGGTGCGCCCGGTCATCGACAAGGGTGACTTCGGGTACGAGAAGGTCAACGTCACCCTGCAACGGCGGGACCGCAACTCGTTGCTCGGCTGGTTCGAGCGGATGATCCGTACCCTGCGCGAGGCTCCGGAGATCGGCTTCGGCTCGACCACCCACATCGACGTACCGATGCCTGCGGGGGTGTTGGCGCACCGGGCCGACGGACCGACCGGCACGATGGTCTTCCTGCACAACCTGGGCACCGACGACGCCGAGGTCGACCTCAGCCTGCTGGAGTCGGAGGCGGAACTGCCGATCGACGTGCTCGCCGACCGCAACTACGACGACGTGGGCAAGCTGGACAAGCTCAAGATCGCCGGGTACGGGTACCGGTGGATCCGGCTCTGTCGAACCTGGTCCGTCTAGCTTCCGCGCACGCACGTCCCCGGCCGTCGCAGGTCGGCCGGGGACTCCGGCGGGCCGGAGGTGGGCGGAAGGTGGGTTAGGCTCCTGCCGTCGAGCGAGGTTACCGGGAGGTAGGCATGTCGGAGGGTCAGCGGGTCGCGATCGTGACCGGGGCGGCGCGGGGGATCGGCGCGGCCACCGCCAGGCGGTTGGCCGCCGACGGGCTGGCCGTCGCGGTGGTCGACATCGAGGAGTCGGCGACCGCCGAGACGGTGGACGCGATCACGTCGGCCGGTGGCCGGGCGCTCGGCGTCGGCGCGGACGTGTCGGACCGGGCGCAGGTGGAGGCCGCCGTGGAGCGGGTCGCCACCGAACTCGGCGCACCGACCGTGCTGGTCAACAACGCCGGAGTGCTGCGGGACAACCTGCTGTTCAAGATGACCGACGCCGACTGGGACACGGTCATGGGCGTACACCTGCGGGGGGCGTTCCTGGTCAGCCAGGCCGCGCAGAAGCACATGGTCGAGGCCAAGTGGGGTCGGATCGTCAACCTCTCCAGCACGTCCGCGCTCGGTAACCGGGGGCAGGCCAACTACGCCGCGGCGAAGGCCGGGATGCAGGGGTTCACCAAGACCCTCGCCATCGAGCTGGGGCCGTTCGGGGTGACCGTCAACGCGGTGGCGCCCGGCTTCATCGTCACCGACATGACCGCCGCCACCGCCGCCCGGATGAAGATCGACTTCGAGGCGATGCAGAAGCACGCCGAGGGGGAGATCCCGGTACGCCGGGTCGGGCGACCGGAGGACGTGGCGCACACCATCTCGTTCCTGGCCAGCGAGGGGGCGTCCTTCGTCTCCGGCCAGGTGATCTACGTCGCGGGCGGTCCGCGCGACTGACCCGGGTCCAGGGACCGTCCGGGCCCCTTCCTGCGCACCGCCCAGGTGTAAGGAAGGGGCCCTTCCTATACACCAGGCGTTAGCAGGGGACCCTTCCTTACACCCAAGCCCTTCCTTACACCTGAGCCCTTCCCTGCGCCGCAGCCGTCCGGGGGCGGGTGGACCAGAGCCAGGCCAGGCCGAGGACGGGCAGCACCAGCGGGATGTAGCCGTACCCGCTGCCGAAGCCGGACCACACCGTCTCGTCCGGGAACAGGTCGGGGCGGCCCAGACTGAACGCGCCCACCCCGACCACGCCGACCAGCTCGACGAGGCAGCAGGCCAGGGCGACCCGGCGGCCCGCGTGCCCGGCCCGGGCCAGCCCCACCGCCGCCACGATGTAGACCACCGCGGCCAGCGCCGAGAGCAGGTAGGCCAGCGGTGCCTCGTCGAAGCGGGTGATGATCTGAAGGCTGGCGCGACTGGTGGCGGCGATCGCGAACAGCAGGTACACCGCGATCAACAGGCGGCCGGGACCGGCGTTGGTCCGGCTCGCCCCGGCGGTCCGCGTCTCAGCCACCGAGCACCTCCCAGGTCTGCTGGAGCCGCACCACGACCACCGGCGTCACCAGGCAGACCGCGCAGACGATCGCCGAGCCCCAACGGGTCGGCTCCATCCGGGCCAGCACCGCGGCCAGCGGCGGCAGGCAGACCAGCGTCACCAGGTAGCCGAAGAACGCCCCCGGCTCGCCGGGCTGCTCGCCACCGGCGAGGGCCATCCCGGCCAGCACCGCCAACGCGAGCAGCGCCAACTCCAGTACGGCCAGACCGATCATCTGTACCCGGTCCGGCTCGCGGTGGCGCAGCGTGGCCACCAGCGCCCACGCGGCGACCAGCAGCGACAGCACGATGGCGACGGTCGCCGGGACGCCGTCGACCGGGGACCCGGCGACGGGCGCGGCGGTCACCGGGTCCGTCCGGTGCTCGTTCCGATCACCGGCCCACTCTACTAACCCCCGTAGTACAGACGGCGGGGCGGCAGGCCGGAGCGGCCGGGAGACTAGCGTGGACCACGCTGCGGGTCGGCCGCAGCCAGGCGAGACGGCGGAGGTACCGGTCATGCGGTTCGGGTTGTTCGGCACCGGCCACTGGGCGGCGCAGACGCACGCGGCGGCGCTCGACGCGCACCCGAGGGCGGAACTGGTCGGCGTCTGGGGACGCAACCGGGATCGCGCCGCCGCGCTGGCCACCCGGTACGACGTACCGGCCTTCACCGAGGTCGAGGCGTTGATCGAGGCGTGTGAGGCGGTGGCGGTGGCGCTGCCCCCGGACGTACAGGCCGACATCGCCACCCGGGCCGCCACCGCCGGCCGTCACCTACTGCTGGACAAGCCGCTGGCGTTGACCGTCGCCGACGCCGACCGGGTGGTCGAGGCCGCCGCCGCCTCCGGGGTGGCCTCGGTGGTCTTCTTCACCGGCCGGTACCAACCGGAGGTCGCCGGCTTCATCACCGCCGTCGCGGCGGCCGGTGGCTGGCACACCGCCAGTGTGGTCCGGTACGCCTCGATCTTCCAGCCCAGCAGCCCGTACGCCCAGTCGCCCTGGCGGCGCGAGCGCGGCGCGCTCTGGGACATCGGCCCGCACGCGCTGGCCGTCCTGCTGCCGGTGCTGGGTCGGGTGAGTCGGGTGACGGCCGTGGACGGGCCCGGTGACCTGGTGCACCTGCTGCTCACCCACGACGGTGGAGCCACCAGCACGGTGTCGCTGACGCTGGACGCCCCGCCCGAGGCGGTGGCGGCGGAGTTCACCCTCTACGGCGAGAGCGGCGTCGAGCGGCTGCCGAACCCGAGCGGTTCCTCGGCGACCGCCTTCGGCGTGGCCGTCGACCAACTGCTGGCCGAGGTGGACGGCGGTACCCGGGACCACCGGTGCGACGTCCGCTTCGGCCGCGAGGTGGTCGCCGTGCTGGCCGCCGCCGAGACCGCCCGGAGCCGCGCCGCCACCGTCGACCTCCCCGCCTGACCCGCCTCCGGCGCTGACGTCGAGTCAGGTCGCCGCGCGCAGCGCCTCGCCGAGTTCGGCCGGGGAGCCGAAATGTTCCACCGGCAGCGCCCGGACCGCCTCCAACTGCTCGGTGCTGGCGCCGTTCTCCTGGCACCAGCGGATCAGGTCCTCGCGGGAGACGGGAAAGTCCAGCCCCGCGATCTGCTCCGGCAGGAAGGCGCCGCTGTCGGTCATGTCCTTCGACCTACCCGCCCGAGGTGCCCGGCACACCCCCGGGTTTGCTGCCGGGGGTGCCGGGTAGCCGCAGGCATGCTGGTACAGCGGCTCGGCGCGCCGAGCGACCTCGACCCGTTGCTGGAGCGAGTCCGGGACGTCCGGGTGGTGATGATCGGCGAGGCGACGCACGGTACCCACGACTACTACCGCATCCGGGAACAGCTCACCCGGCGGTTGATCGCCGAGTGCGGGTTCAGTTTCGTCGCGGTGGAGGGCGACTGGCCGGACTGCGACCGGGTGAACCGTTCGGTGACCGCTGCGCCGGGTGGTGCCACCGAGCCGCAGACCGCGCTGGAACGCTTCGAGCGCTGGCCCACGTGGATGTGGTCCAACGCCGAGGTGGCCCGGTTCTGCCGCTGGCTGCGGGCCTGGAACCTGGAGCGTCCCGAGGCGTCCCGGGCCGGTTTCCACGGTCTGGACGTGTACAGCCTCTGGGAGTCGATGCAGGCGATCTTCGACTACGTCGGCGAGGAGGATCCGGCGTCGCTGGAGGCGGCCCAGGACGCGTACCGGTGCTTCGAGCCGTACGGCAAGCGAATCGAGGAGTACGGCCTGGCGAGCCGTTTCGTCTCCGCCCGCTGCGAGGAGGAGGTGGTACGGCTGCTGGCGCGTACCCGGGAACACGCCGCCACGGACGGGCCGGGCGCCTTCTCGGCCTGGCAGAACGCGGAGGTGGTGGCCGGCGCGGAGCGGTACTACCGGGAGATGGTGGCCGGTGGGCCGGGTTCGTGGAACATCCGGGACGGCCACATGGCCGACACCCTGGACCGGCTGCTGGACCGCTACGGGCCGGGCGCCCGGGGCGTCGTCTGGGCGCACAACACGCACATCGGTGACGCGCGGGCCACCGACATGGCCACCGACGGGATGCTCAACATCGGCCAGGTGGCCCGGGAACGGTACGGACCGGACGGGGTGGTCCTGATCGGCTTCGGCAGCTATCGCGGCACGGTGACGGCGGCCCCGCGCTGGGGCTCCCCGGCGGAGGCGATGCTGGTGCCGCCGGCTCGCCCCGGCTCGTTGGAACGCCGCCTGCACGAGCTGATGCCGGACCGGGCGGTGCTGGTCTTCGGTGGCCCGGACCAGCCGGGCTGGGTCACCGACACGCTCGACCACCGGGCGATCGGCGTGGTGTACGACCCGTCGTTCGAGTCGTGGGGCAACTACGTGCCGACCCGGCTCGGGGACCGGTACGACGCCTTCGTCTGGTGCGACGAGACCACCGCCCTGCATCCGCTGCCCGCGCTGGTCACACCGGGCGAGATGGAAACCTACCCGGCCGGCGTCTGAACACGCGCGCGCGCTGCGTGCGCGCTGCGCTGCGCTGCGGTGTGCGCTCGCTGTGGGCGGGGCGCTGGATGTTAGGAAGGGTCCCCTGCTATGCATGAGGCGTTAGCAGGGGACCCTTCCTTTCACGCAATCCGTCAGGTGCGGACGTGCACCTTGCCGTCGAGTTCGGCGCGCAGCTTCTCGCCCTCGATGTCGACGTTGGGCAGCAGCCGGTCCAGCCAGCGCGGCAGCCACCAGGCCACCTTGCCGAGCAGCGACATGACCGCCGGGACGATGGTCATCCGGACCACGAAGGCGTCGATGGCCACACCGATCGCCAGCGCGAAGCCCATCGACTTGATGACCGGGTCGTCGAGGAAGACGAAGCCGCCGAAGACCGCCGTCATGATCAGCGCGGCGGCGGTGACCACCCGGGCACCGTGCCCCATCCCGTTGATGGTGGCCTGCTGCGCGGTGTCACCGTGGACGAAGTCCTCCCGCATCCGGGAGACCAGGAAGACCTCGTAGTCCATGGCCAGGCCGAACAGGATGCCGATCAGCAGGATCGGCAGGAAGCTGATCAGCGGGCTCGGGGTGTCCAGGCCGACCAGGTCCGCCAGGTGCCCCTGCTGGAACACCGCGACGGTGAGACCGAAGGTGGCCGCCACGGTGAGCAGGAAGCCCAGTGCCGCCTTGACCGGCACCAGCACCGACCGGAACACCAGCATCAGCAGCAGGATCGACAGGCCGACCACCAGGCCCAGGTAGACCGGCATGGCGTCGGAGAGCTTGTCCGAGATGTCGATGCCGATCGCGGTCACGCCGGTCAGCAGCACGTCGGCGCCCTGGACGCCGTCGACCGCCGTACGGATGTCGTGCACCATCGTCTCGGTGGCCGGGTCGGTCGGGCCGGTCTGCGGGATCACGCCGAGCAGCGCGGTTCGGCCGTCCGGGCTGAGCTGCGGCGGAGCCACGGCCAGCACGTTCTCGGTGTTCTGCACCAGGTTGGCCACCTGCGGCACGGCGGCGGCGGTGGCCTGCGCGTCGTCACCGGCCACGACCACCGCGAGTCGGCCGGTGAAGCCCGGCCCGAAGCCCTCGGTGATCAGGTCGTTGGCGACCCGGGGAGCCGAGCCCGCCGGTGCGGTGCCGGCGTCGGGCAGGGCGAGGCGCATGTCCGGGGCGGGCAGCGCGAGCAGGCCGAGCCCGATCACGCCGGCCAGGATCACCGGGATCCGGAAGCGGGTGAGGAACGCCGCCCAGCGGAACCCGAACGTCGACCGGTCCTCGCCGGTGACGGTGGCCGCGTCGGGGCCGACGCCGTCCTCGGTCGCCTCCGACGGGCGCTGGTCGCCGTCGGCGGCCTGCGGTGCGGTGGTCCGCAGCTTGCGGGGCAGCACCCGGCGACCGGCGAACCCGAGCAGGGCCGGTTGCAGGGTGATCGCCACCAGCACCGCCACGGTCACCGTGCCGGCCGCGGCCAGACCCATCACGGTCAGGAACGGGATGTTCACCACCGACAGCCCGGCGAGGGCGATGACCACGGTGGCTCCGGCGAAGACCACGGCGGATCCGGCGGTGCCGACCGCTCGACCGATCGCCTCGTCGGCGGGTAGCCCCTCGACGAGGTTCTGCCGGTAGCGGGAGGTGATGAACAGCGAGTAGTCGATGCCGACGGCGAGGCCGAGCATCAGCGCGAGGATCGGCGCGGTGCTGGTCAGCTCCACCACGCTGCTGAGCGTGAAGAGGCCGGCCATGCCGACGCCCACACCGATCAGCGCGTTGAGCATGGTCATCCCGGCCGCCACCAGCGAACCGAACGTGATCACCAGGACGGCCAGGGCGACCGCGACACCGATCGCCTCGGTCGAGCCCACCTCGGGCTCGGCGTTGAGCACCTCACCGCCGGGGGCGACCTGCCAGCCCTGGGCTTCGGCCTGGGTGCCGATCTCCTCGTACGCCTCGCGCTGCTCGTCGGTGATCGCGTCGGAGCCGTCGCCGAACTGCACCTGGATCAGGGCGTACCGGCCGTCCGGCGACACGGCGCCGACCTGGAACGGGTCGACGGCGGCGAGGACGCCGGGGACCGCCGCGGCCTCCTGGGTGATCGACTGGACCACCGCCTGGCCTTCGGGTGTGCCGAGCTGTCCCTCTCCGGGCGCCTTGACGGCGATCGTGCCGGTCGCGCCGGACGCCGCCGGGAACTGCTCGGCGAGCAGGTCGAGAGCGCGCTGCGACTCGGTCCCGGGCATGGTGAAGTTGCTGGCCGTCGGGCCGCGCAGGGTCGCTGCGGCCAGGCCGAGCCCGACGAGTACGACGAGCCAGATCGCGGCCACGAGCCGCCGTCGGCGCATCGAACCCCGGCCAAGCCGGTAGAGCAGGGTCGCCATGAGGTCCTTTCCCTCGGTCAGTGAATGGTGGAACGGGTCAGTGCACGGGCTCCAACGCCCGTCGCAGCAGCGCGAGCAGGGCGGCCCGTAGGTCCTCGTCGGACACCTCGGCGAACTGTCCGCAGGTCTCCGCGATGCCGGCGAGCAGCACCAGTGCGCAGATCCGGGCCGAGTCCCGGGACGACCGTCCGGCCAGGGCGGCGATGAGCCGCTCGGAGATCTCGTGGATGTGCGCGAAGTCGGGTTGTTGCAGCAGTTCCGGGAACTCGCCGCGGAGCAGGGCGATCTCGCTGCGGAACCGGACCGCCAGGTCGACGAAGCCCTCGGTGGCGACCTGCTGGGCGCGGGCGGGGTCGTCCTGCGCGGTGATCCGGTCGTCCAGCGCCTGCAACACCTCGATCGCGGGCGCCATCAGCTCGGTGAGGATCGCCTCCTTGTTGGCGAAGTGGTAGAGCACTGCCGCCTTGGAGCAGCCGACCTCCCGCGCGATGTCCTGCAACGAGGTGCCCCGGTAGCCGGTGGCGGCGAACCGCCGCGTGGCGGCGGCCAGGATCTCGTCGTGGGTCTGCTGGGTCGGGCGGGCCATGCCAGCCAGCATGCCTGACCGATCGGTCAGAGGCTGACCGATCGGTCAGATCAGTGGTCTTCGCCACAACCAGCCGGGACTGATCGGCTATCGGGCCCTGCGCCGTGCCGAGCGTCACCTGCCGGTGGCGGAGCCGGAAGCCGCGTCACGGCGGGCGGATCGGCGTGACTCCGGCCACGTTCCAGCGTGCCCTGTCGAGCTGAGAGCGTGGGCGGATCGGCGTGGTTCGGTTGACCGTGTGCCGCTACGGGGCGATGGTGAGCGGATGAGTCGGGCGGACGAGACCCGGGACGGCGTGGCGCTGACCAACCTCGATCAGGCGCTCTTCGACGGATCCGGCGCGATCAAGCGGGACCTGGTCGACTACCTGGACGCGGTCGCCGACCGACTCGTCCCGCACCTGCGCGGACGGCCGCTGTCAGTGGTCCGGGTACGCCCCGGCCAACCGCCGTTCATGCAGAAGAACCTGCCCCGCTACACCCCGGACTGGGTACGCCGGGTGCCGGTCTGGGCCGAGGCGTCCCACCGGGAGATCGCGTACGCGCTCTGCGACGACCGCCGTACCCTGCTCTGGTTCGCCAACCAGCGCGCGGTGGAGTACCACCCGACGCTGGCGGTAGCTGACGACCTGAGCCGTCCCACGCACCTGGTGCTCGACCTCGATCCGCCCTCCGACGGCGGCTTCGGTGCCGGGGTGGCCGCCGCGCTGCTGGTCCGCCAGGCCCTCGCCGACGCCGGGCTGGCCGGTGCGGTGAAGACCAGCGGTGCCAAGGGCGTACACGTCTTCGTGCCGATCGCGGCCGGTCCGGACGCCGAGGAGTTGGCCGCCGCCACCCGGGCGCTCGCGGCCCGCGCGGAACGCCTCGATCCGGCGCTGGCCACCACCGCCTTCATCCGGGAGGACCGGGCAGGCAAGGTATTCGTGGACCCCACCCGGTCCGGCGGCGCGACCGTCGTCTCCGTCTACAGCCCCCGGCTGCGGCCCGGCGTGCCGGTCTCGTTCCCGGTGCCCTGGGCCGACCTGGAGTCGGTGGCCCCGGCCGACTTCACCATCCGCACGGTGCCCGGTCTGCTCGCGGACCGGGATCCGTGGGCCGCGGAGATGCCGCCGCCGCAGCGGCTTCCGGCCGACCTGGTGGAGGAGGGCCGGACCATCCCCGTCCCCCGGGTGCAGGCCATGCACGAGGGGCGTCGCCGGGCCCGCGCCCGCCGCGCCGAGGGCGGTTGAGGGCGGGGCCGCGCTGCGGTCTGGTAGGTGCCGACACGACGCCGGGCCGGACCGTGATGGCGGTCCGGCCCGGCGTCGCGTCGGGGCGTCAGATCATCCAGCGGTGCCGCTGCACGAAGGGCAGGCGGGCCCAGATCCGACCCAGACCCCAGGTGTGTCCGGCGTACGCGGCGGCGAGGGCGATCAGCGCCACGGCGTAGATCAGGTGGTAGTCGACGAGCGGGTTGGTCGAGCCGGTCGGGTCGCCTCCGGCGGTGAACCGGGCGAGCGGGAACTCGGCCAGCCACATCAGCGCCATCATTACCGTGCCCGAGGCGGCGGCGATCCGCAGCCCGACGCCGGCCACGAGGGCGACGCCGATGGCGGCCAGGCCGACCATGAACAGCACGTCGGCCCACCAGGTGCCGGCGATGGTGTGGGCGATCGACCGCAACGGGCCCACCTCCACGTTGGCGAGGAAGCCCCGGGTGGGGGAGCCGCCGTTGATCCAGGCCCGCTCGGCCGGGGTGGCGTACCCGAGGCCGAAGGTCTTGTCGAGGAAGGCCCAGAGGAAGACCAGGCCGGTGGCGACCCGCAGTACGGCCAGCGCCCGCGCGGCGGTGGTGGTCAGCATGGCGCCGGGCATCTCCGCGTGCTCAAGCGGCCGTTCGATCGATCGGTGAGTGCCGTGGTGGATGGTCATCGTCGCCTCCGCTGTCAGCTTCCTACGAGACCACCATCCCGCGCGCCGGTGGTCCGGCACCTGGGCCGGAACACCTGAGCCGGGCAGGACCAAGGTCCCGTCCCGGACGGGACCGTCGGCGACCGGCCCGTACCCGTACCGTCCGCCCGACGCCTGGTCCGCCCGGCGCGGGCTGCCCGGTCTCGGCCAGCCCGGTCTCGGCCAGCCCGGTCTCGGTCAGCCCTTGATGGTCCAGCGTTGCTTGGTGACCCACTCGGCGCCCGGTGCCACGGCCAGCTCGCGCCACTCGATGACCAGGAAGTCGGCACCCGGCCGCCGGACCGGTTGGGCCAGTTCCAGGACGGCGAAGTGGTTCGGCTGGTTGTGCTCCAGCTCGTGCTGGCTGACCCCGGTGCTGCCGCAGCCGGAGACGATCAGCGGGCGGGGTGTGACGCTGGAGTCGTTCTGCGGGATCCGCACCAGGGTCTCGCGAAGCTGCGGCTTGTGCTTGTGCCCGTGCAGCAGCAGCGAGAAGCCGAGCCGTTCCAGGCGCTGCTCCACCAGCCCGGCGTCGCGGACCGTGGACAGGTCCAGCACGACCGCGTTACCCCGTCGCGGCTCCAGCGGTTCGGGGAAGGGGTGCAGGTGGTGGTGCATGACCGCGACCCGTACGTTCTCCGGCGGCTCCTGCTCCAGCAGTTCCTTGACGATGTCGAGCTGACGCTTGCCGATGTAGCCGTAATGGTTCTGGTCGTCCTCGAAGATGCAGGAGTTCAACCCGACGACGGTCATCGTCCGGTCGGTACGTCGATAGACGATCTCCCTCGCCTCCGGCCGGGTGCCCGAGGTCCGCAGGTCCCACTTGACGCGGGGAAAGACCTCGTGGAACAGGTCCTCGCCATAGAACTGGTGCGCGAAGGTGAGGTAGTTGTCGAACCGGTTGGCCCGGTTCGACTTCGTCTGGAGCCAGTCGATGTCGTGGTTGCCGGGCACCAGCACCACCTGACTGCGGTCCATCCCGGTGTTCTCGCACAGCTCCGTCAGGAACTGCCGGACCAGGTCGAACTCGTCCTGCCGACCGGTGTAGGTGGAGTCGCCGGAGACCACCAGCACGGCGTCCGAGGCGGCGCAGCCGGAGCGTCTGAGGGCGGCGTGGAACTCCCGGGTCAGCTCGACGCTGAGCCGGTCGGAGTTCTCGGTGTCGGCGAACCGGTGCACGTCGATGAGGCTGTCGCCCTCGGTGATCGATCCGAAGTGGACGTCGGAGATGTGGAAGATCATCCGACGGGGGAACTCCGGGTCGGTCGCCGGGGTGCCCCGCTCGTCCACGGTCGTCGACGCCCGGTCCTTGGCCCCGTCGACCAGCCAGCGCGCGAAACCGTCCGCGTCGTGCAACGGCAGGCCGTTGGCGTCCAGCATCAGGATCTGGTCGGCGGTCGACTCCAAGTGGAGCCGTTCGGCACCGTACCGGACCGCCGCCCTGCCGAAGCGACGGGCCGCCTCCACGTCGCCCAGCACGAAGTGGGCCTCGGCGCGGACCAGGTTCGCCCAGGAATCGGTCTCCTGACCCGGGCGGGAGTCGATCTCGTCGAGCAACTGCCGGTACCGGGCGAGCGCCGGTTCGGGGTTGCCCGGATCGGCGATCGCCATCATGCCGGCGCAGGCCACCGCCAGGTACAACGAGGTGGGGGAGAGGGTGGCGCCCTGCTGGTAGAGGCGCAGCGCCTCGGCGTACCGGCCCTGGCGTTTGAGGGCGCCGCCGAGCATGCCGAGCGTCTCCGGATCCGACGGGTTCAGCTCGTACGCCCGGTTCAGCGCCACCTCGGCCGCGTCGAGCCGGGTCAGCTTGCGCAGGTAGAAGCCGCGCTGCCGGTGCACCTCCCAGTCGCCGTCGGCTTCCGGGAAGGCGGCGTCGAGCACCTGGACCGCGCTGGAGTAGTCGCCCTCAGCGGCCAACCGGTTGCTCAACGACAGCAACGCCCCGGTCGGCAGGTCACCCGACTGCCGCGCCCAGTGCCAGACGGCGAGCAACTGCTCGATGTTCCGACTCCGCTCGATCTTGTGGTGCAGTTCCTGCTCGAAGGCGACCCGATCGGTACGCGGATGGAAGTTCAACCCGAGGTCGCTCAGTGCGTCCCGGACCGGATTGTGGACGTGCGGGCTGTCCGAGATGAGTGCCTCGCGGTACGCGAACCGGAACCGCGGATCCTGGTCGAACTGTGGACTGTAGAACAACACCCGCTGGCTCTTGAGGTCGAACGGCAACTCGGTGCCGTGCACCGCGACAAGAATCGTCTTGCCCGGCGAGATCGCCTGCCGCACGCCCAACTCGTAGTAGACGCTGCCGTTCGGCGAGCTGATGTCGGCGACCACCACGTCGGCGGCCTGGAGATGCCGGAACGCCTGGTTGACGATGGTGCCCGGCTCGGTGATCTCGTCGGCGCGGAACACCGACCAGCCGGCGTCCTGGGCCACTGGGCGCAGGATCCCGTGATAGAAACGGTCGAAGTCGTGCATCAGGCCGGAGGGCAGCCGTTTCAGCCCGAACGGCATGATGACGAAGAGCTTCTTGGCACCCGAGATGTTCGACATCGACGTTCCGATCGGCTGGTCAGGTGTGGCTCTCGAAGAGGCCCTTGCCGTTGACCCGGACCAGGGCCGCCAACTCGCTGAAATCAGCGTATTCGTAGACCCGGATCCGGGGTATGTCCGGATGATTGGAGTTGGCCGCTCCACGGAGGAGGAACGGCAGCGCAGCCGAGGTGTGTCTGAAATAGATGGATGGCTTGCCCAGGGCGATCGCCACCCCGGCCTCCACCAGCGAACTCGACGGATTCGACAGCGGCAGCACCAGCAGGAAGTGCCGGCTGCGCGCCAGCGCCCGCAACTCGTCCCGGAAGCCCAGGTCGACGGCGGGGAAGTCGGTGATCTCGGGACGGTCCCGGCCGGCGAAGTAGCAACTCAGCCCGGCACGCTGCTCGATCTCCCGGATCAGCACCATGATCTGTCGGCGGTGGACCGGGTACTCCGACGCCGGCAGCGAGGCCATCGGCGTCGAGACGAAGACGTCGAACTCCGGCCCGTCCCCGCTCAGCGAGCGGCGGCGTACCGTGGCGCTCACCGCGACCGTCGCGCCGGTGACGGCCACCCCGGCGAGGAACGACACCAGTGCGACCGCGACCGCACCGCCCTGCCCGGCGAGCAGCGGCACCGCGCCCTGCACGACCGCCACCACCACCGTGGCCGAGGCCGCGATCGCCGCACCGCCGTAGGACGCCTTCTCGGTTGCCGAGATCCGCGACCAGCGTACGTTCACCCGGGGCACCGGCAGCCCTTCCGCAGAGTGGCGAGGTGCTCACAGCATAGTGTCGGCCCGCACCCCCGTACCGACCGCCGATCGGGGGTCAGACCGGCCCGCGACGGAGCGGTCCGACGCCGGTCGGTCGGCAGCCGACCCGGACCTGCCGACCGCGAGCCGTGTCGGCGCGGGTCCACGAAGACCCGTGCACACGACGAAGGCCGCCGACCGTGTTCGTGGTCAGCGGCCTTGCGCGTAGGTCGTTTCTGGTGCCCCCGGCAGGATTCGAACCTGCGCCCCCGCCTCCGGAGGGCGGTGCTCTATCCCCTGAGCTACGGGGGCTCAGCGACTGGTGAAGACTAGCAAACCCGCCCCCTGATCGCCGAACCGGCACCCCGACACCACCCCGACCCACCCGTCACCCCCGCCCGCACCCCGCTCCCGCCCGGCCTGTCTCCGTTGATCAAGAAGTTTTGGCGCTCGCCGGGATGCTCCGGAGGCCAAAACTTCTTGATCAACGCGGGGAGGGGGTGGGTGGGTGGGATGGGGTGGGTTAGGCGGCTTGGGCTCGGCCGCAGCTGGGGAGGGGGTGCGGCACTATGCGGCGGGGGAGGCGGCGGGGCCACTCGTTGCGGGCCCAGGAGCCGTCCACGATCAGGTGCACGGTGCGCTGCTCGGTGCCGCTGAGGCGGAGCACGAAGTCCCGGGGGAGTGCCGGGTCCACCGACGGAGTGGTGACCATGAACCGCACCCGGCCGCGCGAGGAGACCGCCGAGATCACGTCGGCTGCCGGCATGGTGCCGACGAGTCGTACCCGGCCGAGCCAGTAGACCTCGGCGAGGTGTTCCTGGGCGGCCCGGGTGATGGCCGGGTACTCGCTGCGTACCCACCGCTCGACCGCGCCGACGCAGAGCCCGCAGGCGCGCTCGCGCGGCTCGCGTGGGCCCAACCCCCAGGCCCGCAGGTACGCCCCGACGACCCCGGCGTCCAGGGTCAGCCCGAACTGTTGCTCGATCAGGGTGTGCAGACTCTGGCGAGTCCACAGCTCCTCGTCCAGGCCGAACTCGTCGGGATGGACGCCCCGCAGGGTGTCGATCAGTTCCAGTTCCTGTTCGCGGCTGAGCGCTCCCGACTCGCTCTGCCGCTGTCCGCGACGGACGGCTGCCACCGCCCCGTCACCGCCGATGGTGTGGCGCCGGCACCAACTGGTGACCGAGCGCCGTGCGTCTCTGAGTGCAACCCCCACGTCCTGCGCAACGAGCCCGAATCCCAACTGGTCACGATATGTGGGGAGAAAGGTTGTCAAGCTCAGTAATTAGTTCATAACGTGCAAAACGTGCGAATCGGGCATGTGGTGGTGTCTCGGTGGGTGGTCTGCGTACGGGCGAGGGGCCCGGCCGGTGTGTTCGGCGGGCCCCTCGGGGTGGAACGTCGTCGCGGCGGTCGTGAACCGTCCCGGTCTCAGCCGGCGGCCTCCTGGAGCTTCCGGAGCTCGTTGATCTCCTTCTGCTGCGCCTGCTTCATGGCCTCGGCCATCCGGACCACCTCGGCGCGGTCGGACGTCTTGAGCAGCCCGTCGACCATGTGGATGCCGCCCAGGTGGTGCTTGATGATCAGGTCCATGAAGAGGCGGTCGACCTCGGCGCCCTGGGCCTCGTGGAGCTGGGTGATCTGCTCCCGGGTGGCCATGCCGGGCATCAGCCCGTTCGCGTCCACCCGTACGCCGTCCGGCATCCACTCCATCGCCGGGCGGGTGCCGGTGGGCAGCAGGTCCCACTCCTGCAACCAGCGCTGCATGTGACCGATCTGCGCCTGCTGGGTCAGCGCCATGTCGTACCCCATCTGCCGGATCGCCGGATCCTGGCCCTTGGCGTACGCGATCATGGCCATCTCGACCGCCTGCGCGTGGTGCCGGGACATGTCCCGGGCGAAGCCGGCCTCGGCCGACTCCTCGCCCGGGGTACGCCCGGCGGCCAGCGTGGCGGCCGTCCAGCCGACGGCGAGCAGCATCAGCGCGGTCACGGCCAGCGTCAGGTAACGCAGCGTCCGGGAGGCCGGACGGGGCGCTGCCCCGCCCGTCTGCTCGGTCACCGGTGGGTCCTGCACGGCGGTCGGCATGTCAGCCACCCATCGACGGCTGCATCTCGCGCGGCTCGCTGCCGGTGCCGGTGGTGTAGTTGCCGGAGGAGCACGGCACGCCCGGCTCCATCGAGGCGTTCTGCGCCAGCACGGTGGCGAACTCCTTGAGCCGCGAGTCACCGGCGTCGTCGACCTTGAGCTGGTAGCCCCACGCCTGGATCGAGACGGGCTTGTCGAGGCCCTCGTAGGGGCTCATCAGCATGAAGTCGTTGCCCCGGATGATCTCGGCCAGCTTCTCCACGTCCGCCTCGGGCAGGTCGGGGCGGTAGGTGATCCAGACCGCGCCGTGCTCCAGGCTGTGCAGCGCGTGCTCGTTGGCGATCGGCGCCGTGTAGACGTCACCCTGGCAGCGCTGCCAGGTGTTGTTGTGCGGACCGCCGACCGGCGGGCTGTGCGGGTACTCGATCTTGCCGGCCCGGTGCTCCTGGTTGGCGATGCTCTCCGGGTCGCTCTCCCGGAAGTTGACGATGCCGTCGATCGCGGCGGCCTTGTCCTGCCACGACTGGCTGCCCTTGAAGGTCGCCCAGGCGCCGAAGCCGATGATCGAGGTGGCGAGCACGCCCACGGCGACGAAGAGGGCGATCGGCCCCCACGAACGGCCCTGGCTGACCTTCACCGGGGTGATCGGCTTGCGGGGACCCTTGCCACCGCCGGAGCGGGGGGTCGCCGGCTTCTTGTCGCTGGTCGGCTTGGCGCCGGCGGCCGGCCGACCTGCCGCCGGCTTCTTGCCGGTGCTGACCACGGTCGGGCGGCGCTGCGGGCCGCCCGGGGTGCTGATGCTCATCGTGCCTCGTCAGGTCGGTCGGTCAGAGGAGTCCGGCGGCCCAGCCCCCGATGCCGGGTCGCCGCCGCGGGGACCGAGTCTACCCCCGATAACATGGTTCGGTGACTCCCGCTGAACTCGCCGAAGCCGTCCTGGCCGCCGCTCACGCCGTCTTCACCGACCGAGGGCTGGACCGCTCCGCGCTGCCGGAGCACACGACGGTCGAGCGTCCCCGCAATCCCGAGCACGGCGACTACGCCGCCACGCTGGCGCTCCAGCTCAGCAAGAAGGTGGGCGTCCCGCCCCGCGAGCTGGCCACCGCGCTCGCCACCGAGTTGGGCAGCACGGCGGGGATCAAGTCGGTGGAGATCGCCGGTCCGGGCTTCCTCAACATCCGGCTGGACGCCGCCGCCGCCGGTCAGCTCGCCCGGACCATCGTCGAGGCGGGCGAGGAGTACGGCCGGAGCGACCGGCTCGCCGGGCTGAAGATCAACCTTGAGTTCGTCTCGGCCAACCCGACCGGGCCGGTGCACATCGGCGGGGTGCGGTGGGCGGCGGTCGGCGACGCGCTGAGCCGCCTGCTGCGGGCCACCGGCGCCGAGGTCGGTACGGAGTACTACTTCAATGACGCCGGGTCGCAGATCGACCGGTTCGCCCGTTCGCTGCTCGCCGCCGCCCGGGGCGAGGCGGCCCCGGAGGACGGCTACGGCGGGGCGTACATCGCCGAGATCGCCGCCGAGGTCACCGCCCGGCGGCCGGAGGTGCTGTCGATGGACGAGGCCGCCGCCCAGGAGGTGTTCCGGGTGGAGGGCGTCGCGCTGATGTTCGAGGAGATCAAGTCCTCGCTGCGCGACTTCGGGGTGGAGTTCGACACCTACTTCAACGAGAAGGACCTGCACGACCGGGGTGAGCTGGAGCACGCCCTGACCCGGCTGCGGGAGCAGGGCCACGTCTTCGACGCCGACGGCGCGACCTGGCTGCGCACCACCGACTTCGGTGACGACAAGGACCGGGTGCTGCGCAAGTCCAACGGCGAGTGGACCTACTTCGCGGCGGACTGCGCCTACTACCTGGACAAGCGGGAGCGCGGCTTCGACCGGGTCGTGATCATGTTGGGCGCGGACCACCACGGCTACATCGGCCGGATGAGGGCGATGGCCGCCTGCTTCGGCGACGAGCCGGAGCAGACCCTGGAGATTCTCATCGGCCAGTTGGTCAACCTGGTGCGCGACGGCGCACCGGTGCGGATGAGCAAGCGCGCCGGGACCGTGGTGACCCTGGAGGACCTGGTCGACGCGATCGGGGTGGACGCCTCCCGGTACGCGCTGGCCCGCTACTCCAGCGACTCCCCGATCGACATCGACATCGAGCTGTGGACCAGGGCCACCCGTGACAACCCGGTCTACTACGTGCAGTACGTGGCGGCCCGGACGGCCAACGTCGCGCGTAACGCCGCCGAGGTCGGGGTGAGCCGGGGCGACGCCGACGCGTTCCGGCCCGAGCTGCTCGACCACGACAAGGAGAACGAGCTGCTCAAGGCGCTCGCCGAGTTCCCCGCGGTGGTGGCCGCCGCCGCCGAGCTGCGCGAACCGCACCGGGTGGCCCGCTACCTGGAGGACCTGGCCGGGGCGTACCACCGGTTCTACGACAACTGCCGGGTCCTGCCCCGGGGCGACGAGGAGGTCACCGACCTGCACCGGGCCCGGCTCTGGCTCAACGACGCCACCCGGGTGGTCATCGCCAACGGCCTGCGCCTGCTCGGCGTCTCGGCCCCCGAGAGGATGTGACCGATGCGCGCTCACGAGGCCGGTGCGCTGCACGGTGACATCGGCAACCGGGGGCCGGCCTGGCTGCGTACCCCGGCCGACGTCAACGCCCTGGTGCCGCGCCTGTGGCCGCGCAACACCCGGCGCGGCGACGACGGCGCGCTGGTCGTCGCCGGGCTGGACGTCCGAGACGTCGCCGCTCGGTTCGGCACTCCGGTGTACGTGCTCGACGAGGACGACCTGCGGTCGCGCTGTCGCGACTTCCGGGCCGCCTTCCCGGACGAGGACGTCTACTACGCGGGCAAGGCGTTCCTCTGCCGCGCGGTGGTCCGGATGATCGCCGAGGAGGGTCTGTTCCTCGACGTGTGCAGCGGTGGGGAGCTGGCCGTGGCGCTGGCCGGCGGGATGCCGCCGGAACGGATCGGGTTCCACGGCAACAACAAGTCCGTGGCCGAGCTGACCCGGGCGTTGGACGCCGGGGTGGGCCGGATCATCGTCGACTCGTCGGACGAGATCGACCGGCTCACCGTGCTGGCCCGCGAGCGGGGCGTCCGGCCCCGGGTGATGATCCGGGTCACCGTCGGCGTGGAGGCGCACACCCACGAGTTCATCGCCACCGCGCACGAGGACCAGAAGTTCGGCTTCTCGCTGGCCGGGGGCGCGGCGAGCGCGGCGGCGCTGCGCATCCTCGACGAGGACGTGCTGGAGCTGCGCGGCCTGCACTCGCACATCGGCTCGCAGATCTTCGACACCAGCGGCTTCGAGGTGTCCGCCCGCCGGGTGCTCGCGCTCCAGGCGCAGATCCGCGACGCCCGTGGGGTGGAGCTGCCGGAGCTGGACCTCGGCGGTGGGTTCGGCATCGCGTACACCACCCAGGACGACCCCTCGACCCCGCACGAGCTGGCCAAGCGGCTGCGCCGGATCGTGGACGCGGAGTGCGCGGCGGAGCGGCTGACGGTGCCGCGTGTCTCGATCGAGCCGGGTCGGGCGATCGTCGGCCCGGCCGTGTTCACCCTCTACGAGGTGGGCACCGTGAAGTCCGTGCTGGTGGGTGCCGGTGGTGACGCATCCGACGGGCACCGCGCCTACGTCAGCGTGGACGGGGGGATGAGCGACAACATCCGGACTGCGCTCTACGACGCCGCGTACTCGGCGACGCTGGCGTCCCGGGTCACCTCGGGCGGGTCGATGCTCGCCCGCGTGGTGGGAAAGCATTGTGAGTCCGGGGACATCCTGGTGAAGGATGAATTCCTGCCCGCCGACGTGCAGCCCGGAGATCTTGTCGCGGTGCCGGGCACCGGTGCCTACTGCCGCAGCATGGCCAGCAACTACAACCACGTGCCCCGCCCCCCGGTGGTCGCGGTGCGGGACGGCCAGGCCCGGCTGATCGTTCGACGGGAGACCGAAGAGGACCTGCTCGCCTTGGATGTGGGATGAATCAACCTGTGCGCCTGGCCCTGCTCGGCTGCGGCACCGTCGGTGCCGAGGTGGTGCGACTGCTGCACGAGCAGTCGACCGACCTCGCCGCCCGGATCGGTGCCCCGCTGGAGATCGCCGGCATCGCGGTACGCCGGCTCGGGCGTGACCGTGGTGACCTGCCGATCGATCCGACGCTGTTCACCACCGACGCGCTCGGGCTGATCAAGCGCGACGACGTGGACGTGGTCGTCGAGGTGGTCGGCGGCATCGAACCGGCGCGCGGGTGGCTGGTGGAGGCGCTGCGGGCCGGCAAGAGCGTGGTCACCGCCAACAAGGCGCTGCTCGCCGAGGACGGCGGCACGCTGCACGACGCGGCGGCCGAGGGCGACGCCGACCTCTACTACGAGGCGTCGGTGGCCGGAGCGATCCCGCTGCTGCGCCCGCTGCGCGAGTCGCTGCACGGTGACCGGATCACCCGGGTCACCGGCATCGTCAACGGCACCACCAACTTCATCCTCTCCGCCATGCACGCCACCGGCGCGGGCTTCGCCGAGGCGCTGGAGGAGGCCACCGAGCTGGGGTACGCGGAGGCCGACCCGACCGCCGACGTGGAGGGCTTCGACGCGGCGGCCAAGGCGGCGATCCTCGCCTCGCTGGCCTTCCACACCCGGGTCGGCGCCGACGACGTGCACCGGGAGGGCATCACCGAGGTGACCGCCGCCGACGTGGCCAGCGCGAAGGCGATGGGTTGCACGATCAAGCTCCTCTGCATCGCGGCACGGGGTGCCGACGGGCAGGGGCGCGAGACGGTCAGCGTCCGGGTGCACCCGGCGATGATCCCGCTGAGCCACCCGCTGGCCGGGGTCGGCGACGCGTTCAACGCGGTCTTCGTCGAGGCCGACGCGGCCGGGCAGTTGATGTTCTACGGGCGGGGCGCGGGCGGTTCGCCGACCGCCAGCGCGGTACTCGGCGACGTGGTCGCGGTGGCCCGCAACCGGCTGGCCGGGGTTCGGGCGGCCAGCGAGTCCGCCTACGCCGACCTGCCGGTACGCCCGATGGGTGAGGCGCTCACCCGCTACCACATCAGTCTCGACGTGGCCGACCGTCCGGGTGTGCTGGAGGCGGTCGCCGGGGTGTTCGCCCGCCACGACGTCTCGATCGCCACCGTGCGTCAGGGGCCGGCCGGCGGCGGCGCCGGGGGAGCGGGCGAGGCGATCCTGGTCATCGTGACCCACGTGGCGCCGGACGCGGCCCTCGCGGCGACCGTCGGTGAACTGCGCGGGCTCGATATCGTCCGTTCGGTGGCGAGCGTGCTGCGGGTCGAGGGGGGCTCGTGAGCGGGCGGACCGGATGCGGACGACTCCCGGCCGGTGGTGACCGGTGACGGGTACGAGAGGCGAGGAGAACGGCATGTGGCGGGGTCTGATCGAGGCGTACCGGGACCGGTTGCCGGTCACCGACGCCACGCCGGTCGTCACGCTGCACGAGGGGAACACGCCGCTGCTGCCCGCGCCGGTGCTCTCCGCGCGGCTCGGCTGTGACGTCTACCTCAAGGTGGAGGGCGCCAACCCGACCGGGTCGTTCAAGGACCGGGGCATGACGATGGCCGTCTCCAAGGCGGTCGAGGCGGGCAACAAGGCGATCATCTGCGCCTCCACCGGCAACACCAGCGCCTCCGCCGCCGCGTACGCGGCCCGCGCCGGGGTGACCTGTGCGGTGCTGGTGCCGCAGGGCAAGATCGCTCTCGGCAAGCTGGCCCAGGCGCTGGTGCACGGCGCGAAGCTGCTCCAGGTCAACGGCAACTTCGACGACTGCCTGGCGCTGGCCGCCAAGCTCGCCCAGGACTACCCGGTGGCGCTGGTCAACTCGGTGAACATCGACCGGCTGCACGGCCAGAAGACGGCCGCGTTCGAGATCGTGGAGGCGCTCGGCGACGCGCCGGACATCCACTGCCTGCCGGTCGGCAACGCCGGCAACATCTCCGCGTACTGGATGGGGTACGTCGAGGACGCCCAGGTCGGCAACGCCACCCGCACCCCGAAGATGTACGGCTTCCAGGCCGCCGGTGCCGCGCCGATCGTGACCGGGCAGGTGGTGCCCGAGCCGTCGACGATCGCCACCGCCATCCGGATCGGCAACCCGGCGAGCTGGACGAAGGCGTTGGACGCCCGGGATGCCAGCGGTGGCCTGATCGAGGCGGTCACCGACCGGGAGATCCTCACCGCGTACCGCCTGTTGGCCCGGGAGGTCGGCGTCTTCGTGGAGCTGGGCAGCGCGGCCAGCGTGGCGGGTCTGTTGCAGCAGGCCGCCGCCGGTCGGGTGCCGGCCGGGTCCACCGTGGTCTGCACCGTCACCGGGCACGGCCTCAAGGATCCGGAGTGGGCGATCACCACGGCTCCGGCGCCGGTCACCATCGCCAACGACCCGCTCGCCGCGGCCCGTTCCCTCGACCTCGCCTGAGGGTGACGAACCACCCGCTTGCTCCTTTATGACCGTTTAGGGCGGGAAGCGACGTATCTAGCGGTACAACTGTGGGGTGGCTACCGACCCGGTGGCTGCCGAGGCCCGGCGGGCACCCGGCGCGACAGGCGTCGCGCCCGTCGTCGCCGTGCAGCCACGGACCTCCTACCTGGACCTGCTGCGCGCCGCGGCACTGGCCCGGGTGCTGCTGTACCACGCCACCGGCTGGCTGTGGCTGAGCCTGCTGGTCCCGGCGATGGGCGTCATGTTCGGCGTCGCCGGTGCGTTGCTGGCCGCGTCGCTGGACCGGTACGGCACCCGGGCCGTCGGCCGCCGGATGCGCCGACTGCTGGTGCCGTTCTGGGCCTTCGGCGCGACGGTGCTGGCGCTGGTCGCCGTCGCCGGTCAGGTCTCCGGCGCGCCGAGCGGGTTCGGCTGGGACGACGTCTGCTGGTGGCTGCTGCCGTTGCGGGTGCCGTCGGTCGGCGGGGCACCCTGGGGGTGGGCGTTCACCGTCGGTCTCTGGTACGTCTCGACGTACCTGTGGCTGACCCTGCTCTCACCGCTGCTGCTGCCGCTGTACCGCCGCTGGCCGTGGCCGGTGCTCGCGGCGGCCACCGCGCTGCCGGTGTGCACGCATCTCGCCGGGGTCACCCAGTTCTATTTCGTCGTGTCGTACCTGCCCTGCTGGCTGCTGGGCTTCGCGTACCACGACGGACTGCTGGGGCGGGTGTCGGCCCGCCTCTGCCGCGGCCTGGTCCTGGTGCTGGGCGCCGTCGGCGGCACCTGGGTGCTGCTCGCCGTGACCACGGGTGCGCCGAGCGAGCTCAACCACATCCCGGCCGGCTCCACCATCTGGTCGATGGCCTGGGTCGCGGCGCTGTTGCGGCTGGCTCCCCGCTCGTCCGGCGCTGTCCGGGCGACCGGCCCGGCCCGCGCCGAGGGGGACCGGCCGGCGCGGGGCGGCGCGCTGCTGCGCCTGGTCAACGCCCGGGCGCTCACCGTCTACCTGTGGCACATCCCGGCCAGCGCGGCGATCACCGCCCTGCTCATGCCGTGGCTCTCCTTCGACTCCGTCGCCCATGTGGGGCTGCGGTTGGTCGGGATGATCCTGCTGACCGTCGCCGCGGCGCTGGCCGTGGGGTGGATCGAGGATCTCGCCGCCCGGCGTCGTCCACGACTGCTGTGGGTGGGCGCCCCGGCGACCCCTCGGCCGCCGCGCCGAAGCCGCGCCGAGGTGCCACGTCGGCGGGCCGCCGTCGACCGGCCCGTCGAGCCCGTGCCGAGCGCCCTGCCGGGGGAGTCGGGCGGGTGACGGCGGTCGAGGCGGAGTGGCGGACGGTCAGCCCCGGGGCGCGACCGCGCCGCTGATGGTCCGGACGACCAGGCCGAGAGCCTCGTGCCGGGAGACCTCGTGCGAGGCAAGGTAGCTCCAGCCGGCGTACAACTGGGACCAGAGCACGGTCTGCACCCACGGCGCGGGCAGCGTCGGGTCGATGCTGCCGTCGGCGTGGCCGCGCGCGATCATCGCGAAGAAGTCGTCGTCGCAGACCTCGGTGCCCCAGACCGGGTCCTCGACGATCGTCGGCTCGGCGAAGACGAGGGAGAGCAGGTCGCCGAGGTCGAAGTACTCCGCGCAGAGGCGGAGCAGCGCCTCGGCGCCGGTGCCGTCGGCGAGGCGGGCCCGGACGGTCGCCTCGTTGAGCCGTACCGCGCCCTCGGCGGCCACCGCGGCCAGCAGGTCGGAGCGTTCGGCGAAGTAGCGGTGCAGGGTGGTCCGACCGACCTGGGCGGCGGTGGCGATCTCGCCGAGGCTGGCGGCCTGGTTGTGACCGAGCACCTCGATCGCGGCCTGCAGGATGGCCTGCCGGGTCCGCGCCCGGCTGCCGCTCTCGTCGGTGGTCGTCACGCCGGACAGGTTATCAACGTACGGATTCGGAATATAGCTTGCCCGTAGTGGAACAGTAGTGTTCCATTGCGGGGTGACTGTGACCGCCGTACCCGCCGCGACCGAGGCGGAGCCGACCGCCCCGACCGCCCCGAGGGCCCGTACCAGGCTGCTGCTGACCTACCTCCGCCCGCACTGGCCGGCCATGCTGGTCGGGTTGCTGCTCGGCCTGGTCGCCAACGCGGCCGGGCTGGCCACCCCGCTGGTGACCAAGTGGGTCCTGGACACCCTCGGTGCCGGGGAGTCGCTGGCCCGACCGGTCACCGTGCTGCTGGTGCTCGTGGTGGTGGGCGCGGCCATCTCGCTGTGGCAGTGGGTCCTGATGGGCCGCATCGCCGAGCGGGTGGTGCTCGACGCCCGCACCGGGGTGATCCGCCGCTACCTCGCCGCCCGGATCGACCAGCTCACCCACCGTTCCGGCGGCGAACTGGTCACCCGGGCCACCTCCGACCCCGCGTTGCTGCACCAGGCGTCCGGCAGCCTGGTCGGCCTGACCAACGGGGCGTTGGCGCTGGTCGGGACGCTGGTGCTGATGGGCGCGCTCGACCTGGTGCTGCTCGGCGCGACGATGGTCGCGGTGGTCGTGGTGGCGGTGCTGATGGGATACCTGCTGCCCTCGATCGGCCGGGCCCAGGAGGCGGCCCAGGAATCGGTCGGACGCTTCGGTGGGGCCCTGGAGGGTTCACTGCGCGCCATCCGGACGGTCAAGGCCAGCCGCGCCGAGCAGCGCCAGACGTCGGCGCTCACCACACACGCCCGCGAGGCCGCCGAGCACGGCCTCCGCGCCGCCCGGCGCAGCGCCCTGGTGTGGACCATCTCCTGGACCGGCATCCAACTCGCCGTCATCGTCATCCTGGGCGTCGGCGCGGCCCGGGCCGAACAGGGCCTGATCGAGGTGTCCACGCTGATCGCGTTCCTGCTCTACGCCTTCGGGCTGATGGGGCCGATCAGCGAGCTGACCCAGAACCTCACCGCCATGCAGGCCGGCATCGCGGCGGCCGGCCGGCTCCGCGAGATCGAGGCCGTCGAGGTGGAGCCCGGCTCCACCGCCACGGCAGCCGCGCCGGAGGCCGTACCGCCGGTCGTCACCGCCGGACACCGCGACCCCGCCGGGCCGGTGCTGACGCTGCGGGGCGTCACCGCCCGGTACGGGCCCTCGGCGCCACCGGCCGTGCGGGACATCGACCTGGAGATTCCCCGCGTCGGCCACACCGCGCTGGTCGGGCCCTCCGGAGCCGGCAAGACCACGCTGTTCTCCCTGCTGCTGCGCTTCCTCGAACCGGAGCACGGCGAACTGCTGCTGGACGGCCTCCGGTACGGCGACCACACCCCGGCGCAGATCCGTGGCCGACTCGCCTACGTCGAGCAGGAGGCGCCGGTGGTGCCCGGCACCATCGGGGACAACCTGCGCTTCACCCACCCGGACGCGAGCGACGACGAACTGTGGACCGCACTGCGGGCGGTGAACCTGCACGACAAGGTGAGCGGGCTGACGCTCGGGCTGGACACGCCGCTCGCGGCCACCACCGTCTCCGGCGGCGAACGGCAGCGCATCGCGTTGGCGCGGGCGGTGCTGCGTACCCCGGACGTGCTGTTGCTCGACGAGGCCACCTCGCAGGTGGACGGCCTGACCGAGGCGGTGGTGAGCCGGTGCGTCCGGCAGCGGGCCGAGGAAGGGGCGGTGGTGACGATCGCGCACCGACTCTCCACCGTGCTCGACGCCGACCAGATCGTGGTGATGGAACGGGGCCGGATCCGCGCCGTCGGGGACCACGCCACCCTGCTGCGCACCGACGAACTGTACCGGGATCTGGTGGCGTCGCTACGGATCGGCACCGCCGAACCGGTGCCCGCCGGGGCCGCCCCGGACACCGAGGGGCGGACCGGGTCGGGCACACTGCTCGTGCCCTTCGAACGTCTCCCCCAGGAGTGAGCCACGCCGATGTCGCTGCTCGCCAGATTCAGCCTCGCCAACCGAGGGCTGGTCGCCCTCATCGCGGTGGTGACCACGGCGTTCGGTGCGTACGCCGTGCCGTCGCTGAAGCAGCAACTCCTGCCCTCGTTGGAGTTCCCCGCCGCGTTCATCGTGGCGTCCTACCCCGGTGCCGGACCCGAGGTCGTCGAGTCCCAGGTGACCGTGCCGATCGAGAACAGCCTGCAAGGCATCCCGGCGCTGGACAGCGTCACCTCCACCTCGCGTGAGGGCCTGAGCACCATCCAGGTGCAGTACGAGTTCGGCACCGACCTGGACGACGTGGTCAACCGGATGCAGACCGCACTCAACCGCACCCGGCTGCCCGACGGGGTCGAGCCGCAGGTGATCGCGGGCAGTACGGACGACCTGCCAGCCGTGGTGCTGGCCGCCAGCGGCGGTGACGACGAACGCGCTCTCGCGGCCAAGCTGCGGGACACGGTGGTCCCCGAATTGGCGGCCATCGAGGGCGTACGCGGTGTCGAGCTGACCGGCGTCCGCGACGACCTGGTGGTCATCACGCCCGACCCGGCCAAGCTGTCCCGGGCCAAGGTGCAGCCCACCGCGATCGGCACCGCGTTGCAGGCCAACGGGGTGTCGGTGCCCGCCGGTGCGGTCCTGGACGGCGACCGGGCGCTGCCGGTGCAGGTGGGTGCGCCACTGACCACCCTGGACGACCTGCGGGCCGTCATCGTCGCGCCGCCGAAGGGCAAGACCGGTCCGATCCGCCTCGGCGACGTCGCCACCGTCTCCGAGCAGCTCGCCCCGGCCACCGCCATCACCCGTACCAACGGTCGGGAGAGCCTGGGCCTCGCGGTCACCGCGGACCCGGACGGCAACGCGGTGCAGATCTCGCACGCGGTCGCCGACCGGCTCGACGGCCTGCGGGCCGCCACCGGCGCCGAGCTGACCGTCGTGCTCGACCAGGCCCCGTTCGTGGAGAAGTCGATCAAGACGTTGAGCACCGAGGGTCTGCTGGGCCTGATCATGGCCGTGGTGGTCATCCTGGTGTTCCTGCTGTCGATCCGTTCCACCGTGGTCACCGCGGTCTCCATCCCGCTGTCCGTGGTGGTCGCGCTGCTCGCGCTCTGGATCGGCGACTACTCGCTCAACCTGCTCACCCTCGGCGCGCTGACGGTCGCGGTCGGCCGGGTGGTGGACGACTCGATCGTGGTGCTGGAGAACATCAAACGGCACCTGACGTACGGCGGGCCGAAGCGGGAGGCGATCCTCACCGCCGTCCGCGAGGTGGCCGGTGCGGTCACCGCCTCCACCCTGACCACGGTCGCCGTCTTCGCCCCGATCGCCCTGGTCGGCGGCTTCGTCGGCCAGCTCTTCGCACCGTTCGCGATCACGGTGACGGTGGCGCTGCTCGCCTCGCTGCTGGTCTCGTTGACCGTGGTGCCGGTGCTCGCGTACTGGTTCCTCAAGCCGGTGACCGGTGCCGACGGGGCGGCCGTGCGCCGCGCCGCCGAACAGCGGGAACTGCGCAGCCCGTTGCAGCGGGCGTACCTGCCGGTGATCCGGTTCGCCACCGGCCGGCGGGCCTACCGCTGGGCCACGCTGGCGGCCGGTCTGGTGGTGCTGCTCGGCACGTTCGGCCTGGCCCGGCAGTTGGAGACCAATTTCCTGGACGACTCCGGCCAGGACACCCTGAACATCCGGCAGGAGCTGCCGGTGGGCACCGGGCTGGGCGGCACCGACGCGGCGGCCCGCCGGGTCGAGGCGGTGCTGGCGGAGACGCCGGGGGTGCGGTCGTACCAGGTCACCGCCGGGGGCGGCGACTCGCCGTGGGGCGGTGGCGCCGGCAACAACGTGGCCAGCTACGCGCTGCTGCTCGGCGAGGAGACCGACGCCAAGGAGATGCGCGGCATCCTGCGCGACCGGATCGGGGCGCTCGGTGCCGAGGCGGGTGAGATCACCTTCCCGGCGGGTCAGGGCGGCGCGTCCGCCAACGAGCTGGCCGTGGTGGTGCGGGCCGCCGACCCCGAGGCGCTGGCCCGGGCCGCCGAGCAGGCCGAGGCGGTGCTGACCCGCCTCGGGGGCGTCGAGGACGTCTCGTCCACCCTGACCGAGCAGGTGCCGAGGGTGGAGGTGACCGTCGACCGGACGGCCGCCAGCCGGGCCGGGCTCACCGAGGCCGCGGTCGGTCAGCTCGTCGCACAGGCGTTCCGGGGTACGCCGCTGGGCCAGGTGAGCCTGGACGACGGCGCGCGCGACGTGGTGCTGCGGTTGTCCGCGCAGCCGCCGACGACCGTGACCGAACTGCGCGAGATGCGGGTCGGCGCGGTGAAGCTGGACGACATCGCCGAGGTCACCGAGACCACCGGACCGCAGCAGGTACGGCGGATCGACGGTGAGCGCAGCGTCTCGGTGACCGGCACGGTGACCGGCTCCGACCTGGGGGCGATCAGCGCCGAGCTGCAACGTGAGCTGGACGCGATCGACGTACCCGGGGCGACCCTGACCCTCGGCGGGGTCAGCGCCGAGCAGCGGGACACCTTCGCCGATCTCGGCCTGGCCGTGCTGGCCGCGATCGCGATCGTGTTCCTGATCATGATGGCGACCTTCCGCAGCGTCGTACAGGCGCTGATCCTGCTGGTCTCGATCCCCTTCGCGGCCACCGGCGCGGTCGTCCTGCTACTGGCCACCGGCACCGCGTTGAGTGTGCCGGCGCTGATCGGCGTACTCATGCTCGTCGGCATCGTGGTGACCAACGCGATCGTGCTGCTGGACCTGGTCAACCAGTACCGGGCCCAGGGAATGGGCGTACGGGAGGCGGTGGTCGAGGGTGGACGCCACCGGCTCCGCCCGATCCTGATGACCGCCATCGCGACCATCTTCGCGTTGACGCCGATGGCCTTCGGGCTCACCGGCGAGGGCGGGTTCATCTCCCGACCGCTGGCGATCGTGGTGATCGGCGGTCTACTCAGTTCCACCCTGCTCACGCTGATCCTGGTGCCCACGCTGTATGCCATGGTGGAGGACACCAAGGAGTCGGTGCGGGGTCGGCGTCGGGGCCGGTCCGGCCCGCCGCCGGGGGACGCGCGACGCGAGGTCGAGCCCGCCGACGCGACCGGCGACGAGCCGGCCGGCGGGGAGGCGGATCCGGCCGCGCCGGCCGCCGAGGAGCGCAGACCGGAGAGTCGACCGGTGCCGGCGGCGCCCACCGGCGCGCTGATCGAGAGCACCGACCAGTTCGAGGTGCTCCGGCTGCCGAAATCCCGCAACTCACCGTTCCCGCCCACCGAGTGAAAGGAGGGGTCCCCTGCTAACGCCTGGTGCATAGCAGGGGACCCCTCCTTACATCCACGGCGGATGTCCGCGCCCCGACTCAACGGGGGAGGACGGCCGGGTAGGGTCCGCCTCGTGGCGTCCACCGTCGGGGTCATCACCCACAACCGGAACTTCCGCAGCCTGTTCCTGGCCCAACTGGTGGTCTTCGGCGCCGACTGGTTCGTGATGGTGCCGTTGCTGGTCCTGTTGCCGCAGCTCACCGGCAGCGGCGTGTGGGGTGCGCTGGTGCTGGCCGTGGACACCGGCGTCGTGGCGCTGCTGCTGCCGTACACCGGGACCGTCGCCGACCGGTTCGACCGGCGCAAGATCATGATCGCCGCGAACGTGGCCGCGCTGGTCGGCGCACTGCTCCTGCTCGGCGTACGCGACGCCGGCACGGCCTGGTTGGCGATGCTCGGCATCGGCGTGATCGCGGTGGCCAAGGCGTTCTATTCCCCGGCCGCGCAGGCGGCCCTGCCGAACGTGCTCGACCCGGAGGAGTTGGCCGCGGGCAACGCGGTCGCCGGGTCGGCCTGGGGCACCATGACCGTCGTCGGTGCCTCCCTCGGCGGGATTCTCAGCGCCGCCGCCGGACCGTACGTCTGCTTCTGGGTCGCCGCGGTCGCGCTGGTGCTCGCCGCGGTGCTGGCCACCCGGATCCGCCGCCCCCTCCAGGCGCACCGCGAGCGGGACGAGGCACCGCCGCAGACCTGGGCGGCGATCCGTGAGGCGCTGGGCTACATCGCGCACCGCCCACGGGTGTTGGCGCTGGTGACGGTGAAGTCGGCGGTCGGCCTGGGCAACGGTGTGCTGACCGTCTTCCCGCTGCTGGCCGGGGTGTACGGCGTCGGCGCGCTCGGCACCGGCCTGCTCTTCGCGGTACGCGGCGCGGGCGCGCTGGTCGGCCCGATCCTGATGCGTCGGGTGCTGACCAACCGGGCCTGGCTGCTGCCTGGACTGGCGCTGTCCATGTCGGCGTACGGACTGGCCTATCTGGGCACCTCGGTGGTGCCCTGGTTCCCGCTGGTGCTGGTGCTGGTCTTCGTGGCGCACTTCGCCGGGGGCAGCAACTGGGTGATGTCGAACTTCGCGTTGCAGGGCGAGGTGCCGGACCGGTTGCGGGGCCGGGTGTTCGCCACCGACATGATGCTGGCGACGTTGGCGATCTCGGTCAGCCAGCTCGCGGTCGCCGCGGTGGTGGACGTGGTGGACGAACGGATCGTGCTGGCCAGTTGCGGCCTGGTCACGTTGACGTACGCGATCGGCTGGCGGGTGGCCACCCGACGGCTCTCGCTCGCCGCCGTGGCGCCGACCGTCGCCGGGAGCGGCACCAGGTGAGACCTGTGTGGCCCTGGCACGTCAGGGCGTGCCGGTGGGCGGCCGGTACGCCTCGACCGGCTGCGCACCCCAGGCCGCCGGGGCGCTCGACGTGGCCGGGACCGGCCCGCTGCCGCGACCGGCCAACGCGGCGGCGACCAGCAGTCCGACTGCGGCCGGGAGGAGCAGGGCGCGGATCACCCCGACGAACAGGGACAGCACGCCGAACCGGGCGGGCCCCTCGGCGGCCGTCCACGGCAGTGCGACCGACCAGGCGACGCTGATCAGCGTGAGGACGAGCAGGACGACGAGTCCGGCCAGCACCAGACGACGGGCCGCGTCCGGCAGCCGACCCCGGGCCGACGCCAGTACGCCCCCGGTGACCAGCACCGCCAGCGTCGGCAGCTCCATCGCCACCTGCACCAGCAGATATCTGACGTCGATCACGCAGTCCTCCCGAAGCCGTCGATCTGGGCAGACTAGAACCCGTGGACAAGCGTGCTCGGGCGCGAGGTGTCGTCCCGAGGGGCGGGTGGTGCGCCGGACGCCGCCGGTGGGGCCCTAGCATGGGCGGCGTGCCGACCACATTCGCCGCCGGCCCGGTCCGGGTCCGGGTCCCCGCCACCAGTGCGAACCTGGGTCCCGGCTTCGACGCCCTGGGCCTCGCCCTCGCGCTCTACGACGACGTCGCCGCCGAGGTGACGGCGGGCGGTGTGATCGTCTCGGTGTCCGGTGAGGGCGCCGACGACCTGCCGGCCGACGACGGGCACCTGGTGGTACGCGCCATGCGGGCGACCTTCGACGAGCTCGGCGGCCAGCCGTCCGGGCTGGCGTTGGAGTGTGTCAACCGGATCCCGCAGGCGCGTGGACTCGGTTCCTCCTCGGCGGCGATCGTGGCCGGTGTGTTGCTGGCCCGGGCCCTGGTGGTCGACGGCGCACAGCAGCTCGACGATGCCGCCGTGCTGCGGCTGGCGGCCCGCATCGAGGGGCATCCGGACAATGTCGCGCCCTGCCTGCTCGGCGGGTTCACGCTGGCCTGGACGGAGTCCTCGGGCGCGCGGGCGGTGTCGTTGCCGGTGGCCGGGGGCGTACGCCCGACGGTGCTGGTGCCGACCGAGCGCGGGCTGACCGCGTCCGCGCGGGCGGCGCTGCCGGCGACCGTGCCGCATGCCGACGCCGCGCTGAACGCGGGACGGGCGGCGCTGCTGGTGCACGCGTTGACCACCGAGCCGGGTCTGTTGCTGCCGGCCACCGTCGACCGACTGCACCAGGGTTATCGCGCACCGTCGATGCCCGGTACGAGCGCGGTGGTTCAGGCGTTGCGTGCGGCCGGTGTGGCGGCCGTGGTCAGTGGGGCGGGCCCGACCGTGCTCGCCCTGTCTGAGCTGCCGGAAGGCTTCGACGCGGGAACAGAATGGCAGGTTCTGCAGTTGCCGATAGACGTGCCCGGCGCGCAGGTCGAGCAGGGTAGACTCGGACACGCGGAGCGGGACCCTGTTGCCGCAGGTCGGAAGAGTTGATTACGCTCTAGACTTAGCACAGCCGCGAAGCATGCGATCTCCTGCGGGTCGGCGCACCCCCGAAGCTTTCGGCGGTAAGCCCGTCACCCCTGCTTAGGCATACGCCGCACCGCAGTCTTCACTGGTCGCCGCAGACGGCGAAACCCGCTCACCGGCTTTCTGGTGGGTCGGGCGACCGACCGGCTGCTGTGTCACAGACTCCCGCGAAGCGTCATGCGAGGCGGGTGCACCGAGGCCGCCCGGCCACCTGTTAGTCGATTCCGGGCAGTCCCGGCCTTATCGAGGGAAGGAATCCATTGAGCGACACCACCGACGTGACGTCGGATGTTTCCAACGTCGCTGGCGATGCCACCACCGCTGCCCCTGCCCGGCGTCGGCGCAGCGGCACCGGCCTGTCGGCGATGCTGCTGCCGGAGCTGCAGAGCCTGGCCGCGTCGCTCGGCATCTCGGGTACGGCTCGTATGCGCAAGGGCGAGCTGATCAGCGCGATCTCCGAGCGCCAGGGCAGCGCCGCCGGGGCCCCTCGACCACGGGCCGAGGTCGCGGCGGCCGCCGCACCGGTCCGCGAGGAGGTTCACGCGGAGGTCCGCGACGCGGGTGAGCGGCCGGAGGCCGAGCGTCGCGCCGAGCCGCCCGCGGCGAGCGTCGAGACCGAGGGCCGTAGCCGGACCCGGCGCAGCCGGGCCACCGCTGCTGCGGAGCCCCGGGCCGAGGAGCCCCGCACCGAGGAGCCCGCCGCCGAGACCGGCGAGCGCACCGAGGGCCGGTCCGGCCGCGAGCGTGGCGCCGAGCGTGCGGAGCGGGGCGAGCGCGCCGAGCGTGCGGAGCGGGGCGAGCGCACCGAACGCGGCACCGACCGTGCGGAGAAGACCGACCGTGCCGAGCGCGGCGAGCGTGGCACCGACCGCGCCGAGCGTGCGGAGCGCAGCGACCGTGGCGACCGCACCGAGCGGGCCGAGCGCACCGAGCGGGGTGACCGCACCGAGCGCACCGAGCGGGGTGACCGCACCGAGCGCACCGACCGCGGTGACCGTGGTGACCGCAACGACCGGGGTGACCGGGGCGAGCGCGGGCAGCGGTCCGACCGGGACAACGACGGTGACGACGACGGCGAGGGCGGCGGTCGGCGTAGCCGGCGCAGCCGCTTCCGGGACCGTCGGCGCGGTCGTGGCGACCGTAACGAGGGCGACCGTAACGAGGGCGGGCGTGAGCCGCAGGTCGGCGAGGACGACGTGCTCGTCCCGGTGGCCGGCATCGTCGACGTGCTCGACAACTACGCCTTCGTCCGGACCACCGGTTACCTCGCCGGCGCCAACGACGTGTACGTGTCGATGTCCCAGATCAAGAAGTACGGGCTGCGGCGCGGTGACGCGATCACCGGTGCGGTCCGCGCGGCGCGCGACGGCGAGCAGCGGCGGGACAAGTACAACCCGCTGGTCCGGCTGGACACCATCAACGGGATGGAGCCGGACGAGGCCAAGCGTCGGCCGGAGTTCTACAAGCTCACCCCGCTGTACCCGCAGGAGCGGTTGCGGCTGGAGACCGAGCCGCACATCCTGACCACCCGGGTGATCGACCTGGTCATGCCGATCGGCAAGGGCCAGCGGGCGCTGATCGTCTCGCCGCCGAAGGCGGGTAAGACGATGGTGCTCCAGGCGATCGCGAACGCGATCACGCACAACAACCCGGAGTGCCACCTGATGGTGGTGCTGGTCGACGAGCGGCCCGAAGAGGTCACCGACATGCAGCGGTCGGTGAAGGGCGAGGTCATCGCGGCCACGTTCGACCGTCCGCCGCAGGACCACACCACCGTCGCCGAGCTGGCGATCGAGCGGGCCAAGCGCCTGGTCGAGCTGGGTCACGACGTGGTCGTCCTGCTCGACTCGGTGACCCGGCTCGGCCGGTCGTACAACCTGGCGGCGCCGGCCAGCGGCCGGATCATGTCGGGTGGTATCGACTCCACCGCGCTGTACCCGCCGAAGCGGTTCCTCGGCGCGGCCCGCAACATCGAGAACGGCGGCTCGCTGACCATCCTCGCCACCGCGCTGGTGGAGACCGGTTCGATGGCGGACACGGTCATCTTCGAGGAGTTCAAGGGCACCGGCAACGCGGAGCTGAAGCTGGACCGGAAGATCGCCGACAAGCGGACCTTCCCGGCCATCGACATCCACCCGTCCGGCACCCGCAAGGAGGAGATCCTGCTCGCGCCGGAGGAGCTGGCCATCGTGCACAAGCTCCGCAAGGTGCTGCACTCGCTGGACTCGCAGGCGGCGCTCGACCTCCTGCTGGACCGGCTCAAGCAGTCCCGCACCAACATCGAGTTCCTGATGCAGATCGCCAAGTCGACGCCGGGGGAGTGACCTCCACCGGGTGAGATTCGTCGAAGGGGCGCGGCCGACACGGTCGCGCCCCTTCGACGTACGCGTCGGGGGTTCTCTCCTTCGTCACGGCGGCCCCACCGACCTCACGCGCCCCGCCTCCGGCAGGCCGGAATGCGCCCGCCGGTCTGGGGAATGCGGAGACTGGGTCCGGCGTTGACCTGGCCGACCAGCCGGTACGGCCCGCTTCGCGGGGCTGCCGGGCCCCATGGCAGACTGGTCAATCGGCCACCGGTTCCGGTTCACGCCCGATCGGCGCGCACTGGCGCGCGAGGGCGACCCGGCGACCACGACGAGAGGACCGAGGCGAGATGAAGTCCAACATTCACCCGGAGTACGTGACCACCGAAGTCACCTGCTCCTGCGGCAGCAGCTTCACCACCCGCAGCACCGCGAAGGGCGGCTCGATCCACGTCGAGACGTGCAGCGCCTGCCACCCGTTCTACACGGGCAAGCAGCGCGTCCTGGACACCGCGGGCCGGGTCGCGAAGTTCCAGCAGAAGTACGCCAAGGTTCAGGCCAAGAAGGCCAAGTAGCTCCTGGTCCGACGCCCGCGTCCGGTCTTCCCGGACGCGGGCGTCGTCCGTCTGTCGTCCGGTCTCCCCGCCGTCCAAGGAGCGATCCCCAGCATGAGCAGCGAGCGCCTGGCCGCCCTCCTCGACGAGTACGCCGAGCTGGAGAAGCGCCTGGCCGACCCCGCCATCCACGCCGACCAGGGCACCGCCCGTCGGGTCGGCCGCCGGTACGCCGAACTGGTGCCGCTGCACAAGGCCGCCGGGGAGTTGGAGCAGGCCCGGGCCGACCTGACCGCGGCCCGGGAGCTGGCCGCCGAGGACGCGTCGTTCGCGGCCGAGGCGGAGACGATCGCGTCGACGCTGCCGGCCCTGGAGGAACGCCTGGCCGAGCTGCTCATCCCGCGCGACCCGCACGACGCCAAGGACGTCATCGTCGAGATCAAGGCCGGTGAGGGCGGCGAGGAGTCCGCGCTGTTCGCCGGTGACCTGCTGCGGATGTACACCCGGTACGCGGAGCGGCGCGGCTGGCTCACCGAGGTGATCGACGCGCAGGACTCCGACCTCGGCGGGGTCAAGGACGTCTCGCTGGCGATCAAGACCAAGGGCGTACCCGACGGGGGCAACGGCGTCTGGTCCCGGCTCAAGTGGGAGGGCGGCGTGCACCGGGTGCAGCGGGTGCCGGTGACCGAGTCGCAGGGGCGGATCCACACCAGCGCGGCGGGTGTGCTGGTGCTGCCGGAGGCCGAGGAGGTCGACGTCACCATCGACCCGAACGAGCTGCGCATCGACGTGTTTCGGTCGTCCGGTCCCGGCGGCCAGTCGGTCAACACCACCGACTCGGCGGTGCGGATCACCCACCTGCCGACCGGCATCGTGGTCTCCTGCCAGAACGAGAAGTCCCAGTTGCAGAACCGGGAGCAGGCCCTGCGGATCCTGCGTGCCCGGCTGCTCGCCGCCGCGCAGGAGCAGGCCGACGCCGCCGCCTCGGACGCGCGCAAGGCGCAGGTCCGTACGGTGGACCGCTCGGAGCGGATCCGCACGTACAACTTCCCGCAGAACCGGATCACCGACCACCGGATCGGCTACACGGCGTACAACCTGGATCTGGCGTTGGCCGGTGACCTGGACGGCGTGCTCGACGCGCTCAGCGAGGCGGACCGTGCCGCCCGTCTGGCCGGCGATCCGGAGCTGGCCCGCCGCTGAGGGCGCTCAGGCGCTACGCGGCCGGGTCTTGGCCTGCAACATCTCCCGGTCGGCGGCCTCGAAGGCGGCGCCGAGCGCGTCCCGTTGCCCCGGCCCGGCGGCGCCCACCTCGGCGAAGCCGATGCTGACGCCGACCGGCGTGCCGGGCACCAGCGACTCCCAGTCCTCGGTGCGGATCGCGGCGTCGATCCGACGCGCCACCTCGGCGGCCTCGGACATCCCGGCGCCGGCCAGCACCACCACGAACTCGTCGCCGCCGTAGCGGGCCACGAAGTCGCCCCGGCGCATCACCCGGTTGATCACCCCGGCGACCCGCTGGAGCACCAGGTCGCCCGAGTGGTGGCCGTGCCGGGTGTTGACCGCCTTGAAACCGTCCAGGTCGCAGACGCCGATCACGACGCGTTCGCCCCGGGCGACCACCGCGGCGATGTACCGCTCCAGTCGACGCCGGTTCGGCAGCCCGGTCAGCGGGTCGGTCAGCGCCTCGCCCTCGAACCGGGCGGCCTCGCGGCGCATCTCCTCGTGGTCGATCCGGGCGGCGATGCCGTCGATGTAGACGTCGCGGAGCCGGTCGTGCCGTTGCGCGGCGAGCCGGAAGGCCAGCCGGTCGGCGCGGTGCGCCGCCGCGTGGTCACCGGCGCGGGCCAGCGCGATGCTGCGTAGGCGTGCCGGTTCGGCCGCGCCGAGCGTCTCGGCGGAGACCTGGACGGCGTCCAGCCGGGTGACCGCCTCGATCGGTCGGCCGGCGGCCACGGCCAGGCAGGCCTGGCCGAGCTGGCGCATGTCGCGGGCGCGGGCGCTGTCCGCACCGTGGCCGAGCAGACGGGCCGGGTCGGCGCCGACCGGTGAGTCGATCTCGTCCCCGAGGGCGGCGCGACGGGCCGCCGCGTAGCCGTACGCGGCCAGGCTGCTCGGCCGCAGCCGGTCGGCGCGACCGGCGGTGACGAACCGGTCGAGGTCGGTGGCGACGTCCCGCAGGACCCGCAGGCACCCGTCGCTGTCGCCGGTGTGGTCCAGGGCGACCGCGTTGCGCAGCCGGATCCCGGGGGCGGCGAAGGTCTCCTCCGGGATGCCGGCGGTGGTGCCGAGCTGGCGGGCCCGTTCGATCGCGCCGAGCGCGTAGCCGTGGAAGCTGAGGTAGGAGTAGGCCATCGCCAGGTCGTGCCAACCCCAGGCGGTGTCCCGGTCCGGGTCGTCGACCGCGCCCAGCGCCCGGGCGGCCTTCACCAGGTGCGTCACGCAGCGGTCCAGCGCGCCCTGGTGGTGGGCGGCCAGCGCGGCCAGCGCGTTGAGATGACCGTGCAGGTACGGCTCGGCGAGGTCGCGTACGGCCGCGGACGCCTCCTCGATCGCCCGGGTGTACTCCGCCGTGCGACCGAGATTGATCAACGCGGAGAGCCGCTGGACGAGCGCGTCGGCACGGGCCCGGGGGTCGGCGCTGGTGCACAGCACCCGGTCCAGGATCGCGTACGCCTCGTTCGAGCGGCTGACCTCCTGCAACGCCCGCGCCTTCGTCAGGGCGTCAACCTGGTCGTCGACCCGGTCGAGCCAGCCCACCCCTCGACCTCCCGTCGGTGTGTCGCCGGATGCACCCGCTTATGCACGTGCACCGCGACGACTCATGATTATGGCGTGACCTCCGTGCCGCAACACCCGTCCGAAGGGACGAGACGCGAGCGCCCCGCCGTCGTGCTGGCCCGCGCCGCCCGTGCCCTGGCCGACGCCGGGGTGCCCTCGGCCCGCGCCGAGGCCGAGCTTCTGGCCGCGTACGTGCTGGCGGTGCCCCGGGGACGGCTGGCGCTCGCCGACGGTTTCACCGCCGAGCAACGGGACCGCTTCGAGGCGTTGGTGACCCGCCGTTCCCGGCGGGAGCCACTGCAACACCTCACCGGAAGCGCCGGCTTCCGGCATCTGGAGCTGGCCGTCGGGCCGGGCGTCTTCGTACCCCGCCCGGAGACCGAACTGCTCGCCGGCTGGGGCGTCGAGCGGGCCGCCGAGCGGGCGGCCGACGGGACGACGCCGGTGGTGGTGGACCTGTGCAGCGGATCGGGGGCGATCGCGTTGTCGGTGGCGCAGGAGGTGCCGGCGGCCCGGGTGGTGGCGGTGGAGCGCTCACCCGCCGCGCTGACCTGGCTGCGTCGCAACGCGGCGACCCGGGCGGCGGCGGGGGACCGGCCGATCGAGGTGGTGGCGGCCGACGTGACCGCACCGGATCTGCTGGCGGAGTTGGTCGGTCGGGTGGACGTCCTGCTCTGCAACCCGCCCTACGTGCCGCTCGCGGTGGCCGTACCGCCCGAGGTGGCCGGGCACGACCCGGCCGAGGCGGTGTTCGGCGGCGACGACGGCCTGACCGTGATCCGTCCGGTGCTGCGGCGGGCGGCGGACCTGCTGCGCGCCGGTGGCGCCGTCGGCGTGGAGCACGACGACACCCACGGCGCGTCGGTGCCCGACCTGCTCGCCGCCGACGGTCGCTACACCGCGATCACCGCCCACCACGACCTCGCCGACCGGTCCCGTTTCGCCACCGCGTTCCGTCGCCCGGACCACCGGCGACCCGCGACGGCCGACACGTGGCAGACTGGCTCCTCGTGATGCTCTACGACTGCCGGTCCCTCGCCGACCGGGACCGCGGCATCGCTGCGGCCATCGAGGCGGTGCGCAACGGCGAACTGGTCGTCCTGCCGACCGACACCGTGTACGGGGTCGGTGCCGACGCCTTCACGCCGTACGCGGTGAAGGCGCTGGTGGACGCCAAGGGCGGGACGCAGGCGTCGCCGCCGGTACTGATCGGCTCCCGGCACACCCTCGACGGTCTGGTCTACACGCTGCCGCAGGCCGCCCGCGATCTGGTGGAGGCGTTCTGGCCGGGGGCGCTGACCATCCTGGTGAAGCACTCGGCGAGCCTGCGGTGGGATCTGGGCGACGACAGCGGGGTGGTGGCGGTCCGGATGCCGTTGCACCCGGTGGCGTTGGAGGTGCTGCGGGAGACCGGGCCGATGGCGGTCGCCTCGGCCAACAAGATCGGCCGTCCGGCGGCGCAGACCGCCGACGAGGCGCGGGAGCAACTGGCGTACTCGGTGCGGGCGTACCTGGAGGCCGGTCCGGCCGTCGATCCGGTGCCCAGCACGATCGTGGACCTGACCGGTGAGGTGCCGATGGTGGTCCGCGAGGGCGCCATCGACCTGGCCCGGCTGCGCGACGTGGTGCCGGAGCTGGTCGAGAGCCAGGTGGCGTGAATGCCTCCGTTCACCGTCCTGCACGTCTGCATGGGGAACATCTGCCGCTCGCCGATGGCGGAGCGGCTGCTCACCCTCGCGGTGGGCCAGCGGCTGGCCCGGCACGACCTCGACCCCGGCCGGGCCGAGGAGCTGCTGCACAGCCACAGCGCGGGCACCGGCGGCTGGCACGCCGGTGAGGAGATGAACCCGCCGGCGGCGCGCCAGGTGACCACCCGGGGCGGCACCGTGACCGGCTTCGCCGCGCGGAAGCTGCGCTCCGACCACATCGACGCCGCGGACCTGGTCCTGACCGCCACCGCCGACCAGCAGGAGTACGTGGTCGCGTTGCGTCCCGACGCCGCCTCGCGCACCTTCGTGCTCGGCGAGTTCGGTCGGCTGCTGACCGCGCTGGACCGCGACGGGCTGCCCTCGGCCGAGGCCACTCCGGACGCGGTGTTCGCCCGGGGCGTGGCGGTGGTGGTGGCCGCGAACACCGCTCGCCAGGGCGCGTCCCTGCTGCCCAGCGACGACCTCGACGACCCGTGGGGGCGCGGCGACCAGTGCTTCAGCCGGGTGGCGGACGAGATCGAGGAGACGATCCACCCGCTCGCGGCGATCCTGTTGCCCTGATCGGTGAACTTCCTCCGGGTTTGAGGAAAAGCGGGGCGCAAAGGGTGGTTAGCGCCATTCTGGGAGGGTCCTGACGGCTCCTGCGGGGAGAGCTGATGACCCGGGCGTTCCTGCCGAAAGTGTTCACCGTCCTGCTGGCCGGCACGTTGGCCGGGCTGGCCCTGGCGGTGGCGGCGCTGCCGGCCGCGCTGGTGTTCGGAATCGGTTTCTCGGCGATGGCCGCGCCGTACACGGAGTTGCCCAACACGCTGCGGACACCACCCACGGCCCAGCGCTCCAACCTGTACGCCAAGGACGGCACCACCCTGATCACCTCCTTCTATCAGGAGGACCGGGTGGACGTGCCGCTGGACGAGGTGGCCCCGGTGATGCGCCAGGCCATCATCGCCGCCGAGGACGTCCGGTTCCACGAGCACAGCGGCGTCGACCTGCGGGGTGTGGCGCGGGCCTTCGCCGCCAACCAGGGCTCCGGCGGCACCCGGCAGGGCGCCTCCACGCTGACCATGCAGTACGTCCGCAACGTGTTGAGCACCGACCCCCGGTTGACCGAGTCGCAACGGGCGGCGGCCACCGAGGTCAGCACCGCCCGCAAGATCCAGGAGATCCGGTACGCGCTGGCGCTGGAGCGGGAGCTTACCAAGGACCAGATCCTGGCCCGGTACCTCAACATCGCGTACTTCGGTGCCGGGGCGTACGGCGTCGCCGCCGCCAGCAAGCGCTACTTCTCCACCACGCCGGACCGGCTCACGCTGGCCCAGGCGGCGATGCTGGCCGGGCTGGTCCGGTCCCCGCACACCGACGACCCGATCAACGGCGACGCGGACGCGGCCACCGCCCGCCGGGGGTACGTGCTGGACCAACTGGTCGGCACCGGTCAGCTCACCGCCGAGGCGGCGGACGCGGCCCGGAGCGAACCGTTGAACCTGCGGCCCAGCGAGACGCCGAACGACTGCACGGCGGTGCCCTCGGGGCACAACGACTGGGGTTTCTTCTGCGACTGGTTCACCCGCTGGTGGAACGAGCAGAAGGCGTTCGGTGGCACGGTCGACGAGCGGCAGCGCACCCTGCGCCGGGGCGGCTTCACCATCGTCACCTCGCTCGACCCGAGCGTGCAGCGGGCCACCACCGAGCAGGTCCGGCGGGTCTACTCGGTAAACGAGCCGCACGCCATGCCGACGGCGGTGGTGGAACCCGGCACCGGTCGGGTGCTCGCCATGTCGGTCAACCGCAACTACAGCGTCGCGGCCAACCCGCCCGGGCAGACCAACTACCCGAACACGGTCAACCAGCTCGTCGCCGGTGGCGGCACGATCGTCGGGTACCAGGGCGGTTCGACGTTCAAGCTGTTCACCATGCTGGCCGCGTTGGAGGCCGGGATGCCGCTGCGGACCGTGTACGACGCCCCGTCGCGCATCGTCACCGGCTACCGGATCAGCGGCGAGACGAACTGCGGCGGGTACTGGTGTCCGTCGAACGCCAGCGCCTCGATGCGCGGCGAGCACGACATGTGGTCGGCGTTCGGCGAGTCGGTCAACACGTACTTCGTCTGGCTGACCGAACGGGTCGGCGCGGACCGGGTGGTGGAGATGGCCGAGCGGCTCGGCATCGTGCTGCGGGCCGAGGACGACATCCGGTTGGCCCGGCACGGCGCGCGCGAGTGGGGACCGTTCACCCTCGGGGTGGCCGCCACCACCCCACTGGACCTGGCCGGGGCGTACGCCACGCTGGCGGCGGAGGGGACGTGGTGCGCGCCCACCCCGGTCACCTCGATCGTCGACGGCACCGGTCGTCGGGTGACCGCCGGTCAGCCGGACTGCCGTCAGGTGCTCGACGTCGACGTGGCCCGCGCGGCGGCGGACGCCGCCCGCTGCCCGGTCGGGGACCAGTCGATGTACCAGGGCTGCTACGGCGGCACCGCGCCCGCCCTGCGCGGTCAGCTCGGTCGGCCGGTGGCCGGCAAGACGGGCAGCTCCGAGCGGTACGCCACGGAGACCGTGGTGGCCTTCACCCCGCAGCTCGCGGCGGCGGCGATGGCGGCCAACCCGGACGACCCGCAGGACGCGGTCGGCCGGGCGGTGCAGAGCCGGTTGGTGGAGGGGGTGGGGGAGATCCTCGCCTTCGCGCTGCGCGACGTGCCGTCCCGTGACTTCGTGCCGCCCAGCGAGACGACCGCGTGGCGATACACCACCGGCCGCAGTGGCGACTGAGCGGTCCCGCCCTGATCAGCGTGGGGCCGTTGGTGCCTCGACGGCGATCCGCCCGGCGTCGGCGGCGATGTTGCGGGCCATTCCGCCGAAGACCACCGCGTGGAACGGCGCCACCGCCGCCCAGTAGGCGTGTCCGCCGAGCCCTCGGGGCAGGAACACCGCCCGCTGGCGGTACCGGACCTGGCCGTCGTCGTCTCGCCGTACCTGCATCTCCAGCCAGGCCCGACCGGGCAGCCGCATCTCGGCCCGCAGGCGCAGCAGCTCACCGGGGACGATCTCCTCCACCCGCCAGAAGTCCAGCGCCTCGCCCACCCGCAGTCGGTGCGGATGCCGCCGGCCCCGGCGCAGCCCGACGCCGCCCACCAGCCGGTCCAGCCAGCCGCGCACCGACCAGGCCAGCGGGAACGAGTACCAGCCGTGCTGGCCGCCGACCCCCTCGATGACCCGCCACAGTGCCTCCGGCGAGGCCGCCACCGGCTGCTCCCGGACGTCGGTGTAGACGGTGCCACCGCTCCAGTCCGGGTCGCTGGGCAGCGGCTCGGCCGGGGCGTCCCGGCCCGCCGCCGACGACCAGCGGGTCTCCACCTCGGCGTCGCGGACCTTGGCCAGCGCCAACTCGACCGCCCGGTCGAAGCCGGTCAACCCCTCGGGCGGGTCCGGCAGGTACGCCGCGATGTCGTGCTCGTGCGCCACCGCCTCGTGCACCAGGCTCTCCACCAGCGGGCGGGCGAGCGCGTTCGGCACCGGAGTGATCAGCCCGACCCAGTGCGAGGAGAGCCGGGGCGTCAGCGCGCGCACCGGCAGCAGGACCCGGCGACCCAGCCCGGCGACCCGGGCGTACCGCTGCATCATGTCGCCGAAGGTCAGCACGTCCGGACCGGCGATGTCGAAGGCCCGGTTCACCTCCGGCGGCAGGCCCACGCAGCCGACCAGGTAGCGCAGCACGTCCCGGACGGCGATCGGCTGCACCCGGTTGGCCACCCAGCGCGGGGTGACCATCACCGGCAGCCGTTCGGTCAGGTAGCGCAGCATCTCGAACGAGGCCGAGCCGGAGCCGATGATCACCGCCGCGCGCAGCACCACCGTGGGCACGCCGCTGTCCAGCAGGATCCGGCCCACCTCGGCGCGGGAGCGCAGGTGTGCCGAGGACGCGTCGCCGGCTGCCGGCTCCGGGCCGCCGAGATAGACGATCCGGCGTACGCCCGCCGCGCGCGCCGCCTCCGCGAAGGCCGACGCGGCCTGCCGGTCGGCGTCGGCGAAGCCGGCCTGCCCGAGCGAGTGCACCAGGTAGTACGCGACGTCGACGTCGTCGAAGACGCCGGCCAGGCTCTCCGGCCGGCTCAGGTCGCCCTCTGCGATCTCGACCTGCCCCGCCCACGGCACGTCCCGCAGCCGTCCGGCCCGCCGGGCCAGGCAGCGCACCGTGTGTCCCTCGGCCAGCAGGCGGGGCGCCAGCCGCCCGCCGATGTACCCCGTCGCACCGGTCACCAGGCATCTCACGGCCTCCAGTGTGCGGGCGAATAGACTCGGGCGCTGTGGAGACCGGTAAGGGCACCTTCTGGGGGCCCGACTTCGAGCAGCTCAGCACCACCGACCCCGAGATCGCGGAGGTGGTGCTCGGCGAGCTGGACCGGCTGCGGGGCGGTCTGCAACTGATCGCCAGCGAGAACCTCACCTCGCCGGCGGTGCTGGCCGCGCTCGGCTCGACCCTGACCAACAAGTACGCCGAGGGTTACCCGGGTCGCCGCTACTACGGCGGGTGCGCCCAGGTGGACCGGGCCGAGGAGTTGGGGATCGCCCGGGCCCGGGAGCTGTTCGGCGCCGGCCACGCCAACCTCCAGCCGCACTCGGGCGCGAGCGCCAACCTGGCGGCGTACGCCGCGCTGGTGCAGCCGGGCGACACGGTGCTGGCGATGGAGTTGCCGCACGGCGGGCACCTGACCCACGGCAGCCGGGTGAACTTCTCCGGCAAGTGGTTCGACACGGTCGGCTACACCGTGCGGCGGGACACCGAGCTGATCGACTACGACGAGGTCCGTGACCTGGCCCGGACCCACCGACCAAAGATGATCATCTGTGGTGCGACGGCGTACCCGAGGCTGATCGACTTCGCCCGGTTCCGGGAGATCGCCGACGAGGTGGGCGCGTACCTGATGGTGGACGCCGCGCACTTCATCGGGCTGGTCGCCGGGCAGGCCATCCCCTCCCCGGTGCCGTACGCCGACGTGGTCTGCGCGACCACGCACAAGGTGCTGCGCGGTCCACGCGGCGGGATCATCCTCTGCCGCGAGTCGTTGGCCGAGCGGATCGACAAGGCGGTCTTCCCGTTCACCCAGGGCGGGCCGTTGATGCACGCGGTGGCGGCCAAGGCCGTCGCGCTGCGCGAGGCGGCGCAGCCGGAGTACCGCACGTACGCCGCGCAGGTGGTGGCCAACGCGCAGGCGCTCGCCGACGGGCTGGCGGCGGAGGGGATGCGGCCGGTCTCCGGCGGTACCGACACCCACCTGGCCCTGGTCGACCTGCGGGAGACCGGGGTGACCGGGGCGCAGGCCGAGGCGCGCTGCGACGCGGCGACCATCACGCTGAACAAGAACGCCATCCCGTACGACCCGCAGAAGCCGATGGTCGCCTCCGGTATCCGGGTCGGCACCCCGAGCGTCACCACGCAGGGCCTGGGCGAGCCGCAGATGCGCCAGGTCGCCGAGCTGATCGCCCGGGCGGTACGCACCGACCCGGCGGCCCCGGGCGGCACCGACGAGCTGGCCCGGGTCGCCTCCGACGTGGCCGAGCTGGTCGCCGAGTTCCCGGCGTACCCCCGATGACCGCGCCTCGCGCGGGGGAGCCCGGCGCCATCCGGTCCCGCCTGCCGCACCTGCGCCTGCCGCTGCTCGCCTGCGCCGGGCTGGCCGTGCTCGGGGTGCCGATCGCCGCGCTGCTGCGGGGCCCGACCGGCGCGGCCGGGGTGGCCGCCGGGATCGGGCTGGTGGTGGTGAGCTATCTGGTCTCCGGGCTCTCGGTGGCCTGGGCGGACGCGGTCAGCCCGAAGATGATCATGCCGGTCGGGCTGGTCACCTACGCCACCAAGATGGTCTTCCTGGGCATGGTGATGGCCGCCGTGGCGCGGACCGGCTGGCCCGGGCTGCCCGACATGGGAGTGGCGATCATCGCGGGCGTGCTGGTGTGGATCGTCGCGCACACCACCTGGGCCTGGCGCGCTCCGCTGCCGACGGTCGACCGGGCGGCGGGTCACTGACCGTACGGCCGGTGTTCGCCCGGCGTTTCGCCCCCCTTCCCGGCGGGCCGGGCAGGAGTAAGCTGAGCGCGGCTTGAGGCGCCGCATCGATTGCCCGCACGCTGCTCGCAGTGTGGGGGGTGCCGCACACTCGCGAAACACCCGGCTGATAGTGTTCGCCTCGTCATGGCCGACAACCCTCACCGCGGAAGCTCCGACGAGCACTCGTCGGAAGGCGTTGCCGGAGCCGTTCTTGGCTACCTGCTCGCCGGCATCCTGGTGTGGGGATTCCTCGGCTGGTTGGCGGGGGAATTCATCGGCCTGCCGACCGGCATCGGGATCGGCGTGGGCATGATGCTCGGCGCAGCCGGAGCGATCTACCTGATCATGAAGAGGCTCGGTGCCTGAGTTTCGGCACGCGCGGGTCTGTCGAGTGCGGAGGATGACACGGTGAGCGCAGAGCTTGTCGCCGCTGAAGGGCTGCCCTGGCCCCCGGGGGTCGAGGACTTCTATCTGCCGGAAGTGGCCGGCCCATTCGTCACCAAGTTCACTCTCATGATCTGGCTGGCCGTCGGCCTGCTGATCATCTTCTTCATGACCACCTACCGGAACCCGAAGCTGGTGCCGGGCAAGGGTCAGTGGGTGGCGGAGTCGATCTACGGCCTGGTCCGGGACAACATCGCCAAGGAACAGATGGGTAGTGCGGGCGTTCGATTCGCGCCCTATTTCACGGTGCTGTTCTGCTACGTCGCGCTGACCAACCTCTTCGGCATCATCCCGGGGTTGCAGATCTCGCCGAACTCGCACATCGCCTTCCCGATCGTGCTCGCCGCGATCACCTACGTGATGTACATCTACCTCGGTATGCGCAAGCACGGGGTCGGCGGCTACCTCAAGCAGAGCCTGATCCTGCCGGGCATCCCCTGGCCGATGCACATCCTGCTGATCCCGATCGAGTTCCTGCAGACCTTCATCAACCGGCCGGTCACCCTGGCGGTGCGTCTCTTCGCCAACATGTTCGCCGGTCACCTGATCCTGCTGGTCTTCACCATCGGTGGCTTCGTACTGCTCGCCTCGGACAACATCTTCATCCAGGCGACCTCGATCTTCTCCTTCATCATGGCGATCGTGATGGCCTTCTTCGAGGTGCTGATCGCGCTGTTGCAGGCATACGTCTTCGTCACGCTGAGCGCCAACTACATGGGATCGGCGCTCGCGTCCGAACACTGATCCGATCCCACCGGCGGGATGCCCGCCAAAGCTTCAGGTACGACCGCGTACGCGTGAAACCTCACGCGTCAAACAGGAGGAATACCCGCAATGACTGTTCTTGCCGAGATCAGCGGTAACGTCAACACGATCGGTTACGGCCTCGCCGCCGTCGGTCCCGCGATCGGCGTGGCCCTGATCTTCGTTGCGTACATCAACTCCAGCGCGCGTCAGCCCGAGTCGGCCGGCTACAACCGGACCTGGCTGGTCCTGGGCTTCGCCCTGGTCGAGGCGCTCGCCCTGTTCGGCCTGGTGCTCGCCTTCGCCGTTAACTGACCGTCCGCTTCCCGACCCGGAGGTCTGAAATGTTTGTCGCCGCCGAAGGTGTGGAGCACCACCCGCTCGTGCCGCTGTGGCAGGAGCTGGTCATCGGGACGATCGCCTTCGCCCTGCTCTGCTTCGTGCTGCTGAAGTTCGTCATGCCGCGCATGGAGGCGATGTACCAGGCGCGGGTCGACGCGATCGAGGGCGGTCTCAAGCGCGCCGAGGCGGCGCAGGCAGAGGCCAACCAACTGCTCGAGCAGTACCGGGCCCAGCTCGCCGAGGTGCGTACCGAGGCGGCGCGGATCCGGGACGACGCCCGTGCCGACGCCGAGTCGATCCGCACCGACATCCTCGCCAAGGCGCGGGAGGAGTCCGACCGGATCATCGCCGCCGGCCGGGAGTCGCTGGCCGTCGAGCGTCAGACCATCGTGCGCGAGCTGCGCGCGGAGGTCGGCGGTCTCGCGGTCGAGCTGGCCGGGCGGATCGTGGGCGAGTCGCTCGCCGACGAGGCCCGTCGTAAGGGCACCGTCGAGCGCTTCCTCACCGACCTCGAGAGCGCGGGGGCCCGCTGATGCAGGCCGCCAGCCGGGAGTCCTACACCGCCGCGAGTCAGCGGCTGGAGGAGTACGTCCGGGGCGCCGATTCGACGGCTCTCGCCACCACCGGTGCCGAACTGCTCGCCGTGGCGGACCTGCTGCGGCGGGAGGTCCGGCTGCGCCGGGCGCTCTCCGACCCGGCCCGCCCGGGCGCGGACCGGAGCGGCCTGCTCGACTCGGTGCTCTCCGGCAAGGTCGGCGCGGACGCGCTCGACCTGCTCGGGGTGCTGGTCGCCGGCCGGTGGTCGGCCCCGTCGGAGCTGCTCGAAGGTGCCGAGCGTCTCGGCGTGCAGGCGCTGCTCGCCAGCGCGGACCGCGCCGACGAGCTCGGTGAGGTCGAGGACGAGCTGTTCCGCTTCGGCCAGGTGGTCGCGGCGGACCCGCAGCTCTCCAACGCCCTGTCCGACCCGGGGGCACCGGTGGCCCAGCGGGCCGAGCTGATCGGGATGCTCCTGACGGGCAAGGCCCGGCCGGTGACGGTGCGACTGGTGGAGGCGGCCCTGGCCGGCTTCGGCGGTCGGTCGTTCTCCGCCGCGCTGTCCCGGCTGGTGGAGCTGGCGGCCGAGCGGCGTGACCGGCAGGTCGCGTACGTGACGGTCGCAGCGCCGCTGTCCGCGGACGAGGAGAGCCGGCTCACCAACCAGCTCTCGGCCATCTACGGCCGGGCGGTCGCCGTGAAGCTTACGGTTGACCCGACGATCCTCGGCGGAGCGAGCGTCCGGGTGGGTTCGGACCTGTACGACGGGACGATCCTGCGCCGCCTCAACGAGACCCGTAACGCGCTCGCGAAGCGCTGACCAGCACCCCGCGAAGCGCCCGGAATAACAGTCGACCCGAGGACCGGTCGGTACTAGGTATCCCGGGCCCCTGATACTTAAGGAAGCAGAGGATGGCCGAGCTGACCATCTCGACGGAGGAGATCCGCGGCGCCCTGGAGCGCTACGTCTCCTCCTATTCGCCCGACGTCTCCCGTGAGGAGGTCGGCACCGTCGCCGACACCGGCGACGGTATCGCCCACGTCGAGGGCCTGCCCTCGACCATGACCAACGAGCTGCTCGAGTTCGAGGACGGCACGCTCGGCGTGGCGCTGAACCTCGACGTCCGGGAGATCGGTGTCGTCGTCCTGGGCGACTACGCCGGCCTCGAGGAGGGCCAGCGGGTCAAGCGCACCGGCCGGGTGCTCTCCGTGCCGGTCGGTGACGCCTTCCTGGGCCGCGTGGTCGACGCGCTCGGCGCCCCGATCGACGGCCTCGGCGAGATCGCCGACGAGGGCTACCGCGAGCTGGAGCTCCAGGCCCCGAACGTGATGGCCCGGCAGTCCGTCTTCGAGCCGATGCAGACCGGCATCAAGGCCATCGACGCGATGACCCCGATCGGTCGGGGCCAGCGGCAGCTCATCATCGGTGACCGGAAGACCGGCAAGACCACGGTCGCCCTGGACGCCATCCTCAACCAGCGCGAGAACTGGGCCTCCGGCGACCCGACGAAGCAGGTCCGCTGCATCTACGTCGCCATCGGCCAGAAGGCCTCCACCATCGCCTCCATCAAGGGGCAGTTGGAGGAGGCGGGCGCGATGGAGTACACCACCATCGTCGCCTCCCCGGCGTCCGACCCGGCCGGCTTCAAGTACCTCGCCCCGTACACCGGCTCGTCCATCGGACAGCACTGGATGTACGGCGGCAAGCACGTCCTGATCGTCTTCGACGACCTGAGCAAGCAGGCCGAGGCGTACCGGGCCGTGTCGCTGCTGCTGCGTCGCCCGCCGGGCCGTGAGGCGTACCCGGGTGACGTCTTCTACCTGCACTCGCGGCTGCTGGAGCGGTGCGCGAAGCTCTCCGACGAGATGGGCGGCGGGTCGATGACCGGTCTGCCGATCATCGAGACGAAGGCCAACGACATCTCGGCCTTCATCCCGACCAACGTCATCTCGATCACCGACGGCCAGATCTTCCTGGAGACCGACCTGTTCAACCAGGGCGTCCGGCCGGCCATCAACGTCGGTACCTCGGTGTCCCGGGTCGGTGGCGCCGCGCAGGTGAAGCCGATGAAGAAGGTCTCCGGTTCGCTGCGGCTGAACCTGGCCCAGTACCGCGAGCTGGAGGCGTTCGCCGCCTTCGCCTCCGACCTGGACAAGGCCTCCCGCGCCCAGCTCGACCGCGGTGCCCGCCTGGTGGAGCTGCTCAAGCAGCCGAACTACTCGCCGTACCCGGTGCAGGAGCAGGTCATCTCGGTCTGGTCCGGCACCGAGGGCAAGCTGGACGACATCCCGGTCGGCGACGTGCGGCGCTTCGAGACCCAGTTCCTGGAGCACCTGCGGCGCAAGCACAACGCCACCCTGCTGGCGATCGCGGACAACAAGTGGGATGACGAGATCATCGCCACGCTGGACGCCGCCGTCACCGAGTTCAAGCAGGGCTTCCTCGGCCGGGACGACGAGCGCACGATCAACGAGGCGCCGGCAGCGCCGCTGGAGGGCGAGGCCGAGCAAGAGACGGTCACCCGTTACAGCGGCGGGGCCCCGGCCCAGAAGCGTTAGGGCCGGGCCATGGCGGCGCAGGTACGTGTTCTTCGTCAACGGATCCGCTCGGCGAAGGGGATGAAGAAGATCACCAAGGCGATGGAGCTCGTGGCGACGAGCCGGATCGCCAAGGCCCAGGCCCGGGTGGAGGCGTCCCTGCCGTACGCCCGGGCCATCACCGGCGTCCTCACGGCGCTGGCGTCCAACGCGTCGGTCGACCACCCGTTGCTGACCCCGCGCGAGCGGGTGCGGCGGGCGGGCGTGCTGCTGGTAACCGCCGACCGGGGTCTGGCCGGCGGTTACAGCTCCAACGCCATCAAGACGGCGGAGTCGCTGATCGCCCGGCTGCGCGAGGACGGCAAGGAGCCGGTGCTCTACGTCGTCGGTCGCAAGGGCGTGTCGTTCTACCGGTTCCGTAACCGGCCGATCGAGGCGAGCTGGACCGGCTTCTCCGAGCAGCCGTCGTTCGCCGACGCCCGCGAGGTGGGCGAGACGCTGGTGAAGGCGTTCTCGGCCGGCGCGGACGACGTCGACGGCGGTCCGGGTGCGGACGGGGTGCTCGGGGTGGACGAGTTGCACATCGTCTTCACCGAGTTCAAGTCCCTGATGACGCAGACGCCGGTCACCCGGATCATCGGTCCGTTGCAGGTGGAGGAGCGGCCTCGGTCGGAGGCGGCCCCCGGGCTGCTGCCCGACTACGAGTTCGAGCCGAACCCGGAGGAGCTGCTCGACGCGCTGCTGCCGAAGTACATCAACACGCGGATCTACGCGGCGTTGCTGGAGTCGGCGGCGAGCGAGTCGGCGGCCCGGCGGCGGGCGATGAAGAGCGCCACCGACAACGCCGAAGAGATGATCGACAAGTACACGCGTGAGATGAACTCGGCCCGCCAGGCCGGGATCACCCAGGAGATCAGTGAGATCGTCGGCGGCGCTAACGCGCTGGCCGCGTCGGGAAGTGAAGTGTGATGACTGCCCCAGTAGAGACCAAGACGGCCACGGGTCGCGTGGTCCGGGTCATCGGCCCGGTCGTCGACGCCGAGTTCCCGCGCGACGCCATGCCGGACCTGTTCAACGCGCTGCACGTCAACGTGACCCTCTCCGGCGGAGAGAAGACGCTGACCCTGGAGGTCGCCCAGCACCTGGGTGACAACCTGGTCCGCGCGATCTCGATGCAGCCCACCGACGGCCTGGTGCGCGGCGCCGAGGTGCGCGACACCGCGTTCCCGATCCGGGTGCCGGTCGGCGACGCGGTCAAGGGCCACGTCTTCAACGCGATCGGCGAGTGCCTCAACCTCACCGAGGGCGAGACCATCGCCGCCGACGACCACTGGGGCATCCACCGCAAGGCCCCGGCCTTCGCGGACCTGGAGCCCAAGACCGAGATGCTGGAGACCGGCATCAAGGTCATCGACCTGCTCGCCCCGTACGTCAAGGGCGGCAAGATCGGCCTGTTCGGCGGTGCCGGCGTGGGCAAGACGGTGCTCATCCAGGAGATGATCACCCGGGTCGCCCGGAACTTCGGTGGTACCTCCGTCTTCGCCGGTGTGGGTGAGCGGACCCGTGAGGGCAACGACCTCATCCACGAGATGACCGAGTCCGGCGTCATCGACAAGACCGCGCTGGTCTACGGCCAGATGGACGAGCCGCCGGGCACCCGGCTGCGCGTCGCGCTCTCCGCGCTGACCATGGCGGAGTACTTCCGTGACGTGCAGAAGCAGGAGGTGCTGCTCTTCATCGACAACATCTTCCGCTTCACCCAGGCCGGTTCCGAGGTCTCCACCCTGCTGGGCCGGATGCCCAGCGCGGTGGGTTACCAGCCGACCCTGGCCGACGAGATGGGCGAGCTCCAGGAGCGGATCACGTCCGTCAAGGGCCAGGCCATCACCTCGATGCAGGCGATCTACGTGCCGGCGGACGACTACACCGACCCCGCTCCGGCCACCACCTTCGCCCACCTGGACGCCACCACCAACCTGGAGCGGTCCATCTCCGACAAGGGCATCTACCCGGCGGTCGACCCGCTGGCGTCCTCGTCGCGGATCCTCGCCCCGGAGTTCGTCGGCCAGGAGCACTTCCAGGTGGCCAGTGAGGTCAAGCGGATCCTCCAGCGCTACAAGGACCTGCAGGACATCATCGCCATCCTCGGTATCGAGGAACTCTCCGAGGAAGACAAGATCACGGTCCAGCGGGCCCGTCGGATCGAGCGCTTCCTGTCGCAGAACACCTACGCGGCGGAGCAGTTCACCGGTGTGCCGGGCTCGACGGTTCCGATCAAGGAGACCATCGAGGCGTTCCGGAAGATCAGCGAGGGCGAGTACGACCACTTCCCCGAGCAGGCGTTCTTCATGTGCGGTGGGCTCGACGACCTGGAGAAGAAGGCCGCCGAGCTGATGAAGGGCTGACCCTTCGGATCGAACGAAGAAAGGCCGTCCCGGTTCACCCCGGGACGGCCTTTCGTTCATCTGCGGGACGTACCATCCTCGCTGCCCGGTTCGGCGTGCTCGGCGATCACGCCGGGCCCGAGATACCGTCTAGTGCAGCTCAGGCGCGGATGAGCGGCGAACGACTTAAACCTTTCGGCTACGCGTACCCGTACCCTCCCGGGGGCGCGACGAACGGAGATGCTTGTGGGTAAGGCCGGCAGGGGCGGTACGCGCGGCACGCGTGGTGGCAAGAAGAAGTCGATCTGGCAGGGCGTACCGCTGTGGGCGAAGCTCTGCACCATCTTCGGTGTGGTGCTGATGATGGTCAGCGGCACGTCGCTGGTGGGTGCCGAGGCACTGATGGCCCGCTACGAGGGGGCGATCGGCAAGGCCGACCTCTTCGGTGACCAGGCGGCGGGCGAGGCCAAGAGCGACATCGAGGGCCCGCTGAACATCCTGCTGGTCGGCATCGATCCGGTCCGTGACGACCGGCCGCCGCTGAGCGACGCCATCATGATCCTGCACGTGCCGAAGGAGATGGACCGGGCGTACCTCTTCTCCCTGCCCCGGGACCTCTACGTCGAGATCCCCGCGTTCTCCAAGGCGAACTTCAACGGCAGCACCACCAAGCTGAACGCGGCGATGTCCTTCGGCAGCCGGGTGCCGGACGGGAAGCCGGACGCCGCACGCGGCTTCGAGCTGCTCGCCCTCACCGCGCAGAAGGTCACCGGGATCGAGCGCTTCGACGCCGGTGCGATCATCAACTTCTCCGGCTTCCAGAAGATCGTCGACGCGATGGGCGGCGTCACGATGAACATCGAGCGGGAGGTCCGCTCCCGGCACCGCCAGCCGGACGGCAAGCACCGTGAGGGTCGGCCCGGCGGTGGAGGCTACATCGGGCCGCAGGCGATCTACCCGAAGGGCAAGCAGCACCTCCAGGGGTGGCAGGCGCTGGACTACGTCCGCCAGCGCTACCCGGAGAACGGCGTGCCGGACGGCGACTACGGCCGGCAGCGGCACCAGCAGCAGTTCGTCAAGGCGATGGCCGGTCAGGCGCTCAGCGCCGACGTGGTGACCAACCCGGTGAAGTTGGACCGGGTGCTGCGGGCGGCCGGCGAGTCGCTGATCTTCAGTGGCCGTGGGCACAGCGTGATCGACTTCGGTCTCGCGCTCAAGGACATCCGGCCCGGCAACATCCAGATGATCAAGCTGCCGGGTGGCGGGATCATGGAGAACGGCAAGTACCTCGGTGAACGGTTCGAGCCCGAGGTGGACGACTTCTTCGTCGCACTGGAGCGGGAACTGCTCGACCCGTTCCTGCTCGAACACCCCAAGTTCGTCAACAAGGGCTGATCGGGGGCGTGGCTCCCGGCACCCGCATGAAGCACAGGTCAGAGGCGCGACTAGACTTGCCCCAATCCGCCGCCTCAGCAAGGAGACAGCGTGGCACAGCACCTTAAGGTCCAGCTCGTGGCCGTCGAGGAGAAGGTCTGGTCGGGCGAGGCCGAGATGGTCATGGCCCGCACCACCGAGGGGGAGCTGGGTGTTCTGCCGGGGCACGCGCCCCTGCTCGGCCAGCTCGCCGACTCCGGCCAGGTGCGCATCAAGCTGCCCGGCGGCGAGCAGGTCGTCTACGAGGTGGCCGGTGGCTTCCTCTCGGTGAACGAGCGGGGCGTGACCGTACTCGCCGAGACCGCGACCCCGGCCTCCGCCGCCCAGGGCAACTGAGCCGACCCGCCGATGGAGATCGTCGAAGGGATCGGAATCGGCGTCGCCGTGATCCTCGGCGCGATCCTGGTCCTCTTCGTCCGGCGGGCGCTGGTCACCCGCAGCGGAGGGATCATCCGGCTCAGTGTCCGGACCTCCACCATGCTCGACGGCCGTGGTTGGGCGCCCGGCTTCGGCCGCTTCGCGGGTGACGAGCTCCGCTGGTACCGGCTGGTGAGTTTCGCCGTACGCCCCAAGCGGGTGCTGTCCCGCGAGGGCCTGACCGTGGAACGACGACGGCTGCCCGAGGGGCAGGAACGAATGTCCATGCCGTCGGACTGGATCATTCTCCGGTGTAACTGCGGACATGCTCCGGTCGAGATCGCCATGGCGCGATCCACCGTCACCGGATTCCTCTCCTGGCTCGAGGCCGCCCCCCCGGGGGCGGCCTCGCCGCGTCTGGCCTCGTCGCAGGACTGGCCCGCGGCCTGATCCACCCCGTGCATCGTCGGCGCGCACCCCGTGCGTGCCGGGTCCGACCGTGTCCCGGTGTGTCGCCTCCGCCCGTCTGACCGGTTTCCGCGCCGACGTTTCAGTGCCACCACCGTGCCCGTGCGGTGGTGGCACATCTGTGCCAGATCTCGGCCCGGTGCCCGGTACGACCGCTTAGGGATCTTCCCATCATCGATATCCAGTGATATCAATCTCCGAACGTCCCCCTGCTACCCCCGGAGTACGACGTGCGGAGAACCCGTCTGGCGACGCTTGCCACGAGCATGGTCGTCGCCCTCGCCACCACCCTCAGCCTGACCGCCGCCCCCGCCCAGGCGGCACCGAGCGACCACTACGTGGCCCTCGGCGACTCGTACGCCTCCGGAGTGGGCGCCGGCAGCTACACCTCCGAGAGCGGCTCGTGCCAGCGCAGCACCGCCGCCTACCCGGCGCTCTACGCGGCCCGCGTCGCCCCCGCGTCCTACCGCTCGGTCGCCTGCTCGGGCGCCACCACCACCAGCGTGGTCAACACCCAGCTCTCGGCCCTGGCCAGCCGGACCACGCTGGTCAGCGTGACCGTCGGCGGCAACGACGTCGGGTTCGGCACCATCATGACCACCTGCGTGCTCCAGGGCACCACGGAGTGCGTCGCCGCGGTCGACGCGGCACAGGCCAAGGCGCGGGCCGACCTGCCGAGGCTGCTCCGCGCCGTCTACGACGGGATCAAGAGCCGGGCGCCGTCGGCCCGGGTGGTGGTCACCGGCTACCCGGTCTTCTATCAACTCGGCACGATCTGCGCGGGACTCAGCGCGACCTCCCGAACGAAGATCAACGAGGGCATCAACCTGGTGAACGACATCATCCGCACCGCCGCCCTGGCCGCCGGCTTCGCGTTCGCCGACGTCCGCTCCCAGTTCGTCGGCCACCAACTGTGCAGCTACGGGGAGAAGTGGCTGCACGCGCTGAACTTCGCCAACATCGGCATCTCCTACCACCCGACGGCGGCCGGCCAGTCCGGCGGGTACTACCCGGTCTTCCGTAACGTCGCCGGCTGAGCGGCAGCCCGTCCCGGTCGACAGGGCGGGGGTCACGGGGTGGCGGCGACCAGCTCCACCTCGTACCCCTGCCCGTCGGTCAGGTAGGCGGCGTACGTGTCGGGGCCGCCGGCGTACGGGTGGCGGTCGGGAAACAGCAGCGTCCAGCCGTACTCGGGGGCCGTGGCGACCAGGCGGTCGACGGCGGCCGGCGGACCGGCGTGGAAGGCCAGGTGGTTCAGGCCGGGCGCGAGACGGTCGTGCCGCTGCCCGGAGAGGGCGGGGGACTCCTCCAGCACCAGGTACGTCGGGCCGAGCCGCCAGGACCGACCGGCCGGCCACTCCTGGAAAGGGGTCCAGCCCAACTGGCCGAGGAGCCAGCCCCAACCGCGCATCGAGACGCCCAGGTCGGGTACCCAGACCTCCACGTGGTGCAGTGCTCCGAGCGTCACCGACCTCCGCCCGGAACCCATAGCACGTCTCCGTCCGGATTTGCCGTTCTTGCCAGAATAAAGAGTAGATCCGACAACCGGTTGAGATACTTTGCCGGGAGATGGCTGGTCCGGTCGGGGTCGTGTGCGACGAGGGCCCATGCCGACCGCTCGGCGCGCCGGGCGACGGTCCGCGCCGCGTGCAGCAGTGCCGCACCCGCGGTACCGCCGGGGAGGATGAAGGAGTCGAGCTTGCTCAGGCGCGCGTTGTATTCGTCGCACCACCCTTCGAGGCGCTCGACGTACTCCTCGGTCACCCGCAGCGGCGGGTACTTCGGGTCCGGTTCGACCGGGGTGGACAGGTCCGCTCCCACGTCGAACAGGTCGTTCTGGATCGACCCCAGCACCGCTCGCAATCCGTCGTCGAGCCCGCCCAGAGCGAGCGCGACGCCGATCGTGGCGTTGCACTCGTCCACGTCGGCGTACGCGGCGATCCGTGGATCGTTCTTCGGCACCTGCTCGTTGTTGCTCAGCCTGGTCATGCCGGCGTCGCCGGCCTTGGTGTAGATGCGCGTGAGGTGGACGGCCATGACGCACAGCCTACGGATACCGGACCTGACGATCCCGACCCGGCCGACGGCCGGTACGGGCTGGTCCAGCGGGGTCGGCCCGGGTGACGCGGGCGACGCGGCGGTCGCCGACGTCGACGTCATCCGGGTACGCGGCGGCGCCCGGCTCGCCGGCACCGTGCACGTGGTCGGCGCGAAGAACTCCGCGTTGAAGCTGATGGCCGCCGCGCTGCTGGCGCCCGGCCGGACGGTGATCACCAACGTGCCCCGGATCACCGACATCGCCATCATGGGCGAGGTGCTGCGCCGTCTCGGCTGCGGCGTGCGCTTCGACGCCGACGAGCCGGTGGACCCGATGGTCGCCGTCGGCGGGGTGGCCCGGTCCCGTTCGGTCACCATCAACGTGCCGGAGCAGCCGGGCGTCGAGGCCGACTACGACCTGGTCCGTCGGCTGCGGGCCTCGATCTGCGTACTCGGGCCGCTGCTGGCCCGGCGCGGCTACGTCCGGGTGGCCCACCCGGGCGGTGACGCGATCGGCTCGCGCGGCCTGGACATGCACATCTCCGGGCTGACCCGGATGGGCGCCGACATCTCCGGCGAACACGGCTTCGTGATCGCCGCCGCGCCGGACGGCCTGCGGGGCGCGGAGATCACGCTGGACTTCCCGAGCGTCGGCGCGACCGAGAACCTGGTCATGGCGGCGGTGCTGGCCGAGGGCACCACCGTGATCGAGAACGCCGCCCGCGAGCCGGAGATCGTGGACATCTGCACCATGCTCCAACGGATGGGCGCGCTGATCGAGGGGGAGGGGACCTCCACGATCACCATCGTCGGCGTACCCCGGTTGCAGCCGGTCCGGCACGCCACGGTGGGCGACCGGATCGTCGCCGGGACCTGGGCCTTCGGCGCGGCGATGACCCGCGGCGACGTGACCGTGACCGGTCTCGACCCGGCCTTCCTGGAGGTCGCGCTGGACAAGGTGGTCGCGGCCGGCGGCCTGGTGGAGACGCGGCCGGACGCCTTCCGGGTACGCATGGACGACCGGCCCCGGGCGGTGGACGTGGTGACGCTGCCCTACCCGGGCTTCGCCACCGACCTGCTGCCGATGGCGATCGGACTCGCCGCGCTCAGCGAGGGCGCGTCCCTGATCACCGAGAACATCTTCGACGGCCGGTTCATGTTCGCCAACGAGATGATGCGGCTCGGCGCGGACATCAAGACCGACGGGCACCACGCGGTGGTACGCGGGCGCGACCGCCTCTCCGGCGCGCCGGTCCGCGCCACCGACATCCGGGCCGGCGCCGGACTGATCATCGCCGGGCTCTGCGCCGACGGGGTGACCGAGGTGTCGCATGTGCACCACGTCGACCGGGGGTATCCCGACTTCGTGGCCGACCTGCGGGCGCTCGGCATCGAGGTGGAGCGCGCCACCGCACCGGAGGAACCCGAACTGACCATCTGAGCGGCGGCTCTCCCTCCTTAGCCGTCGTTCAGTCTTGCCGACTAGGGTGCAGGCAGACACTCGAAATCGCAGCGAGGGAGGGACAGATGGCGGGTCGACTCGCGGTCGTGGGCGCCGGGCTGATGGGCTCCGGCATCGCACAGGTTGCGGCACAGGCGGGCTGGCAGGTGGTGCTGCGGGACCTGGACGATGCGGCCACCCGGCGTGGTCTGGACGGCATCCGTACGTCGCTGGGGAAGTTCGCGGAGAAGGGCAGGATCTCCGCTGCCGACGCCGAGGCGGCGCTGGGGCGGATCACGGCCACCACCGAACTGGAGGCGGCGGCCGACGCGGACATCGTGGTCGAGGCGGTCTTCGAGCGGCTGGAGATCAAGCACGAGGTGTTCCGCGCGCTGGACAAGATCTGCAAGTCCGACGCGGTGCTGGCCACCAACACCTCCGCCATCCCGGTCACCCAGATCGCGGCGGTCACCGAGCGGCCCGAGGCGGTCGTCGGCACCCACTTCTTCTCGCCGGTGCCGATGATGAAGCTCTGCGAACTGATCCGGGGCTACAAGACCAGCGACGTCACGCTCGACACGGCGAAGTCGTTCGCCGAGGAGATCGGCAAGACCGTGGTGGTGGTCAACCGGGACATCGCCGGCTTCGTCACCACCCGGCTGATCACCGCGCTGGCGATGGAGGCGGTCCGGCTGGTGGAGACCGGCGTGATCTCCGCCGAGGACCTCGACACCGCCTGCAAACTCGGCTTCGGGCACGCCATGGGGCCGCTCGCCACCGTCGACCTGACCGGCGTCGACGTGCTGCTCAACGCGACCCGCAACATCTACACCGACACCGGTGACGAGAAGTTCTTCCCGCCGGAGCTGCTCCAGCGCATGGCCACCGCCGGTGACCTGGGCCGCAAGACCGGCCAGGGCTTCTACTCGTACTGACCGGATGAAAGGAGGGGTCCCCTGCTAACGCCTCGTGCGTAGCAGGGGACCCCTCTTAACGGCGCTGCTCGTCGAGGGCTGCCGGGCTGTTAGCAGGGGACCCCTGCTCTACCGCAGGCGTTAACAAGGTGCCCTTCCTTGCACCTCAGCCGTCGCGGCGGGTGGTCCAGCGGAAGGTGGTCAGGCAGAGGACCAGGCCGATCACGCACCAGGCGCCCAGCACCAGCGCGACCCGGGTCAGCTCGAACGAACCGCCGGGCTCGTTGGCGCCGAAGCTCTCCGGCAGGAAGACCGCCCGCAGTCCCTGGCACATCCACTTGAGCGGGAAGAGGGCCGCCACCTGCTGCATCCACGTCGGCAGGTTGGTGAAGACGAAGAACACCCCGGAGATGAACTGGAGCACCAGCGCGACCGGGGTGACCACGGCCGAGCCGCTGCGCGCGGTACGGGCCAGCGACGAGATCGCGATGCCGCAGAGGGTGCAGGCGGTGATGCCCAGCGCGCTGACCCAGCCGAAGGTGACCCAGGCCGTCGCGGTGCTCGGCAGGTTCAGGTCGAACAGCAGCACCGAGACGGTGAGCAGCAGGGCGGTCATCACCACGCCGGTCACCAGCACCATGATCACCTTGCCGGCGAACCAGACCCACTTCGGCATCGGCGTGCCCCGGTAGCGCTTGAGCACCCCCCGGTCCCGCTCGATCGGGATCCAGATGCCCAGGTTCTGGAAGCTGACCGTCATCAGGCCGGTGGCGATCATGCCGGTGATGAAGTACTGCGTGTAGCTGACGCCCTCGCCGAGGTCGCCGTCGAAGATCGAGGCGAAGATCAGCACCATGATGATCGGGAAGCCCAGCGTGAAGACGACGGACTCCCGGCTGCGTAGGAACTGCCGGATCTCCATGCGGCCCTGGCGCAGGGCGAGCGCGGTGGGGCCGAGACGGCGGGCGGCGGGGGCGGCGACCGGGGCGTCCGGTCTGGTGGTGGTGGTCATCAGTGTCCGATCATCCGCAGGTAGATGTCCTCCAGCGTGGGCCGGGTGACGGTCAGGCCGGGCACCTCGCCACCGAACCGCGCGGCCAACTCGGTCACCAGCGCCGTCGGCGTCGCGCTCTGCGCGCTCTCCGACGTGCCCTCCGGCGTACGCCAGGAGACCGTCGCCAGGGCCTCCTGGCGGTTGCCCAACTCGGCGGGTACGGCGACCTCGACCAGCCGGCCACCGGCGATGACGCCCACCCGGTCGGCGAGCGCCTCGGCCTCGTCCAGGTAGTGCGTGGTGAGCACGATGGTGGTGCCGGCCGCGGAGAGGTCCCGGATCAGCTCCCAGAACTCGCGGCGGGCCTCCGGGTCGAATCCGGTGGTCGGCTCGTCGAGGAAGAGCAGTTCGGGGCGGCCGATGATGCCCAGCGCCACGTCCAGGCGGCGCTTCTGCCCGCCGGAGAGGGTGTGCGTGCGGGCACCGGCCTTGGAGATGAGTCCGACCCGCGCGATCACCTTGTCCGGGTCGTCACCGTGGGGGTAGAAGCCGGCGAAGTGGTGCACCACCTCGGCCACGGTCAGTTCGTCGAACTCGCCGGTGCCCTGGAGCACGATGCCGACCCGGCCCCGCCAGTCGCGGAGCGAGCGACCCGGTGCGCGGGGACCGCCCGCCCGGGAGCCGTTCGCCGAGGAGGGGTCGGTGCCCAGCACCCGGACCTCACCGGCGTCGCGCTGCCGGTAGCCCTCCAGGATCTCCACGGTGGTGGTCTTGCCCGCGCCGTTCGGCCCGAGGAGGGCGAACACCTCGCCCCGGTGGACGTCGAGGTCCAGATCGGCCACGGCGACGTTGTCGCCGTACGCCTTGCGCAGGCCCCTGACGTGGATCGCGACGTCGTCACTCATGCCGTCAAGTGTGCGGTGAGCCCGGGTCCGCCGTCCGCACCGGGGGTGGTGGTTCCTCCCCGTCACGGACCTGTCGGACCCGGGCGTCACCGTCGTCGCGCTGTGCGTTTCTGCACAATCCCGGGTCGGTACGTCCGGCGGACGCCGCCCCGGGCGGTGGATCAGCGGTGGCTGTACGTCATGCAGTCGGCCATGTCGGCGTCCGGGCCGACCTTGATCGACGGGGCCTGGCACTCCAACTGCTCGTTGTGTCGACAGTCGGCCCGCTGGCAGGCGCCCACCTGGGCCACCTGGCCGTCGATGCCGGCGCGGACGGCCGGCATCTCGATGAACGTGTGGCAGTGCGCGTGGTCCATGCTGCCGATCGTGATGGCGAAGGCGTTGCAGTCGCCGGTGTGGTTGTACGCGCAGGCGGACACCACGCACTCCTGGACCCGGGGCATCTCCATCGCTGCGGTCATGACCCAACCTCCTCCGTGGAATTTGCCCTAATTTTAGGCTTTCGGAGGGCTCGTCAGGACCGGTTCACCGGTAGTCAGGGGCAGACGCGCCACTCGCCGTCCTCGCGGACCAGGCTGATCGACTCGTTCGTCTCGCCGTTGGCGGTCTCCAGGCGAACCGATGCGGCGCCGGTGGTCCGGCCGTTGTTGGTGGAGACCCGCATCCCGGTGATGTCGTACTCCACCAGTGTCGGCATCGTCTGCCGTTGCAGGGCGAACTCGTCCGCCGTGACCTGGTCGCGTTGCCGCTGGCAGAGACGCTCGTAGGCGCGCTGGTGGTCACCGTCCCGGAGGGCGTCCAGATACTCGCCGGTGGCGCTGCGGGCCGGGCCGACCGCGTCCTGCACGGTCTGGTAGAGGAACCAGCCGCCGACCGCACCGCCCAGGCAGCAGAGGGCGACGACCACCCCCACCACGACGAGCACGATCCGCAGCGGGCGGTTGTTGCGGGGCGGGACCGGAGTCGGGTGGTACGTCATGCGGGGCAGCGTAGATCCACTACGCAACCGGTCGGCCCTGCGTACCTCAGGATCAGACCCGGAAGCCCGCGTCCCGGGCGGCCTGACGCTCCCGGCGTCGGTCCGCGCGTCGGCGCAGGAACCAGGGTAGGTAGCAGGCGAACGCGACCAGGAACACCAGCACCAGCACCGGCAGCACGATCGCCACCAGGGACATCACCACGCTGGTCGCGTCCTCGGCGGTGCTCGCCACCGGAGCGCCGAAACCGGCCGTGGTCGCGTTGATGACCGGCCGTGCGGCGGACTTGAGCAGGTGTACGCCGAGCGCGATCAACACCCCGACGACGACCGGCAGCCACTGGCCGCCCTCGGCGAAGAAGCTGTCCGGGTTGCTGACCGTCACCGTCTCCGAGCCGGAGCCGGCACCGAAGGCCAGCCCGCCGGCGGTCGGGCGGACCACCGTCTGCACCACGTCGTTGACGTGGTCCACCACCGGGACCTTGTCCGCGACGACCTCGACGACGAGCAGCACGGCGAGGATGCCGAGCACCCAGTCGTTGCCGAGCCACTGCCAGCCGCCGGGCAGGTCGATGACGCTGGTGAAACGGGCCAGCCCGCCCATCAGCAGCAGTGGGATGTAGGCGTTGAGCCCCGCCGAGGCGGCGAGGCCGGTACCGGTCAGAACTTCGAGCACCATCTCAGCATGGCACCGGCGCGCCAGTGCCGCTCGGCGGCGATGCCCGGCGTCTCCGCTACCCTCGTCGGGTGCGGTTGGTGATTGCGAAATGCTCGGTGGACTATGTCGGACGCCTCTCGGCCCACCTGCCGCCGGCCACCCGGCTGCTGATGGTGAAGGCGGACGGGTCGGTGTCGATCCACGCCGACGACCGGGCCTACAAGCCGTTGAACTGGATGAGCCCGCCCTGTCGGCTGGAGGAGGCGCCCGGGGTGTGGCGGGTGGTCAACAAGGCCGGCGAGGAGCTGCGGATCACCCTGGAGGAGATCTTCCAGGACACCTCGTACGAACTCGGTGTCGACCCGGGGCTGCGCAAGGACGGGGTGGAGGCGCACCTGCAGGAGCTGCTGGCCGCCAACCCGGAGACGCTGGGCGAGGGCTACACGCTGGTCCGCCGCGAGTACATGACCGCCATTGGACCGGTCGACCTGCTCTGCCGCGACGCCGAGCAGGGCACGGTCGCGGTCGAGGTGAAGCGCCGGGGCGAGATCGACGGCGTCGAGCAGCTCACCCGCTACCTCGAACTGCTCAACCGTGATCCGCTGCTCGCCCCGGTGGCCGGCGTCTTCGCGGCGCAGGAGATCAAGCCGCAGGCCCGGGTGCTCGCCCGGGATCGCGGCATCCGGTGCGTGGTGGTCGACTACGACCGGCTGCGCGGCATCGAGCGCGACGAGCTGACCCTCTTCTGACGGTCGGCCCGGAACTCCCAGCCGCCGCCGGTCCGGCGGCCCTGAGCGCGGTCAGACGGTGCGTTGGCGGGGGATCGTGGTGCGGACCGCGATCAGCGACTTGGGCAGGCCGCCGACCCGCTCCACCAGGATGCGGGACTGCGGGAAGTAGTGCCGCATCTGGGACCGGTCCAGCAACTCGGTCCAGAGCACCTGGTGGATGGCCGCGTCGTGGGTGTGGGTGGCCTTGTGCCCGAGCGGCCACCGCCGGGCGACCGCGGTGCGCAGGCGTACCGGCAGGAACTGCATGCCCGGGGCGATCCAGTGCGGCTCGATCGGGAAGTAGCGGTACGGCGTCTGCACCCAGTGCCGCTCGGCCAGCGTGTGCACCGCCTCGGCGAACCGCAGCCGGCGCTCGTGCCCACCCACGTGTTCCAGCACCGAGTTGGAGAAGACCAGGTCGTAGCGGCGCGCGGTGAGGTGGGCCGGCAGGTCGCAGGCGTCGGCCTGGTCGACCTCGGCCCACTCGGGCATGTCCACGGCGGGGCGCTCCAGATTGACCACGTGTACGCGGGCCGGTCGGACCGCCGCCCGGGTCCAGGTGCCGAGGCGTCCACCAAGGTCGATCACGTGCATCTCGGACAGTCGGGGGAACGTCCGGAGCAGCCATTCGGCGCGGCGTTGGCGTTGCCGCGCGGCCCATGAGCCGTCCTTGTCCACGAGATGGAAACGCAATCGATGGGGGCGCATTTAACGGAATGTACCGTCGCGGCTACCGACGCTAAACCTCTGTCCCGTATCGAAGCCGACGATGATCGGTCTTCCGACAGCGGCGGGTTCCGGACCCTGCGTTCACCTGCCGTAGAGCATCTTGACCGCTTTGACGAGTCGGGCCACGTCAGCGGGGGTGCGGTCGAACGTGGTCGAGGGCAGCAGCGTCCGGCCCCGGCGGCGGGTCACCGCCTTGGCCCGTCCGAACTCGCGCAGCCCGTCCTCGCCGTGGATGCGGCCGAACCCCGACTCGCCGACCCCGCCGAACGGGAGGGTGGACATCCCGGCGAAGGTGAGCGCCGAGTTGATCGACGCCATGCCGGAGCGCAGCCGACGGGCGATCGCCACCGCCCGACGCCGCCCGAAGACCGAGCCACCCAGGCCGTAGGGCAGGGCGTTGGCCCGCGCGAGCGCCTCGTCCGCGTCCCGTACCCGGTTGACGGTCAGCGTCGGCCCGAACGTCTCCTCGCGTACGGCGGCGGAGTCCTCCGGCACGTCCACCAGCACGGTCGGGTACGCGTACGGCGGCCGTACCGCGTCCCGGCCGCCGAGGGCGGCACGCCCGCCCCGGGTCAGCGCGTCGTCGATGTGCCGCCGGATCACGTCGAGCTGGCTGGGCATGGTGATCGGGCCGACGTCGGCGTCGTCCGGGCCCACGGTCAGGCGACCCGCGCGCTCGACCACCTTGTCGAGGAACGCGTCGAAGACCGGCTCCACCGCGTAGACCCGCTCGATGCCGATGCAGGTCTGGCCGGCGTTGGTCATCGCACCCCAGACGGCGGCCTCGGCGGCGGCGTCCAGGTCGGCGTCGGTGTCGACGATCATCGCGTCCTTGCCGCCGGCCTCCAGCAGCACCGGGGTCAGCGACTCAGCGCAGGCCGCCATCACCTTTTTCGCGGTCGCCGTGGAGCCGGTGAAGGCGAGCTTGTCGACCCCGGACCGGCACAGTGCCGCGCCCACGTCACCGAGGCCGTACACCGCGCCGAACACCGGCTGCTCGGGCACCACCTCGGTGAACGTGTCGACCAGCCACTGGCCGACGACCGGGGTGTACTCGCTCGGCTTGAGGATCACCGCGTTGCCGGCGGCCAGCGCGTACGCGGCGGAGCCGATGGGGGTGAAGACCGGATAGTTCCACGGCCCGATCACCCCGACCACCCCGTAGGGCTGGTACTCCAGGTGGGCCGAGAACTCGGCCAGGATGAGCCGGGAGCGGACCCGGCGGGCGCCGAGCACCCGGCGGGCGTTGTTCGCGGCCCAGTCGACGTGCTCGACGGCGGACACGATCTCCACCAGCGCGTCGGCGACCGGCTTGCCGCCCTCGGCGTGGACCAGCTCCGCCAACGTCTCCATCCGCTGCGCGAGCAGTCGCCGCCAGCGCAGCAGCCGCTCCCGCCGCCCGTCGAAGCCGAGTCCGGCCCACCACAGGCCGGCGGTCCGGGCGGTCGAGACGGCGCGCTCGACGTCGACCGTGGTGGCGACCGGTACGCGGCCCGCCTCGTCACCGGTGGCCGGATTGGTCGAGATCAGGAGGTCGCCCTCGATCACGGGGGTTCCGGGGCGGTGCTGAGCCGTCATGGCGGAAGTCTAGACCCGAATATTACTCACAGGTAGGGGAGTGGTGCGGTGCTGAACCGGCTGGGCGGCGGATGGTTGAATCGGACTGAGCAGCAGTTTCCGCCGGGCGGCCGGCGCCCTGTCCACCGAAAGGGCCGAACGGAAGGTGTCCGGCCGGTTACTCGGTGGTGACTGGCTGGGTGGTGAAGGTGGCCGCCCGGTGGTGGCAGGCTGACGCGGGGGGTGGCCGCGCGGGGTGGAGGTCCGACTGTCCATGGAGGAATATCCGCAACTGATGCCGCTGCTGACAGTGGCCGCCGGGCCCATGCGCGGGCTCGGATTCCGGCTACGTCGCCAGCCGCAGGTGATCGGACGGGACCCGGCGGTCGACATCGTCGTGCACGACCCGCATCTGAGTCGTCGGCACGCCGAGATCTGGCTGGCCGGTGAGGGAGTGTCCCTGGTGGACCTCGGCTCGACCAACGGCACCTGGGTGAACGAACGCCGGATCACCGAGCTGACCCGGCTCAGCGACGGCGACGTGATCCGGATCGGTCGTACCGACCTGCGCTTCTTCGATCCCGGGTTGGCCCGCACCGATCCGGTGGGATTCAGCTTCGGGGTGCCGCGCCAGGAACGGCGGCCGACCCTGCCACTGCCGGCGGCACCCTCCACGGCCGCCATCACCGGCGGTTCCTGACCTCTTCCCGGACGCGGTGACAAACCCCACCGCGTCTGGACAGGCCCACGCCACGTGGCAGACTCGCGCGCATGACCTGAGCGACCGTTAACGTCCGGTCGCCGGTAACGCGGACAAGGGGAGGACGGGCGTGGCGCGCGAGTTCACCAGCGTGGGTGTGGTGGGTCTGGGCACCATGGGTGCCGGCATCGTCGAGGTCTTCGCCCGCAACGGTGTCGACGTGGTGGCCGTCGAGATCACTGGGGACGCCCTGGAGCGGGGTCGGGCCACGCTGACCGGCTCGACGGACCGGGCGGTGGCCAAGGGTCGGCTCGCCGCCGTCGACCGGGACGCGTTGCTCGGGCGGGTCACCTTCGCCGTCGGGCTGGACGCGCTGGACGCGGTCGACCTGGTGATCGAGGCGGTGCCCGAGCGACTCGACCTGAAGCGACGACTCTTCGCCGACCTGGACCGGATCTGCAAGCCCGGAGCCGTCCTCGCCACCAACACCTCCTCGCTGAGCGTCACCGAGATCGCCGTCGCCACCGACCGGCCCGAACAGGTGATCGGTATCCACTTCTTCAATCCGGCACCGGTGATGAAGCTGGTCGAGGTCGTGCGTACGGTCGTCACCGCCGACGACGTGGTGGCCGACGTGGAGGCGCTCTGCGCGCGGCTCGGCAAGGTCGACGTCACCATCGGCGACCGCGCCGGGTTCGTCGCCAACGCGCTGCTCTTCGGCTACCTCAACCACGCCGTCACGATGGTCGAGGCCCGGTACGCCACCCGCGAGGACGTCGACGCCGCGATGAAGCTCGGCGGCGGACTGCCGATGGGCCCGCTGGCCCTGATGGACCTGATCGGGCTGGACACGTCGTACGAGGTCCTGGACACCATGTACCGCCGGGGTGGTCGGGACCGCCGCCACAGCCCGGCGCCACTGCTGCGGCAGATGGTGACCGCCGGTCTGCTCGGACGGAAGTCCGGCCGGGGCTTCTACACCTATGAGCGGCCCGGCTCCGGCACCGTCGTACCCGACGCGCGGACGCCGGCCCCGGCGGCGCAGCCGGTCGACCCGGTACGCACCGTCGGCGTGGTCGGAGCAGGCGCGTCAGCGCACCGGCTCGTCGCGGTGTTCGCCGCCGCCGGATACCAGGTCGTCGCGGTCGACGCCGAATCCGGGGACCCGGCGACGGCCGGCGCGGCGGTGCGGCGCCTACTGGACGAGAAGGCGGCCCAGGACCGGCTCGGTGCAGCCGACCGCGACGCCGCCCTCGGCCGGATCACCTGGTCGACGGCTCGCACCGAGCTGGCCGACGCCGACCTGGTGGTCGAGGCGGTGGCCGACGACCTCGACACCAAGACGGCGCTGCTCGCCGAGTTGGACGCGATCTGCAAGCCGGGCGCCGTGCTGGCCACCACCACCTCCGTGCTGCCGGTGATCGACCTGGCGATGGCGACCGGGCGTCCGGACGAGGTGGTGGGCCTGCACTTCGTCCACCCGGGCGCGGAGACCCCGGTGGTGGAGATCGTCCGGACGATCCGGACCTCGGCGGCGGTCGTCGACACGGCGCGGGCCGTCTGCGCCACCCTGGGACGGACCGGGGTGGTCTGCGACGACCGGGCCGGTTTCGTCGTCAACGCGCTGTTGTTCCCGTACCTCAACGACGCGGTGCGGATGCTGGAGGCCGGCTACGCCGGCACCGACGACGTCGACCACGCGATGAGGCTCGGCTGTGGCTACCCGACCGGCCCGTTCGCCCTGCTCGACGCGATCGGCCTGGACGTGGCGCTGGCCGTGCAGCGGCGGTTGTACGGGGAACTGCGCGACCCTGGCTTCGCCCCGGCCCCACTGCTGGAGCAGTTGGTGACCGCCGGTCACCTCGGCGACCGCACCGGACGCGGCTTCCGCTCGATGTAAGGAAGGGCACCTTACTAACGCCTGCGGTATAGGAAGGGTCCCCTCCTTACACGCAACCCCCGCCGGGCGACGAGAAGCGCCGTGCCCACGGCCTTTACGCTGGGTGACGTGAGCCCTCGTCGCAACCGTCCCCGCCGTGACGACGACACGCGTCTGGACGCCGATCGTGCCCGGCACGGGGTCGCCTCGGTGCAGCAGTGGCGGGACGGCGACTGGCAGGTACGCGCGATAAGCGGCGGCGGGTCCACCAAGACGTACCGCTGCCCCGGCTGCGACCAGGAGATCCGGCCCGGCGTGGCGCACCTGGTCGCCTGGCCGGCCGACGACCGGGGCGACCTGACCGACCGGCGGCACTGGCACACCGGCTGCTGGCGCGCCCGGGACCGGCGGGCACCGGGCGTCCAGCGGGGTCGCGGCGCCCCCCGCTACGGCTGAACGCCGCCCGCCCGAGCGCCAAGACGCCCGAGCGCCAAGACGCCCGAGCGCCGCCCCGCCCGTCGCTGGGACGCCGAAGACGCCCGGGCGCCGAGACGCTGAGGCGTCCGGCATCCGTACCCGCCTTCCGGCGATCTTTGTCACCTGCCCGCGCAAGCACGACGGTGGGACGGGAGGATGGAGGGGTGAGTGCACCCATTCGCGCGTCGTCGATCCTGCCCGGCCGCCGGGAGGACATCGAGCTGCACACCGCCGACGGTCTGCGGCTGGTCGGTGAGCTGGCCCGCCCCGTCGACCGCGAGCCGGTGGCCACCCTGGTCTGCCTGCACCCGCTGCCCACGCACGGCGGGATGATGGACAGCCACGTGTTCCGCAAGGCCGCCTGGCGGCTGCCGGCCCTGGCCGACCTGGCCGTGCTGCGGTTCAACACCCGGGGCACCAGCAGCGTACGCGGCACCAGCGAGGGCAGCTTCGACTCGGCCGTCGGCGAGCGGTACGACGTGGCCGCCGCCATCGAGTACGCCGAGTTCCACGAGCTGCCGAACATCTGGCTGCTGGGCTGGTCGTTCGGCACCGACCTGGTGCTCAAGTACGGCGGCGACCCGGCCGTGTCCGGCGCGATCCTGCTCTCTCCGCCGCTGCGCTTCTCCGAGCCGGCCGACCTGGCGCACTGGGCCGAGTTCGGCCGACCACTGACCGCGTTGGTGCCGGAGTTCGACGACTACCTCCGCCCCGAGCAGGCCCGCGAGCGGTTCGCCGCAGTGCCGCAGGCCGAGGTGGTCGGGGTACCGGGCGCGAAGCACCTCTGGGTCGGCGACGCCGAGACGGTGCTGGACGAGGTGGTCCGGCGGGTCAACCCGGCGGCGTCGGTGCCGCTGCCGACGACCTGGGACGGACCGATGGAGACCGGCGACGCCAGCGCGTACGCCGACCGCACGGTGGCCGCCTTCGCCGACATCCCGGTCACCGGCCCGGAACAGCGTCGCGCAGACTGAGCCCCGCCGGTCAGCGGCGGTCCTGGCGGGGGATCACCACCTCGCGTAGGACGATCTGGATCGCGGCCACCGTCGGGATGGCGATCAGCGCGCCGATCACGCCGAGCAGCGACACCCCGAGGAGCGCGGCGACCAGCGCCGCCACCTCGTTGACGTGCACCGACCGGCGCATGATCTTGGGGTAGAACAGGTAGTTCTCGATCTGCTGATAGATCACGAAGAACACCACGCAGGCGATGCCGACGGACGGATCGGTGGCGAACCCGACGAGGCTGACGACCACCGCGCCGAGCGTCGCGCCGATCTGTGGGATGAGATCCGTGATCGCCACGACCACGGCCAGCGCGAACGGATAGGGCAGGCCCACCGCGAGCGCGAAGACGAAGGCGGCGACACCGGCCAGCACCGCGATGGAGAGCGCACCGACCATGTACGCGCCGACCTTGGTCAACATCTCGTCGCCGATGAGTTGCACCCGCTCCCGGCGCGAGCGCGGCACCAGGGCGTACGCGAGGTCGCGCATCCGGTCGAAGTAGACCAGGAAATAGATGGTCAGCACCAGCACGGTGAGCACCCGGAAGATCGTGCCGAAGAGGAACTGGGCCCCACCGAGCACGCCGCCGAGCGCCCGACCGACCACGTCCGCACTGGCCAGCTCCTGCGCCCGCCGCATCAGGTCGAAGCGCTCCACCAGGTCGTTGACCGTCTCGTTGCGGCGCAACGACTCCAGGTAACTCGGCAACTGGTCGAGGAACTGGGTCAACTGGGTCAGGACCGGGGGTACCAGGGCCAGCACGCCCCCGCTCAGCAGCGCCACCACGACGAGCGCCACGATCGCCACGGCCAGGCCGCGCGGCACCCCCCACGACCGCAGGCGGACCACCGCCGGGTGCAGGCCCACCGCGAGGAACAACGCGATGACCACCAGCACGACCATCCCGGCCGCGTTGCGCAGACCCAGATAGACGGCGTACGCGAGCAGCACGCCGAGCGCACCGGTGAACCCGACCAGGAAGCTGTTGCGCCGTAGCGGTCGCCCCGGCGTACCGAACCGACCCGCCTCGGGGTGCGGATCGTGCGCCGGGCCCACCGCCGACGTCTCCGGCGTGGCCCGCGTGGCCGACCTTCCCGGCGTGGCCCCGGCCGCCACCGGCCGGTCCGTCGTGCCGTGCACCGCCGCCGGGTCGCGCTCGTCGTGGGAACCGGTCGTCCCGGCCCCGTGCCGTCCCGGCGGAGACTGCTCCGCCCGGGGCTGTGCCGTCGCGGACCGCTTCGCGCCGGGATCGTCGGACCTCGGCTGCTCCACTGCGGACTGCTCCGGCTCGTCCTGCGCCACTCGGCCTCCCCGCTCAGACCTCGACCGCTGCTGCCGGAACCGTGACGACCCGTTCAGGCGTCTGCCGGCCGGCCAGCATGACCGGCACGCTACTGCACCGGCGGGTCAGTCCGATCGCGGGTCGAGGCTCCGAGAACGTATCTCCGCCTTCGGTCGGAGCCGGTCCGGTGCCGGGGACGTCCCGGCACCGGTCTGCGGCGGCCGTGCCCGGTCGCGGTTTGCGGCGGTCCTGGCCGACCTCGGTCTGCGGCGGCGGGTGGCCGGGCTCAGCGGCTCAGTGCTGTCTGACCTGCCGGATGAACGAGCGCCAGGTTTGCGGCGCGAACGCGAGCACCGGGCCCTGCCGGTCCTTGCTGTCACGGACCGCGACCACGCCGGGCAGGTTGTCGGCCACCTCCACGCAGTCGGTGTTGCCGCTGCGGCTGGCGGTGCGCCAGGTCGCGCCGTTCAGGTCCATGACTTCGCCACCCTGTCGAGGAGTTCGATCGACTGCTGGCGGGACAGCGCCTCGTTGCGCACCGTCTCCCAGCGCGCCAACAGCGTAGCCAGGTCCGCCTCGCTGTCGGTCGAAGTTACGGTCCGTTGGTTGGCCCCGAAATCGGACGCTGTTCGACCGGTCCGTCGCCTGGGGCGCGGACCCGTCGACCGGCCGCGCACCGCCGCCCCGACTCACTGTGACCGCCGAGCGTCGACCGCCGAGCACCGGGTGTCGAACGCTGAGGGGCGGGCATCGGGTGCCGGGTGGCAGGTGCCGTACCGGGTGCCGGAAGGCGGAGTTCGGGACGCGGCGCGGTGTTCGGCCCTCGGCTGGCCGGGGCAGGGCTACGTCGCCCCGCGTCCGGCTCAGTCCGAGGTGACCTTGCTCGGCTTGGCGCTGCGCTCGTCGGTGGTCGGCTTGGTCGGGCGCTTGCCGTTCTCGCCGGTGCTGGTGATCTTCGTCGGGGTCGCGCCCCGTCCGCCCGCGCCGGGTACGGCCGCCACCGTCGGCTCGCCGTCCACACCGGCGCTCGCCGTGTTGCCGTCGACCGAGGTCGGCTCGGTGGCCGGCTTCGCCGTGGCGTCCTCGACCGTGGTGACCGGTTCCGCGACCGGCTTCGTCGCCGGCCCGTCGTCGTCCGTGGCCGCTGGCTTCGCCGCCGCGTCGTCGTCGTTCGCGGTCGTGGGCCGGGCAGCGCTCTCGGCTGAGCCACCCGGTCCGCTCGCCGCACCGACGACGTTGTTGCTCGGGCGGCTGCCGTTGACGGCGACCGGCGCCGGGTCGGAACCGGCCGTGGTGGCCATCGCCGGGGCTGCTGCCACCGTGCCACTCATCGCCGCCGGGGCGGATGCGGCCACCGAGGCGGGAGCACCCGGACCGTCGGGGCCGGTGGCTGCCGTCAGCCGCAGGTCGAGCAGCTTGCGTTGCAGGTCGTCGGACTCCTGCCGGGACTTCCAGGTCTCCTGACGCAGGTCGGCGAGCTGCTGCTGGGCCTTGGCGATCTCCAGCATGACCTGGGCGAGCTGCTGACGGCTCGCCGCCGCCTCCTGCTGCGTCGCGGCCAGGTGCTGTTGCGTGGTGGCCAGGTGCTGCTGGGTGGTGGCGGCGTACTCCTCGAACTGGCGACGGGACGAGGCGATGTACTCGTCGGCCTCGCGGCGCGTACTGGTGACGTGCTCGTCTGCCTCGCGCCGCGTGGTGGTGGCGTACTCGTCGGCCTCCCGGCGCTGCTCGGCCGCCTCGGTCTCGGCGTCACGCAGCAGCGCGGTGGCCCGCTCCTGGGCCTCGGCGCGTACCGTGGCGGCCTCCTGCTCGGCGGCCTGCCGGATCGCGTCGGCGCCCTGCTCGATCTCGTTCTTCCGAGTGGTGTACGCCGACTCCAGCTCGGCACGGCGGGTCTCGAAACCCGACTCCAGCTCGGTGGTACGGCCCTGGAACTGCTCGTTCAGCTCGGCGTTGCGGGCCGTGAACTGCTTCTCCAGCTCGTCGCGCCGGCTGGTGAACTCGCGTTCGGCGCTCGCCCGTCGCTCGGCCAGCTCCCGGTCCGCCGCCTCCCGCCGGCCGTTGACCTCCTTCTCCACCCCGGCCCGCCAGGCGCCCAGTTCCTGCTGCGCCTGGCTGCGGGCGTGCTGCACGTACGCCTCGGTCTCGGTGCGCATGCGCTGCGCGTACGCCTCGGTCTCCGTGCGGGTGCGGCGGGCCGCCTCGGTCGTCTGCGTGGTCAGCCGCTCGGCCTCCTGGCGGGCCTTGTCGCGCGTGGCGCGACCGGCCGTGGCGGCGTCGTCGATGATCTGCTTGGCCTCCTGCTGGGCCTTGGCGTGCGTGGCGCGACCGGCCTCGGTGGCCTGGTCGACCAGGCGCTTGGCCTCCTGCTGGGCCTTGACGTGCACCTCCTTGGCCGCGTCGCGGAGCTGGGTGGCCTCCTGCTGAGCGGTGGCGTGCACCTCGCGGGCCGCCTCCCGGAGCTTGGCCGCCTCCTGCTGGGCCCGGGTGTGGATCTCCTTGGCGGCGTCGCGGAGCTGGGCGGCCTCCTGCTCGGCCTTGGCCAGCGCCTCCTGGGCGGTCTTGCGCAGCCGGGCGGCCTCCTCGCGGGCGGCCCGGGCGGCGGCCTCTGACTCCGCCTTGCGGGCGGTGGCCTGCCGCTCCTCCTCGGCCCGGCGGGTGGCCAAGGCGATCTCGAAATCCTTGAGCGCCTTGGCGGCCTCCGCACGCGCCTCGTCGATGATGTGCTCGGCGGTGGCCCGGCGCGCCTCGATCTCCTCATGGGCGGCACCCAGGATGTCCTCGGCCTGCTCCTCGGCCAACGCCAGGATCTGCTCCACCCGGGGACCAAGATGCCGGAAGGCGGCCCGGTCGACCACGCCGATCTGCTTGCGGACCTGGGCGAGGTCGCGCTGGAGCACCTCGACCTGACCGGCCAGCTTGTGGATCTGGGTGTAGGCCTGTTCCCGCTCGGCCGCCAACGCCGCGATCTCGTGCTCCGCACGAGCGACGTACCGATCGACCTGCCGTTTCTCGTACCCACGCAGGGCGGACTCGAAGCTGGGCTCCGTGGTCACATCCCCGCCGAGGGAGAACAGTTCCTCGCCGTGCGACATGCTTCCATCCTCACACGCAACGGCCCCTCCGGGGGCGATACGGACGCCCCTGTTGGGAGCTACTTCACGCGCCCCGGCGGGTGGCTGTCGACACGTCTCACACAAGCACGGCGGCGCGGGGTGGCACCGTCACCCGGTGTCACCCCGCGCCGTGGATCATGCCCCGACCGGCCGGATCAGCTGGTGGTCTCCGCGGCGACCTTGTCGTCGGCCTCGTCGGCCTTCTTGGCCGCCGGCTTCTCCGCCGCCGCGGCGCTCGCGTTGTTCGGTACGCCCGGCACGATGCCGGCCAGGCCGGAGAGCATCTGCCCGAGCTGCGAGGTGACCGCATCCTTCTGCCGGGTGAGGTCCTCGACCTCGCGGCGGGCCGCCTGGGTGGTCAGCTCGGCCTCGGTGCGCGCCTCGTTGAGCAGACGCTGCGACTCGGCGCGGGCCTCGCTCAGGGTCCGCTCGGAGAGCGCCTTGGCCTTCTCGATCGTCTCGGTCGCGTTGCGCTCGGACTCGACCCGACGGGCCTCGGCGCGCTGCTCGATCTCCTTGGCCCGCTCCTGGGCGGCCCGGGCCCGCTGCTCGGCCTCGTTGACCAGCTTCTGGGTCTGCGCGACCTGGGCGGCGTGCCGCTCCGACTCCTCGCGCTCGGCCTTCTCCCGCCGCTCGGCGAGCTGAAGCTCCAGCGCCTGGAGGTCCTTGTCGCGCTTGTCGCGGGCGTCGGTGAGCAGCTTCGTCGCCTCGGCGCGCTTCTCCTCGGCCTCCCGGGCGGCCTTGGCCCGCTGCTGGGTGATCTCCCGCTCGGCGGTGGCCCGCAGGGTGGCCACCTCCCGCTCGACGGTCGACTTCAGCTCGGCGACCTCGTGCGCGGTCACCGTACGAAGCTGCTTGGTCTCCCGCTCCGCGTCGGCGCGCAGCGTGTCGGCCTCCCGGCGGGCCTGTACGCGCACCTCGGCCGCCTCGCGCTCGGCGGCGGTGCGGACGTTGCCCGCCTCCCGCTCGGCGCTGGCCTTCATCGCGGCGGCCTCGGCGCGGGCCTTGTCGGTGATCTCCCGCGCTTCGAGGCGGGCGGCGGAGAGGATTCCCTCCGACTCCCGCTTGGCCTCGTTGCGGTGGTCGTTGGCCTGCTCCTCGGCGAGCCGGAGGATCTGCTCGACCCGGGTGCCGAGACCGGACAGCGTCGGGCGGCTGTTCTCCTCGAGCTGCTTGCTGGCGTCGGTGAGCTTCTGCTCCAGGGCGGTGAGCCGCTGCTCGGACTGCCGGAGCCGACGCTGGGCGTCGTTGAGCGCCTGCTCGGCGTCGGCGCGGTCCTTGTTGGCCTGACTCAGTGCGGCGTTGAGCCGGCCGATGAAGTCGTCGACCTGACCGGTGTTGTATCCGCGCAGGCCAACCGTGAAATCGGGCTGCGAGTTCGCGTTATCGAAGAACGCGAGAGGGGAGGACTGCTGCTGGGGCATTGGGACATACTGGCAGACCCCCCGGGGTCCTTCGCAAGAGCGTGCCGCCCTTTGCCGTCCTCATTACATGGTCAACTCGACGAGGTGCCGGACCGCCGGGGGAAGTGGCGATCTTGCCAGCTCCGAGGCGAGCACGATGGCACGCAGCGTGACCCGGAAAAGGGGCCCGGTGTCCTTATGTTTCCGGCCGCCCCGGCTCACTCGAATGGGTGTCGGCGTGCCTCTGGGAAAGCCAAAGGCCGTTCACCGAATGGCCACCGGTGCCTCGTCCGTGAGGCCAGCCGTCGTACCCGCCCGTCACTGCGCGCCGTCCCCGGCCAGCCGCGTCGTCCCGTCGACGAACTGCGCGCCCGTGCACCGCATGCTGACGCCGCGCGCTGCGGGTGGGGCGTGCTGCGTCGGGCGTGGCGTGCTGGGCGTCGGCGGGGTACGGGGTACTGCGCGTGTACGGGGTACTGCGCGTGTGCGGCGTGCTGTGCGTGTGCGGGGTGCTTGGCGTTAGGAAGGGTCCCCTGCTATGCACGAGGCGTTAGCAGGGGACCCTTCCTTTCACCGCACCCGCACCCGCACCCGCACCGCACCCGAGGGCGCCGCGTCGTCAGGCGGGTTGGACGAGTTCGATCAGGACACCGCCGGCGTCCTTGGGGTGGACGAAGTTGATCCGGGAGTCGGCGGTGCCGCGCCGGGGCGTGTCGTACAGCAGGCGTACGCCTCGCTCGCGCAGCGCCGCACAGGCCACGTCGATGTCGGCCACGGTGTACGCGACCTGCTGCACGCCCGGGCCGTTGCGGTCGAGGAACCTGCCGATGGTCGACTCCGGGGTCAGCGGGGCGAGCAGTTGCACGCAGCCGCCCTCGGCGGTCGGCCCGACCGTCAGCATCGCCTCGCGGACTCCCTGCTCGGCGTTGACCTCGGTGTGCACGCAGCGCATGCCGAACGTCCGTTGGTAGAAGTCGATCGCGGCGTCGAGGTCGGCGACGGCGATCCCGACATGGTCGATACGGCGTAGACCGATGTCTGTGACATAGTCGGCAGCGGGCTCGGCGGGGGAGTTCTCAGGCATGACGCTAGTCTGGCCGAACGATAGTTAAGGCGTACAGGTCGGCACCCCCCTCGGAGGCAGTCATGGCTTCGGTGATCGTCAGTGGCGCGCGGACCCCGATGGGGCGTCTGCTGGGCAACCTGAAGGACCTACCGGCGACGAAACTGGGCGGTATCGCCATCTCCGCGGCACTGGAACGTGCCGGCGTGGCCCCGGACCAGGTCCAGTACGTGATCATGGGGCAGGTGCTCCAGGCCGGTACCGGCCAGATCCCGGCCCGCCAGGCGGCCGTGGAGGCGGGTATCCCGATGTCGGTGCCCGCGCTGACCATCAACAAGGTCTGCCTCTCCGGGCTGGACGCGATCGCCCTGGCCGACCAGTTGATCCGGGCCGGTGAGTTCGACGTGGTGGTGGCCGGCGGCATGGAGTCGATGACCAACGCCCCGCACCTGCTCCTCGGTCAACGGGGCGGCTACAAGTACGGCGACGTGGTGGTCAAGGACCACATGGCGCTGGACGGCCTGACCGACGTGTGGGACTGCTGTTCGATGGGCGAGTCCACCGAGCGGCACGGCGCCGACCGGGCGATCAGCCGCGCGGAGCAGGACGCCTTCGCCGCGGCCAGCCACCAGCGGGCCGCCGCCGCGCAGAAGAACGGCCACTTCGCCGACGAGATCACCCCGGTGGTCATCCCGCAGCGCAAGGGTGACCCGTTGGTGGTCAGCGAGGACGAGGGCATCCGCCCGGACACCACCGTCGAGACGCTGGCCAAGCTCCGTCCGGCCTTCGCGAAGGACGGCACCATCACCGCCGGCAGTTCGTCGCCGATCTCCGACGGCGCGGCCGCGGTGGTCGTGATGAGCGAGGCGAAGGCCAAGGAACTCGGGTTGACCTGGCTGGCCGAGGTGGGTGCGCACGGCAACGTGGCCGGTCCGGACAACTCCCTGCACTCGCAGCCGGCCAACGCCATCACGCACGCGCTGCGCAAGGGCGGGCTGGGCATCTCCGACCTCGACCTGATCGAGATCAACGAGGCGTTCGCCCAGGTCGGCATCCAGTCCACCCGTGACCTCGGGATCAGCCCGGACAAGGTGAACGTGAACGGTGGCGCGATCGCGCTGGGGCACCCGATCGGCATGTCCGGCGCCCGTCTGGTGCTGACCCTGGCGATGGAGCTGAAGCGGCGGGGCGGCGGCACCGGCGCGGCGGCGCTCTGCGGCGGCGGCGGCCAGGGCGACGCGTTGATCATCCACGTCCCCGACCCCACCGAGACCGACCTGTGAGCACGACGAGCGAGTCGACCCGGCGAGCCGGGCAGCCGCGAACGACACCCGGGGTGCCGAGCCGCCGAGCGTCGCGGGTGAGGGCGGCTGCATGAGCGAGGCGAGGGGGAACGCACCGGCCGCGGCCGGTTCGGTGCGGCGCAGTCGGGACGTACCGCTGCTGGTCGAGCGGGCCCGTGAGGGTGACCCGCGCGCGGTGGCCCGACTGATCACCCTGGTCGAGTCGGGTGACGAGACGCTGCCGCGTATCGCGGCGGCGCTCGCCCCGCACACCGGGCGGGCCCAGGTGGTCGGGCTGACCGGTTCGCCGGGGGTGGGTAAGTCGACCACCACCAACGAGCTGGTCAGCGCGCTTCGGGCGCGGGGCCACCGGGTCGGCGTGCTGGCGATCGACCCGTCCAGTCCGTTCACCGGCGGGGCGATCCTCGGTGACCGGGTACGGATGCAGGACCACGCCACCGACCCGGGTGTGTACATCCGGTCGATGTCCAGCCGGGGGCACCTGGGCGGGCTGTCGGCGGCCACTCCGCAGGCGGTGCGGGTGCTGGAGGGTGCCGGCTGCGACGTGGTACTGGTGGAGACCGTCGGGGTCGGGCAGGCCGAGGTCGAGGTGGCCTCGCTCGCCGACACGACGCTGGTGCTGCTCGCGCCGGGCATGGGCGACGCGATCCAGGCGGTGAAGGCCGGCATCCTGGAGATCGCCGACGTCTTCGTGGTGAACAAGGCCGACCGCGACGGTGCCGACGCCACCGTCCGCGACATCCAGGGCATGATCGCGCTCGGCGAGCGTGGACCGGGGCAGTGGCGGCCACAGGTGGTGCGGGCGGTCGCCGTGCGGGGCGAGGGGATCGACGACGTCGCCGCCGCGATCGACAAGCACCGTGGCTGGTTGGTCGAGCACGACGAGCTGCGCCGCCGCCGTCAGGCGCGGGCCGCCGCCGAGATCGAGGCGATCGCGCTGGGGGCGCTGCGGGCCCGGATCGGCTCGCTGCGCGACGGTACGCAGTTGCCGGCGCTCGCCGCCGAGGTCGCCGCCGGAGCGATCGATCCGTACGCCGCTGCGGACACCCTGCTGGCACAGCTCTCCGACTGAACGAGGTCCACTGCGGACCGTCTCGGACGGTTACGCTCGCACCGCCTTCGCAGAGCGCGTGGGGTGGTGTGACGGCTGCTGGAGAGAGATGGACCACGAGATGACGCAGGAGTTGCCCATGACGCCGGACGCGGTGGCGGGTGGTCGTACCGACATCTCCGACGAGGTGGTGGAGAAGATCGCGGTGGCCGCCGCGAAGGCCGTGCCCGGTGTGGTCGAGTTGGGCGGGGACGTCGCGCGGTTCTTCAACGCGGTGCTCGACCGGGTCGGGCTGGACCAGGTGGGGGACGCCCGGCGCGGATGCTCGGCGCACGTCACCAACGGCGCGGCGGTGGTCAACCTGGTGATCGTGATCGACGCCGGGCACGCGGTGCCCGAGGTGACGTCGGCGGTACGGGTCGGGGTGACCCAGGCGATCGAGGCGTACGGGCTGCGGGTCGACGAGATCAACATCCGGGTGGACGACGTCGCCATCGGTGGACCCGCCGTCTGAGGGGCTCGTCGACATTACCGACCGGTAGGCGTTTCCTTAGCGATCGTTCAGGTAAGGGCTCTACACTCGACGTGCTGTCGAGGACTCGAGGAGGAGCCCGGGGATGAACGCCGACGAGATCGCCGCCGGACGGGCCCGCTGGCAGGCCCGGTACGACGCCGCCCGTAAGCGGGACGCGGACTTCACCACGCTCTCCGGGCTGCCCGTCGAGCCGGTCTACGGGCCCCCGGAGGGTGTCGCGTACCCGGGCTTCGACCGGATCGGCTGGCCGGGCGAGTTCCCGTACACCCGGGGCCTGCACCCGACCGGCTATCGCGGGCGGACCTGGACCATCCGGCAGTTCGCCGGGTTCGGCAACGCCGCCCAGACCAACGAGCGCTACAAGATGATCCTCGGCGCGGGCGGTGGCGGTCTGTCGGTCGCCTTCGACATGCCCACCCTGATGGGCCGCGACTCCGACGACCCGCAGTCGCTCGGCGAGGTGGGCCACTGCGGCGTGGCGGTGGACAGCGCCGTCGACATGGAGGCGCTGTTCGACGGCATCGACCTGGCGTCGGTCACCACCAGCATGACCATCTCCGGTCCGGCGGTGCCGGTGTTCTGCATGTACCTGGTCGCCGCCGAGCGGCAGGGCGCCGACCTGTCGACGCTCGACGGCACCCTGCAGACGGACATCTTCAAGGAGTACATCGCGCAGAAGGAGTGGCTGTTCGACCCCGAGCCGCACCTGCGCCTGATCGGCGACCTGATGGAGTACTGCGCCCGGGAGATCCCGCGCTACAAGCCGCTCTCCGTCTCCGGCTACCACATCCGCGAGGCCGGCTCGACCGCCGCGCAGGAGCTGGCGTACACCCTGGCCGACGGGTTCGGCTACGTCGAGCTGGGCCTCTCGCGCGGGCTGGACGTCAACGTCTTCGCCCCCGGGCTGAGCTTCTTCTTCGACTCGCACGTCGACTTCTTCGAGGAGATCGCCAAGTTCCGCGCCGCCCGCCGGATCTGGGCCCGCTGGCTGCGCGACGTGTACGGCGCCACCAGCGAGAAGGCGCTCTGGCTGCGTTTCCACACGCAGACCGCCGGGGTGTCGCTGACCGCCCAGCAGCCGGTCAACAACGTGGTGCGGACGGCCGTCGAGGCGCTCGCCGCGGTGCTCGGCGGCACCAACTCGCTGCACACCAACGCGCTGGACGAGACCCTGGCGCTGCCCACCGACTCCTCCGCCGAGATCGCCCTGCGGACCCAGCAGGTGCTGATGGAGGAGACCGGGGTGACCAACGTGGCGGACCCGCTCGGCGGCTCGTGGTACGTGGAGGCGCTGACCGACCGGATCGAGGCGGAGGCGGAGGAGATCTTCGCCCGGATCCGCGCGCTGGGCGGCGAGGGTCCGCACACCATCGGCCCGATGACCTCCGGCATCCTGCGCGGCATCGAGGACGGCTGGTTCACCGGCCAGATCGCCGAGTCGGCGTTCGTCTACCAGCAGGCGCTGGAGAAGGGCGACAAGAAGATCGTCGGCGTCAACTGCCACACCGGCACGGTCGCCAAGGAACTGGAGATCCTGCGCATCTCGCACGAGGTGGAGCTGGAGCAGCGCCGGTTGCTGGCCGAGCGCAAGACCGGCCGGGACGCCGCCCGGGCCCGTACGGCGGTCGAGCAGATGGTGGCGGTGAGCCGTACCGGGGAGAACATGATCCCGGCGATGCTCGACGCCGTTCGGGCCGAGGCCACGCTCGGCGAGATCTGCGACGCGCTGCGCGCGGAATGGGGCGTTTACCGCGAGCCCGCCCGGTTCTGACACCCGCTCCGGCGGGGGTGTCTGGGCAGCGGTGACAGTGGCAACTGCACGGGCGGCGCTTGATCTGAGTTCGGCAAATCGCGTGCGAGACTAGGTAACCATGAGCGACCCACGGATCACCTCGTCGATCTTCACCCGCGGCGCGGTCGACCTCAGCGCGTTGCGCCCCGCCGCGCCCAGTCCCACCCCGGCACCGGCCCAGTCCGGCCCGCCCGCCGCCGTGCCCGGCGGCCCCGTCGGCGGCGGCGTCACCGTCATCGACGTGACCGAGGCGACCTTCCAGTCCGAGGTGCTGGAGCGCTCGCTGACCACACCCGTGGTGGTGGACTTCTGGGCCGAGTGGTGCGAGCCGTGCAAGCAGCTCTCCCCGGTGCTGGAGCGGCTGGCGACGGAGGGCGGCGGCGCCTGGGTGCTCGCCAAGGTCGACGTGGACGCCAACCCTCGACTGGCACAGATGTTCCGGGTGCAGGGCATCCCGATGGTGTACGCGGTGGTCGGCGGGCAGCCGGTCGACGCCTTCTCCGGCGTGGTCCCCGAGGCGCAGCTCCGCCAGTGGATCCAGGCGGTGCTCAAGGCCGGTGGCGTGGCCGTGGCCGAGCCGGAGGACCCGCGCCTGGACGAGGCGGACGACGCCCTGATGACCGGTGACCTGGACGCGGCCGAGCGGGCGTACCGCAAGATCCTGGCGGAGACCCCGGCGGACGCGGCGGCGGAGGCCGGGCTGGCCCAGGTCGGGCTGGCCCGCCGGGTGGCCGGCGCGGACCCGCAGGCGGCGCTCGCCGCCGCGGCGGCCGACCCGGACGACGTCGGCGCGCAACTGCTGGCCGCCGACATCGAGGTGCTCAGTGGTCTGGCCGAGCAGGCGTACCAGCGGCTGGTGTCGGTGGTCCGGCGGACCGCCGGGGAGGACCGGGAGAAGGTCCGTCAGCACCTGGTCGGTCTCTTCACCATCGCCGGTCCGGAGGATCCGGCCGTCGCGTCGGCGCGTCGGGCCCTGGCCAGCGCTCTGTTCTGAGTCACTTACCACGCCAGCGCGGGCCGGCGTGTTCGCCGGCCCGCCCGACATCGAAGGACGGGAGCCCACCATGCGCCGAATCGCCGTCCTCGACGCGCCGAGCAACCTCGGTCTGCGCCCACCCACGCCGACCTCGGTGCCGGGCTGCGGCAAGGCGCCCGGCGCACTGCGTGACCAGGGCCTGCTGCCGCGGCTGCGGGCGCGCGACGCCGGTCATCTGACCCCGCCCCGGTACGACGCGGGGGACTGGCGGCCGGGTGACGGGGTGTGCCACGCCCGGGAGATCGCCGGCTACTCGGTGGGGCTGGCGGACCGGATCGGCGCGATCATCGACCGGGGCGAGTTCCCGGTGATCCTCGGCGGCGACTGCTCGATCCTGCTCGGCTCGGCCCTGGCCATGCACCGGCTCGGCGAGGCGGTGGGCGGCCGGATCGGTCTGGTCTTCGTGGACGGGCACTCCGACTTCCGGCATCCGGGCAACGCCTCGTACGTGGGTGCCGCAGCCGGTGAGGACCTCGCCCTGGTCACCGGTCGGGGGCAGGCCGACCTGGCCGCCATCGAGGGGCGACGCCCGTACTTCCGGGACATCGACGTGGTGGTGCTCGGCATCCGCGCCCAGGACGAGTACCGCCTGGACCTCCAGGCCGCCGGGATCCTGACCCGGCCGGTGCCGGCGCTGCGGGCCGAGGGCGCCGCCCGGACCGCCCAGTGGGCGCACGAGCAGCTCGCGGACTGCGCCGGCTACTGGGTGCACGTCGACGTGGACGTCCTCGACCCGGCCGTGATGCCGGCGGTCGACGCCCCCGACCCGGGCGGGATCGCCTTCGCCGAGTTGGAGATCCTGCTCGCCGGGCTGGTCGACACCCCGCACTGCCTCGGCGTCGAGCTGACCGTCTTCGACCCGGACTACGACCCGGACGGCGCGTACGCGGCCGAGATCGTCAACACGCTGGTGGCCGGGCTGCGCCCGGTGACCGCGCCCGGCTCGGTGCCGCCCCGACTGCGTCCGGAGGCGGTCGAGCGGTCGGCTCCGGCACCACGCCGGGGCGTCGACCTCACCGACGTGCCACCGGCCGGACCGCGCCTGCTGGCGGCGGCACCGGTCGCCGCCGGTCCGGGTGCAGGCGGACCGGAGGAGAGGCTCCGGGCCGACCGTGAGCCGGAGTCGGACGGCACCGACTGGGAGCCGGACGGCGTCGAGCACCGGGCGCCGGAGCCGGACGTGGCGTACCAGGAGCCGGCGGTCGCCGATCCCGACGAGGACGGGTTCGCCGACGCCGACCCGGCCGACGACGCCGCCCGGCCCGCGTCCGCGCCGGGTGGCCTGACCGCCTGAGCGGTCAGGCCGACAGCGCGCGCAGGAAACGCTCGGCGATCGGTACGGCGGTGCCGCTGCCCGAGCCGCCCTTCTCCACGAAGACGGCGAAGGCGACGTCCCCCTGCCAGCCGACGAACCAGGCGTGGGTGTTCTCCGGGTCGTCGTCGTACTCGGCGGTGCCGGTCTTGCCGTGCACCGGCCCGCCCGGGGCGTCCTTCAACGCGGTGCCGGTGCCGCTGGTCACGACCTCGCGCATCATCGTGCGGACCGCCGTCACCGCCTCGGCGTTCAGCTCCGGGCCCGGCTCGGCCGCCCCCTCGGGCGCGGGGTCGAGCACCAGCTTCGGCGGAATGAAGCCACCCTTGGCCACCGCTGCGGTCGCCGCCGCCATGGCCAGCGGGCTGACCAGGGTGGTGCCCTGCCCGATCGCGGCGGCGGCCTGTTCGGTGGCGCCGCCGTTCGCGGAGACCTTGCCGGTGAAGGCGTCGAGCCCGACCGTCCACTGACCCTCCAGGCCGAGCGTCCGGCCGGTGGTGGCCAACCCGTCGCCGCCGAGCTGGGGTGCCAGCGCGGCGAACGTGGTGTTGCAGGACCGGGCGAAGACGGTGCGGAAGGGCACCTCGCCGAGGGCGAAGTCGTTCGAGTTCTTGAACGACCGGCCGTCGACGACCTGGGTCTTGGGGCAGTCGACCCGGGTGTCCGGGGTCACCGCGCCGCGTTCCACCAGCCCGAGCGCGCTGACCATCTTGAACGTGGAGCCCGGCGGCACCTGCGCGGTGAAGGCCAGGTTCTCCCCGGCGGCGCCGGGACCGTTGGCGGCGGCGAGCACCGCGCCGTCGCCGATCCGGACGGCGACCAGGGCGGAGCGTCGCCGCTCGCCGCGCAGTGCCTGGTCGGCCGCGTTCTGGGTGGCCACGTCGAGGCTTGTTCGCACCGGCTCGCCGGGCCGTGGGTCGTGCCGGAACAGTTCGGTGCCGGTGGGCTCCACCGTGCCGGCTCCGGACGCCCGCTTGACCACCACGGTGAGGCCCGGCACCCCACGGAGCCGTTCGTCCCAGCGCCCCTGCAACCCGCCGTGCCCGACCATGTCCCCGCGGACGTAGCGGTCGGGGAACTTGGCCAGGTCGTCGGCCTGGGCCGGACCGACCGTGCCGAGGACCGCGCGGGCGAACTCGCGGGTGGGGGCGAGGTCCAGTTCGTCGGTGGAGAAGACGGCTCCCGGCAGGTCCGTGATCCGCGACCTGATCTGCCGGTACGCCTCCTCGCGCAGCGTGACCACCTCGACGAACGCGTCCGGTTTCGCCTCGTCCAACCGCTTGGCCAGATCGGACAGGTCGACCGGCGGGCTGATCGCCGGACGGATGGCCCGGAACGCCGCGTCCAGGTCGCGGGTGACGGCTTTGACATCGGTCACCGCCCGGGGTTCCAACCCGACCCGGACCACCTTGCGCGGGGCGACCAGCGGCGCGCCCGCACCGTCGAGCACCCCGGCGCGGGGGGCCGGGTCACGCCGCAGGCCGAGCCGGTCGCCCCGGGTGAGCTGGTCGGCGAGGACCTGCGGCTCCCAGATCACCTGCCAGACGTCGTCGCGTCCCTTGACCAGCCGGACCGGCCGGTCGTACGTCCAGGTGACGTCGCCGGGCAGGGTCCACTCCACCCGGACGGTGCTGGTCGCGGTGTCCCGCTCGACCGTGGGCTTGCCCTGCCGGCTCAGCTTGGGCGGCGTCTCGGCCAGTTCGCCGGAGAGCTCCTTGATCTCGCGGGCGACGTCGGCGGCGGCCAGTCGGCTGCCGGTCGGGTCGACGAAACCGACCGCCTGGAGGTCACCCGTGGGCCAGCCGGCCAGGAAGGCGTCCACGCTGCGTTCCGGGCCGTCCTCACCGGAGCAGGCGACCAGAGTGGCCGAGATCACCAGGCCGGTGACGAGAGCAGCCAGTTGTGACGAGAGGTGGCGATTGCGGTACGCACGGTGCATCGGATCCGGGTCCTCCTGCTCGGGCTGCCCTGCACGCTAGTACGCCCTGGCACCAGGGGCTGCCCCGCTTGGCCGTGGATGGGCGAAAGACGGGACCGTGCCGGTGTGATGAACAACATCTGGCGGGGTACTCCTGACCCGGCCGAACCTCGTACCGCAACGGGCGAAAGGACGATGTCACGCACCGGAAGTCCGGCTGGTGGTACGCCGACGGGGCGACCGGTCGGTCTGGCCTAGGCTGGGCGGCGAGCATGACCCACAACGCGGTGGGTCGAGGGGAGTGGCACCGAATGGACCGGCGTCCGGCGATCAAACCGGGACCCGACCTCCGGCAGGCTGACACCGGCCGGGATGACAGCTTCGACACGGCGACCGACGGAGACGGCTACGGCCGACTCGACACAGGAACGACCGGGATGACCGGTTCGAGCATCGACACCCTCTACGACCTGGGTCTGCCACCAGAGGCGTTGGCGGACGACGTGGAGGACGCCGAGCTCGACGAGCCGGTGCCCAACGCCGAGCGGTTGGTGGCCCAGGCGGTCGCCCTGGCCGGCGACGACCACGACGCGGCGACCCTGGTGGGTCGGTTCTGGCGGTTCGCGCCGGACGAGGAGCTGATCGGCTTCACCGCCGAGGAGATGCTCGACGCCGCACGCGCCCACCGCCAGCTCGCCGAGCAGCGGGTACCGGGCGAGTTGAAGCTGCGGATCCACTCACCCGACGCCGAGCAGCACCACAGCGTCGTCGAGATCGTCACCGACGACATGCCGTTCCTGGTCGACTCGGTGACCGCGCTGCTCAACAGCCACCACCTGGACGTGCACCTGCTGGTGCACCCGCTGGTCGTGGTGCGCCGTGAGCCGCTGGGCCGGCTGGTCGAGGTGGCCGCCGACGTGGAGCCGGACGACGCGATCGACGGCGACCTGGTCGAGAGCTGGATGCGGATCGAGATCGACCCGGTCCGGGATCCGGAGGAGCGCGACAAGCTGCGCCGCGAGTTGCAGCGGGTGCTCACCGACGTGCGCGAGGCCGTCGAGGACTGGCCCAAGATGCGCCAGCGGGCCCTCGCCCTCGCTGACGAGCTGGCCGCCGCGCGGACCAGCGACAACCGGCCGCCGGTGCCGGAGAAGGACATCACCGACTCGGTCGAGCTGCTGCGCTGGCTGGCCCACGACCACTTCACCTTCCTCGGGTACCGCGAGTACCGGCTGGTGCCGAACTCGACCGAGGGCGGGCCGGCACTGGAGGCGGTGCTCGGCACCGGGCTGGGCATCCTGCGGCAGGACTCGCCGGAGGCGCGGGCGCTGTCGTCGATGACGCCCGAGGCGCACGAGAAGGTCACCGAGAAGCGCCTGCTGATCATCACCAAGGCGAACTCGCGGGCCACCGTGCACCGGTCTGCCTACCTCGACTACATCGGCTTCAAGATCTTTGACGCCGAGGGTCGGGTGGTCGGCGAGCGGCGGTTCCTCGGCCTGTTCTCCACCGCCGCGTACCGGACCAGCGTGCAGGAGCTGCCGGTGGTCCGACGCAAGGTCGCCGAGGTGTTGGACCGCTCCGGGCTCAGCCAGCGCAGCCACTCCGGCAAGGACCTGTTGCAGATCCTGGAGACGTACCCGCGTGACGAGCTGTTCCAGATCAAGACCGACGACCTGTACCACGCGGTCATCGGGGTGCTGCGGATGGCGGGTCGCCGGCAACTGCGGGTGTTCCTGCGTCGGGACGCGTACGGGCGGTTCATCTCCTGCCTGATCTACCTGCCCCGGGATCGGTTCACCACGCAGAACCGACTACGCATGCAGGACATCCTGCTGCGCGAGCTGAACGGTGTCGGGGTGGACTACACCACCCGGGTCACCGAGTCGATGCTGGCCCGGGTGCACTTCATCGTGCGGACCGACCCGGGCAGCCCGCCCGGGGACATCGACGCCGACCTGCTCGCCGAGGAGTTGGCCGACGCCACCCGGCTGTGGGACGACGACTACCGGCTGGTGCTGGAACGCAAGCTCGGCGACGAGCAGGCCAAGCACCTGTTCGCCCGGTACGCCGACGCGTTCCCGGAGGGCTACAAGGACGGGCACACGCCGTACGAGGCGATGAAGGACCTGGCCAAGCTGGAGCTGCTGGAGGAGTCCGGCCAGCTTGAGATGCACCTGTTCCGCAAGCAGCCGCTGCCGCGTGCGGTCGTCCGGGCCGACGTCGACGAGTCGATGGACGTCCGGTTCAAGGTCTACCGCTACGGCGAGCCGATGATGCTCTCCGCGGTGCTGCCGGTGCTGCACTCGCTCGGCGTGAAGGTGGTCGACGAGCACCCGTACGAGGTGGAACGCGTCGACGGCCGGATCTGGCTGTACGACTTCGGGCTGCGGCTGCCCGAGGGCCACCAGGAGCTGGCCGAGGTCCGCCCGCACGTGGAGAACGCCTTCGCGGCGGCGTGGCGGGGCGAGGCCGAGGTGGACGGCTTCAACGAGCTGGTGCTGCGCGCCGGGCTCACCTGGCGGCAGGTGGTGGTGCTGCGGGCGTACGCGAAGTACCTCCGCCAGACCGGCACCGTCTTCTCCCAGGACTACATGGAGTCGACGTTCATCGCGTACCCGGGGATGGCCACGCTGCTGGTGCGCCTCTTCGAGGCACGGTTCGAACCGGGCTCGCTCACCGCCGAGCAGCGGGAGCAGCGGGCCGCGGAGCTGGTCTCCGAGATCGACGCGGCGCTCGACGACGTGGCCAGCCTGGACCAGGACCGCATCCTGCGGGCGTACCTGAACCTGATCCAGGCCACCCTGCGGACCAGCTTCTACCAGAAGCCGATCGGCGGGCGGCCCAAGCCGTACGTGGCGTTCAAGCTCGACCCGCAGGCCATCCCGGACCTGCCGGCGCCCCGGCCGAAGTTCGAGATCTTCGTCTACTCGCCCCGGTTCGAGGGTGTGCACCTGCGGTTCGGGCCGGTGGCCCGGGGCGGGCTGCGCTGGTCCGACCGGCGGGAGGACTTCCGGACCGAGGTGCTCGGCCTGGTCAAGGCGCAGATGGTCAAGAACGCGGTGATCGTGCCGGTGGGCGCCAAGGGCGGCTTCGTGCTCAAGCAGCGCCCGGGCGACCGGGACGAGGCCGTGGTCTGCTACAAGGAGTTCATCTCGGCGCTGCTGGACGTCACCGACAACATCGCGGCCGGTGACATCGTGCCGCCCGAGGACGTGGTCCGGCACGACGGCGACGACCCGTACATGGTGGTGGCGGCCGACAAGGGCACCGCGACCTTCTCCGACATCGCCAACGAGATCTCCGTCGCGCACAACTTCTGGATGGGCGACGCGTTCGCCTCCGGCGGTTCGGCGGGCTACGACCACAAGAAGATGGGCATCACCGCCCGGGGTGCCTGGGAGTCGGTCAAGCGGCACTTCCGCGAGCTGGGCCACGACACCCAGAACCAGGACTTCACCGTGGTCGGCGTCGGCGACATGTCCGGCGACGTCTTCGGCAACGGGATGCTGCTCTCCGAGCACATCCGGTTGGTGGCCGCCTTCGACCACCGGCACATCTTCCTGGACCCGAACCCGGACGCGGCCACCTCGTTCGTCGAGCGCAAGCGGCTGTTCGAGCTGTCCCGGTCGACCTGGGAGGACTACAACGCCGAGCTGATCTCGGCCGGCGGTGGCGTCTACCCGCGTACCGCGAAGTCGGTGCCGGTGTCGCCGCAGGTCCGCGCGGTGCTCGGGCTGCCCGACGACGTGACGCAGATCAGCCCGCAGGAGCTGATGAAGGCGATCGTCACCGCGCCGGTCGACCTGTTCTGGAACGGCGGCATCGGCACCTACGTCAAGGCCTCCACCCAGACCAACGCCGAGGTGGGCGACAAGTCCAACGACGCGATCCGGGTGGACGGGCGCAACCTGCGCTGCCGGGTGGTCGGCGAGGGCGGCAACCTGGGCTTCACCCAGCAGGGTCGGATCGAGTACGCCCAGTCGGGCGGCCGGATGTACACCGACTTCATCGACAACGCGGCCGGGGTGGACTGCTCCGACCACGAGGTGAATATCAAGATCCTGCTGAACACGGCGGTGGCCGACGGCGAGCTGTCCGTCCCCGAGCGGGACGACCTGCTCGCCCGGATGACCGACGAGGTCGCCGAGCTGGTGCTGCGGGACAACTACGACCAGGCCCGGGCGATCAACAATGCCCAGGCGCAGGCCGCGTCGCTGCTGCCGGTGCACCGTCGGATGATCACGGATCTGGAGCGCTCCGGCGAGTTGAACCGGGCGCTGGAGGCGCTGCCGCCGGACGAGGAACTGGCGGTACGCGCCGAGTCCGGGCTGACCGCGCCGGAGTTCGCGGTGCTGCTGGCGTACGTGAAGATCGCCCTGGAGAAGGAGATCATCGCCGAGGGGCTGGCCGACGAGGAGTGGACCGACGAGGTGTTGGTCAACTACTTCCCGACCCCGATGCGGGAGCGGTTCGCCGACCGGATGGACCGGCACCGGCTGCGTCGCGACATCGTCACCACGGTGCTGGTCAACGAGGCGATCAACCGGGGCGGCATCTCGTTCGTCTACCGGGTGGTCGAGGAGACCGCCGCCACCGCCGCCGACGTGATCCGGGCGTACGTGGTGGTCCGCGAGGTGTTCGGGTTGCGCGAGGTCTGGGACGCCATCGAGGCCCTGGACAACCGCATCGACCCGGAGTTGCAGACCAGCGCCTACCTGGACACCCGGCGGCTGCTCGACCGGGCGGTCCGCTGGCTGGTCACCAACCGGCGCTCGCCACTGGACGTGCCGGCGGAGATCGCCCGGTTGCGGGAGGGAGTGGCCGAGCTGCTGCCGAAGCTGGAGACGCTGTTCTACGGCACCGAGCGGGAGGGCATCGCGGCGCACATCGACTCGATGACCGAGCGGGGCGTGCCGCGTGAGCTGGCCGAGCGCAACACCCGCCTGATGTACAGCTTCGGTCTGCTGGACGTGGTGGAGACTGCGGCCGGCAGCGGACGGGACGTGAGCGAGGTGGCCTCGGTCTACTTCGTGCTCTCGAACCGGTTCCGGGTCGACTCGCTGCTGTCGAAGATCTCCCTGCTGCCGCGGGAGGACCGCTGGCAGACGCTGGCCCGGATGGCGCTGCGCTACGACCTGTACGCCGCGCTGGCCGCGCTCACCGGGGAGGTGCTCGACTCCACGCCGGGCGACCTTTCACCGGCGGAGCGGGTGCAGCAGTGGGAGCAGTCGAACGCCACCTCGATCCACCGCGCCGAGCGGGCGATGGGGGAGTTCGACGAGTCCCGCGCCGACCTGGCCGCGCTCAGCGTGCTGCTGCGCCAGATCCGCACCCTGGTGCGGACCTCGTCAGCGAGCTGACGTGAAAGGAAGGGCACCTTTCTAACGCCTCGTGCATAGGAAGGTGCCCTTCCTCACGTCTCGGTCAGCCCACCAGCGACCTCTCGTTCAGCTCACCAGCGAGGCGAAGACGATCACGTTGTCCGGGTAGTCGCCCTTGGCCTCGTCGAACTGGCCGCCGCAGGTGATCACGCGCAGCCCGGGTCGGTCGGACGGGCCGTACACCTGTTCGGTGGGGAAGGCGTTCTTGGGGTGGGCGGCCACCGAGTCCACCCGGAAGTCGACCGATCCACCGTCGGCCCGGCTGACCGTGATGACGTCGCCGGGTTGCAGCGCGCCGAGGGAGAAGAAGACGGCCGCACCGATCGCCGCAGAGTCCACGTGCCCGACGATCACCGAGTTGCCCACCTCGCCGGGGCTGGGACCCGGCGAGTACCAACCGGCGAGCATGGCCTGGTCCAGCGGGGGAACCTCCACGGTGCCGTCAGGGTTGGTGCCGAGCATCATGATCTTCGCGTCGACGCCGATACGGGGGATGGTGATCGTGGTCGGGGCGGAGCGGGGCAGCCCGGTCGCGGGGCGGTCCGCGTCGGAGGCACCGTCGTCGAGGTCCGCGTCGTCGAAGGGTACGGACGCGCGCGGCTCGGGGGTGCTCGGACCGGCCTGTGCCAGGGGCTGCGGTGGGCGTACCGGCTCGACGGGCCGCAGTGATGCGCCGATCAGGCCGGAACCGACCATGGCCAGCAGCACGACGACGGCGGCGCCGACGGCGCGCCACGGAGATCCGTGACGGCCGCCGGCCCGCCTCGCCGTCGCGTCAGGCCGCGAACTCATCGGCCCGGCGCCGACGCATCAGCACGAGGCCACCGAGGGCCGCCGCACCGACCATGCCCGCTCCGGCGGTGGCCAGGCCACCGTTGGCGCCGGTGGCGATGCCACCGTCTCCGCCGTCGACCCCGCCGTGCGGCAGGACCACGATCTCACCCACGCCGCACGAGCCCTTGAGCTCGTACGTGCCGGGCTTGGCGTCCTTGGCTACGCGGGCCTCGCCGTAGTAGACGAAGTCCTTCTCGTGCTCCCAGCGGTCGCCCGAGTCGTCCTTGCCGCGCTCGCCCGACCAGTCCTTCTCGCCCGACCAGTCCTTCTCGCCGGACCAGTCCTTCTCGCCGGACCACTCGCGCTCGTCCTCGCCCTTCCAGTCGTGCTCGGACTTGGCGCCGTGCTCCTCCTCGGCGGACGGGGCCTTGTGGTCCTCGCCCTCCGCGTCCTGGCCGTGCTCCTCGGCCTTCCAGTCGCGGTCCTTGCCGTCGGCGTCGGCCGCACCGCCACCGGTGCCCTTGGACTCCGGTGCCGACTCGGCCTCGCCCGACCAGTCCTTGCTCTCGGTGCGGTCTTCGCCGCCGGACTGCCAGTCCTTGCTCTCGGTGCGGTCTTCGCCGCCCGACTGCCAGTCCTTGCCCTCGGTGCGGTCTTCGCCGCCCGACTGCCAGTCCTTGCCGTCCTGCCAGTCCTTCTTGTCCTCCCAGTCCTTGCGGTCCTGTTTCCAGTCCCGGTCGCCACCCTTGTCGCCTCGGTCGCCACCCTTGTCACCCCGGTCGCCACCCTTGTGGGCCGCTTCGAGCTTGACCTTGCCGGTGACCTTGGACCAGACGAAGGCGTGCTCCTGCGCCTCTTCGCAGATCTGCACGAGCTTGACCTCGTCGCCGGGCTTCACCGCGTGCGGCTTGGCGAAGACCTTGCCCTCGTCCTCGGGAGCGTGGCCGTCGGCGAGCGCGACCCCGGGCGCGAACACCAGCAGGGAAGCACCGCCGAGGGCGGCACCCGCAACGACCTTCCCCAGCATCTTCTTAGCCATGACCTGTGTCACTCCATCCCTGTTGTCCTGCGGCTCGCACAACCGAGCCAGAACTGACGTTAGACCGTTTCACGACCTATGCAGGGAAAGATTCGTGTTCTGGCATTCGTACGATTTACCCGATCGATCAGGCATCGCTGAGGGGGGTGTCCCGGCCCGTCCCCGGTGGGGTGTTTCCACCTCTTCGTAGCCGCTGGAAGCGGGTTCGGTGGCGGTGTGTCACCTGGCGCGCCCATCGGGTCCGGGTAGGGTTTCGAAAATATCGAACCATTGCCATGGAAGCGCTCCCATGCAAGAATCGCTGCACGCGGTGATCGGAGCCACACCGCACAGGCAGTTGTCGAGGGCATCCGGGTTCACCGGACGACCACTTGCCGTCGACCGGGTCAGCCGGTCGTGCACCACCACCAACGCCCGCCCGGGTCGGGCGCTCCCGAAGAATCCCGTTGGCATCGGCGGTCGTCCGTGCAGGACGTCCCTCGGACGCCACGTGCCGGGCCGTACGCGGATCCGGTCTCGCCCAAGGAGATCAGTGGCATGAATGTGTGGAGAAGGCTGTCCAGTCGACGGCGGGCCGTCGCGCTGGCTGGCGCGAGCGCGCTGGTCGCGGGCGGTTTGGTGACGATTCCGGTCACCGCGGCGCACGCCGCGACGCAGTGCGACGTCGCGTACACGACCAACGACTGGCAGGGCGGCTTCACCGCCAACATCACCATCCGGAACATCGGTGACCGGCTCACCAGTTGGACGCTCGGCTTCACGTTCCCCGACGCCAACCAGCGCGTCCAGCAGGGCTGGTCGGCCCGCTGGACCCAGTCGGGCCGGAACGTGACCGCGCAGAACGAGTCCTACAACGGCAACCTGGCCACCGGCGCCAGCACCAGCATCGGCTTCAACGGTGCCTGGAGCGGCAGCAACCCGAAGCCCACCTCGTTCACGGTCAACGGGGTCGCCTGCAACGGCGGCACCACGCCGACGACGCCGCCGCCCACCACCCCGCCGCCGACCACCCCGCCGCCGACGACGCCGCCGCCGACCACCCCGCCGCCCACGACGCCTCCGCCCACCACGCCGCCGCCCGGTACCAAGGTCGACAACCCGTACCTGAACGCCCGGGGCTACGTGAACCCGGAGTGGAAGGCCCGGGCCGAGTCGGTCACCGGTGGCAACCGGGTGTCGAGCATCTCGACCGCCGTCTGGATCGACCGGATCGCGGCGATCGAGGGTACGGACAACAGCCAGTCCAACGGCCCGATGGGCATCCGGGACCACCTGGACGAGGCGCTGCGGCAGAACGCCGAGTACATCCAGTTCGTCATCTACAACCTGCCCGGCCGGGACTGCGCGGCGCTCGCCTCCAACGGTGAGCTGAAGGCCGACGAGCTGCCCAAGTACAAGGCGCAGTACATCGACCCGATCGCGGCGATCATGGGTGACACGAAGTACCGCAACCTGCGGATCATCACCGTCATCGAGGTCGACTCGCTGCCGAACCTGGTGACCAACACCTCCAACAACCCGGGTGGCACCGTGATGTGCGACACGGTGAAGGCCAACGGCGCCTACGTGCAGGGTGTCGGCTACGCGCTGGCCAAGCTGGGCGCGATCCCGAACGTCTACAACTACGTCGACGCCGGGCACCACGGCTGGCTCGGCTGGGACAGCAACTTCGTCCCGAGCGCCCAGGTCCTGAAGGAGGCCGCCACCGCCTCCGGCAGCACGGTCAACAACGTGCACGGCTTCATCACCAACACCGCCAACTACTCCGCCCTGATCGAGCCGTACGCGAAGATCAGCGACACGGTCAACGGGCAGACGGTGCGTCAGGCCAAGTGGATCGACTGGAACTTCTACAACGACGAGCAGAGCTTCGCTCAGGCGTTCCGGCAGGAACTGGTCCGGCAGGGCTTCCCCAGCGGCATCGGCATGCTGATCGACACCTCCCGTAACGGCTGGGGCGGCAGCGCCCGGCCCACCGGCGCGGGCCCGACGACCAGCGTGGACGCCTACGTCGACGGCGGCCGGGTCGACCGCCGCATCCACAAGGGCAACTGGTGCAACCAGGCCGGTGCGGGCATGGGCGAGCGGCCGAAGGCCGCGCCGGCGTCGGGCATCGACGCGTACGTCTGGATCAAGCCCCCGGGTGAGTCGGACGGCTCCAGCCGCGAGATCCCGAACAACGACGGCAAGGGCTTCGACCGGATGTGCGACCCGACCTACACCGGAAACGACCGCAACGGCAACAGCCGCAGCGGTGCCCTGGCCGACGCCCCGATCTCGGGCGCCTGGTTCCCGGCGCAGTTCGCCGAGCTGATGCGCAACGCCTACCCGCCGTTGTCCTGACGGCTAGGCATACCGGCCGTCAGCAGTAGGTGAGGCGCTGCGACGGCGGGTTTCCCGGGGCGGGGGGGGGGGGCCCCCCCCGGGGCGGGGGGGGGGCCCCCCGGCCCCCCCCCCCCGGCCCCCCCCCCCCGCGGGGCCCCCCCCCCCCGCCCGGGCGCGGGGAGGGGCTA
>NZ_JBITKM010000001.1:881184-905113 GCF_044461025.1 Micromonospora sp. NPDC049900
GTTTGCGCTCCCGGCAAGCAACCCGGCCGTACTCATTTTGTTGTGGGGCGGCCCCGCCCGGCGGCGGGGCCCCCGGGGCCCCCCCCCCCGGGCGCCCCCCGGCCCCCCCTCTCGCCGCGCGGCACGGTCCACCCGAACCGGGTGGACCCGTCCCGCGCTCAGGGCACCGTCTTCTCGATCGCGGCCCGGCCGGTCTCGGCCAGCTCACGCCGGGCGCGCTCGATGTTCTCGGGGGTGGGGTCCTGACCTCGGGCCATCACCAGGTCCTCCGGGTCCCACGGCTGCTCGGCCCCGGTGCGGATGTCGTCCCCGGCGGCTCCGGTGCCGGTCCCGGTCGCACCGGTGCCCGCCGCGTACGGGTCGGCGATGACGTCCTCGGTGGGCGCGTCGAGGTCGATCCGCTCGCCCGGTGCGGCGAAGGCCGGGGTGTCCCGGTCGGCACCGCCCCCGGTCATCAGCTCCGGAACGCCGCTGTCGTCGTCCACCGCCGCGGCCACCTCGGGGCGCTCCTCCAACGGTCGGTCACGATCCGTCATCCTGCCGCCCTCCTGTCCGCCACACGGTTCCTCCGGCCCCCTGCGGGTACCCGTCGGTCGCCGGGTAATGCCTGCGACGGCACACCGAAGGCGGGCGTCCCTCGTCGGGACACCCGCCTTCGACGGTGATCAGCGGCCGAGCACCCGGTCCAGGAAGTCGCGGTAGCCGCGCACCGCCACCCGGAGCTGTTCGGTGTCGGGCGAGCCCGCCTCCTGCCACCCGCCGAGCTTGTCCTTGTGCTCCGCCAGGGCCGCGGACAGCGCCTGCATGGCCTCGTCGACGAGCGACTGGGCCTGACCGGCGGCGGCCTGCGGGTCGTCCACGAAGCGGAGCTGGACGTCGCGCCAGCGGTCCCGGAAGCCCTGTGCGGTCGTCTCGTCGAAGAGGGTCGCCGCACTGGCCGGAACCGTCGATCCGGCCCCGGTGTCACCGGTCGGCGACGGGCCGTCCGGGTCGACCATGGTCGGGGCGGCGCTGCCGTAGCCGGCGCCGCCGGCCGCCGCCACGTCGCTGGTGTCGACCGCCGACGCGTCGCCGGGGAGGTCCCGCGACTCGATCCGTCCGTCGAGGTCGTCGGCCCGGTGGCCGTCCGTCCCCCGGTGCGCGGCAGTGTCGGAGTCGTCCAGGTCGAGGTCGGTGCGGTCCATGTCGTCGCCGGTCCGGTCGAACTCGGCCGTCGGGTCGGCCCGCAGCCCCTCCCGCTCGCCGTCGACCGCGCCGTCGCCCGGCGCCGCAGTGCGCTCCTCGCGCGGGTCGATCTCGTCCTCCGGGCGCGGACTGGCCAACGCGGACGCGGCCACCGCGCCACCGACCGAGGTGGCGCCGAAAGCGGTCGGCACCGGAGCGGGATCGGTCACCTCGCCGTCACGGTCGTCGTCACCCGGCCGACCGTCCCAGGGGCGATTGCGGTCGGCGGACTCCACCCGGTCGCGGTCCGTCGGCTCGTCGATGCGGTCGAGGTCGTCCGGTACGCCCCGGTCGGCACCGTTCGGCGGCACTGCCACCGGGGCAGACCGGACGGCCTCGGGGTGGTCGTTGTTGAGCTGCTGCTCTTCTTGCCGCATGGTGCTCTCCTCAGCGGTTCGTGGCGTCATGGGCGGCCTCGGGGTGGCGCTGCTCGGGCGTGGTGGCCGCCGCGACCGGTTCCTCGCCAAGCAGGTCGGCGAAGAGGGCGCGGTAGTGGACGACGGCCTGGCGGAGGTCCTCGGTGCTGGCCTCGCCCTGCTCGTTGCGCAGGTGGATCTCGTGCGCGTCCCGGTAGTGGCTGAGCGTCCGGGCGTGTTCGACGGACAGGTGGGCGATCTGGTCCGAGAAGTCACCGGTGGGGTAACCGCGCTCGGCGACGAGCCGGGTGACCAGTTCGTCGGCCTGACCGACGGTCTCGGCGGGGGAGTCGATGAAACGCACCTGGAGCTCCTCCCAGGCGGCGGCGTACCGGGCGCGGGACTCCGGTGCCAGCGGCACGAGTTCGAGTTCGGCGTGCCGGCGTTCCCGGTCCCGCAGCTCGCGTTCGGCGGCGCTGCGGCTGTCCCGCTCGGCGACGACGTGGTCGTACTCCGGGCCGAAACGCTGCCGTAGCGAACGGCGGCGGCCGGCCACGACGACGGCCGCGGCCACGGCGGCGACCACCAGGATGACGAGGACGGTGACGACTATCTGCGTGGGCGACATGGCTCCTCCTTCGTCTTGAGGTATTCCCTGCGGACACTGATCGCCAATCCCGTTCCGGAGCACTTTCCTCATCCGGATCGGTGGTGGGCAGGGCGGGAACCCGCCGGAAGGGGACGAGCGGCGAATCGGCGGCATCGACCGAGGCCGGGAACGGGACGCGCACCGCAGCACCGCCCGTTCGGCGACGGCAGGGGCGTCCTCGGGACGTCCGGCACCGTATAGGTAGTCTCGACGGACGGTAGTGCGTCCGGCGCGGATTACGTATCCTGCCCAAGGCGCCCGAACCCCGGCGTCCGGCGGGCAGCCGGGCGCACGTCGGTGACGGTGCCGCCCGGCCGTGCCGGAGCCCTTCCAGCCACCCTCCCGGGCGAGGTCCGATTGAACACCCGCGACTGGCCGATCCGCTCCAAGCTGACTGCGCTGGTCGTCGTGCCGGTGACCGCGTTGCTGGCACTATGGATCTTCGCGACCACCCTCACGTTCGGTCCCGCGCTGGACCTGCTCGCCGCCCGGACCCTGCTGTACGACCTGGGTCGGCCCGGCGAGACGGTGGTGGCCGAGCTGCAACGGGAGCGACGGCTCTCGGTGGTGCACCTCGGCTCGCCCCGGACGGTGTGCGGCCAGCCACCGGCCAACTGCGTCCTGCCGGAACTGGTCGCGCAGCGGTCCCGCACCGACACCGCCATCGCCGAGTTGCAGCGCCGGGTCTCCGGGGAACAGCTACGCGACGCCGCCGGGGAGCTGCTGGAGACCCGCCTGGACCGTCTCCTCGGCGAACTGGAGGCGCTGCCGTCGGGGCGTGCGTTCATCGACCGCCGCGACCTCGACCGGGCCGGCGTGATCGGCCTCTACAGTGGCATGATCTCGTCCGCCTTCCACACCTTCTCGGCGTTGGCGAACCTGCCGGACCAGAACCTCAACCGGGAAGCGCGGGCGCTGACCGACATCGGCCGCTCGCGTGAGCTGCTCGGCCAGACCGACGCGCTGCTGGCCGGTGCGCTGATCGGCGGACGGCTCGCCGAGGGTGAGCACACCCTGCTCGTGCAGGGCATCGCCAACCAGCGCTTCCTGGCCGAGAGCGCGGTGGCCGACCTGCCGGAGCCGGACCGCGCGGCGTACCAGCGGTTGACCGAGCAGGACGAGTTCACGCAACTGCGGCAGATGCAGGACGAGTTGGTCGCCGCCGACCCCTCGGCCCGACTCCGGATCGATCCGCAGACCTGGCAGGCCAGTTACGACACGGTGCAGGGGGCGCTGCGCGACTTCGAGCTGACCCAGGCCGACGGTCTGGCCGACCGCTCGGTGCCGATGGCGGTGCGGACCCTGGTCCGGCTGGCCGCCGCCGGACTGCTCGGCCTGGTCGCCGTGGTGCTCTCGCTGGTCGTCGCGCTGCGGGTCGGTCGGTCGCTGGCACAGCGGTTGACCCAGGTACGCGGCACCGTCAAGGAGGCCGAGGAGCGGCTGCCCGAGGTGGTGGACCGGTTGCGCCGGGGCGAGCAGGTGGACGTGGCCGGCGAGGCCCCGCTGGCGGACCGGGGCGCGGACGAGATCGGCCAGGTGGCCAAGGCGTTCACCGAGGTGCACAAGGCCGCGATCCGGTCCGCCATGGTCGAGGTGAGCCTGCGTCGGGGCCTCAACGAGGTCTTCCTGAACATCGCCCGACGCAGCCAGGGGTTGGTGCACCGGCAACTCACCGTGCTCGACCGGATGGAACGCGACGCCGAGGACCCGGACCACCTGGCCGAACTGTTCCGGGTGGACCATCTCGCCACCCGGTTGCGGCGGCACGCCGAGGACCTGGTCATCCTCGCCGGTGCGGCCCCCGGGCGGGGCTGGCGCAACCCGGTGGCCATGGTGGACCTGATCCGGGGCGCGATCTCCGAGGTCGAGTCGTACGACCGGGTGGACATCGTCAACGTGCAGGCCGCCGGCACCGTGGGTCGGGTGGTCGGCGACGTCATCCACCTGCTCGCCGAACTGATCGAGAACGCCACCGCGTACTCGCCGCCGGACTCCCGGGTGGAGATCTCGGGCGAGCACGTCGCGCACGGGTACGCGCTCTCGGTCACCGATCACGGGCTCGGCATGACCGCCGCCGCCATCGAGGAGGCCAACCGGAAGCTCGCCCGGTCACCGGACTTCGACCCGACCGAGACCGCGCGGCTGGGGCTGTTCGTGGTCGCCCGGCTCGCCGCCCGGCACGACGTACGGGTGCGGTTGCGGGAGTCCGACGGGACCGGGTTGACCGCCGTGGTGCTGATCCCGGCGGCGCTGATCACCGCCGAGCCGTCGCTGCTGCTCGACCTGGACGCCGCCGGGGACGACCAGGCCGCCACCCCGGAACAGCGCCGGTTGGCCCGGGCCACCCGGCTGACCACGGTGCCCCGACAGAGCACCCGAGCGCAGGTCGAGCCGGAGAAGCCGGCCCCCACCGGGGCGGCGTCGGCGAGTACGGCCGGCAGCCGGGGTGGACCGACCTTCGGCTCCACGGTCGGCGCGGCCGAGGCCGACGGCCTGCCCCGCCGCATCCGTCAGCGGGGTCCGGCCGCCACCACGCCGTCGGCCGCCACCGCACCGTCCGATGCCACGGCGTCGGCCACCGCGTCGCCGTCGCCCGACACCGCACCGCCGGCCGCCGCCGACGGCGCGGCACCGGCGCCGGTCGATCCGCCTCCGGCGTCGCCCACCGCACCGGCGGACACGCCGTCCGGCAACGGGTCGCCCGGGCACCGGGTGGTGGCCGGACGCGCGCAGGACGGTGTCGACGCGCCGACGGTGCTGATGCCGGCGGTGTCGTCGGCGATCGACGGGCCGACCGTCCGGCAACCGGTGGTGGTCCCGCGCGGGCCGATCCGCCCGCTCGGCGAACCGACGCCCCGCAGCCCGGAGGAGGCCCGCCGGTTCATGTCGGCGCTCCAGGCGGGCACCGCGCGGGGCCGACGCGCCGCCGTCGTACCGAACGGCGACGCGGATCGCCCCGGACCGCCCACCGGGGCGGGGCGTGGCGGTTCACCCGCCGACGAGGAGGTACGTACGGTCTCGCCCGCGCCGGACCGATCCGGTGCCGCCCCCGCCGACCAGAAGCAGGACCGAGGCACCGAACCGGCAGGGCCGCCGGCCGGTGACCCGACGACTGTGCAATCCCCGACCGCGACTGAGAGGGACGCCTGATGCATTCGACGAGGCAGAGTGCCGATCTCGGCTGGTTGCTGGACGACTTGTTGGAGCGGGTACCGACCGCGCGGCAGGCGGTGGTGCTCTCGGCGGACGGGCTGTTGCTCGGCTGCTCGACCGGGATGGACAAGGCCGATGCCGAGCACCTCTGCGCGCTGGCCTCCGGCCTGTCCAGCCTGGCCCGGGGCGCGAGCCGGCACCTCACCGGCGGCCCGGTGCGCCAGACGGTGGTGGAGATGGAGTCCGCGTACCTCTTCGTGACGGCGGCGGGGCAGGGTGCCTGCCTCGCGGTCGCCAGCGACGCCGACGCCGACATCGGCCTGGTGGCGTACGAGATGGCGATGCTGGTGACCCGGGTGGGCGAGAACCTCGGGACACCGGCCCGGGCGTCGGTGGGTACCGCCGATGCGCGCTGACTTACCGGGGAACCAACACGAATGGCTCGACGCCGACGCCGGGCCGGTGGTCCGGCCGTACACGCTGACCGGTGGCCGGGTACGGGCCAGCGCCGACGCCTTCGACCTGGTGGCGTACGTGCTGGCGAAGCCGGACCCGGACCTCGGCGCCTATCCGGAGCTGTACCCGGAGCACCGGCTGCTGGTGGAACTGGCCGGTCGGGGGACGCCGGTGGTGGAACTCGCCGCCGATCTCAATCTGGCCATCGGTGTGGTCCGGGTGCTGCTCGGCGATCTACTCTCCCGGGGACTGGTCGCCGTGCACCAGCCGCCGCGTGCCACGTACCTGCCCGACAACGACATCCTCAAGGCGGTGGTCGATGGACTCCGTGCGTTATGACGGCGAGCGGCGGGAACACCGGATCCCGATCGCGCTGAAGATCCTCGTCGCCGGTGGCTTCGGCGCCGGCAAGACGACGCTGGTCAGCGCGTTGAGCGAGGTCCGGCCGTTGCAGACCGAGGAGATCCTGACCGGGGCGGGCATCGAGACCGACGACCTCTCCGGGGTGGAGACCAAGTCGACCACCACGGTGGCGATGGACTTCGGTCGGATCACCATCAACGACGACCTCCAGCTCTACCTGTTCGGTACGCCCGGGCAGGACCGTTTCTGGTTCCTCTGGGACGAGCTGGCGTTCGGGGCGCTCGGCGCGGTGGTGCTCGCGGACACCCGTCGGCTGGCCGACTGCTTCCCGTCGATCGACTACTTCGAGCAGCGCGGCATCCCGTTCGTGGTCGGCGTCAACTGCTTCGACAACTCGCAGCGGTTCAGCCTGGAGGCGGTCCGCCGCGCCCTCGACCTCGACGGCGACGTGCCGATGGTGCTCTGCGACGCCCGGGACCGGCAGTCCGGCAAGACCGTGTTGATCTCCCTGGTCGAGCACGTGGCCCGGCAGCGGGGCGAGCCGGTGCCGGCCGTCTGAGTCGGGCCGGACCGGGCGGATCGGCGGTTCGTCGTGGATTCGAGGTCTAACCGGCCGGGATCGGGGCAAGGCTTCTGGTGAGATCGACACAGGATTCGGCAGGGAGGCGGAACGCGGTGACGGTTCAGGGCGAGATCGTGCACATCGGCGGGTACACGGCGTCCAGCGGCGGTCGGGCCACCGGCATCGTCGCGGCCCGCCGGGATCCGCACACCGGCGAGCTGACGTCGCTGGGCACGGTCGCGGTCACCGCGTCGCCGTCCTTCCTCGCCCGGCACCCGCGCCTACCGATGCTGTACGCGGTCAACGAGCTACCCACCGGTGAGATCGGTGCCTGGCGGGTGGGGGCCGACGGGGCGCTGGACGCGGCCGGTACCCAGCCGACCGGTGGCGCGGAGCCGTGTCACCTGGCGGTCGTGCCGGACGGCGGGCACCTCGTGGTGGCCAACTACGGCAGCGGGAGCGTGACCGTGTTCCCGCTCGACGCCGACGGTGTCCCGGGCCCGCGTACCGACGTGGTGGCCCACCAGGGGCACGGGCCGAACCCGGAGCGGCAGGAGCAGGCGCACGCCCACATGGTCTCGCCGGGCACGGACGGCGCGCCGTTGCTCGCCGTCGACCTGGGTACCGACTCGATCTACCGGTACGACCTCGACGGGTCGGGCGCGTTGCGGCCCCGGGGCGCCCGGATCCGGACCGCCCCGGGGGTGGGTCCCCGGCACGTGGCCCGGCACCCGGACGGTCTGCGCTGCTACGTCGCCGGTGAGTTGGACGGCTCGGTCCTCGCGTACGAGGTGGCCGGCGACGGGGGGCTCCAGGAGATCGGGCGGGTCGAGGCCAGCGGCCGGGCCGGGCACGTACAGCCGTCGGAGATCGCCGTGGGTGCCGACGGCCGCTTCCTCTACGTCGCCAACCGGGGCGTGGGCACGATCACCGTCTTCGGCCTCGGCGCGAAGCTGCCGGAGCAGGTGGCCGAGGTGGACACCGGCGGCGAGTGGCCGCGTCACTTCGTCCTCGTCGGCGAGCACCTCTACGTCGCCGACGAGCGGGCAGATATGGTACGCACTTTTCTCGTCGATCGGGAGACCGGCGTGCCGACACCGTCCGGGGAGCCGCTCGTGGTCGCGAGCCCCACCTGCGTTCTGCCCTGATCGTGGGGCTGAGACATAGATGCATCCACATTGCGCCGTGGCATCGTCACGCAAAGTTACCAATTCAGGGGAAACTGTTTCTCCTCTGTAACTTTCGACCGAACGGCCATGGCAGTCCACGGGCGGGATACGCAAGATGGTCTGCGTGTCAGCAGGCCGCCATCGCATGCGTTCAGGTATTCACGGCGCCGCCGCCGCGGCGGCGGTCGGCGTTCTCGTCGTCACGGCCGGAGGATGGGTCGGCTACCGCCAACTCGCCGGGCAGGACTGCTCGGGCAAGATCGAGCTGTCCGTCGCCGTGGCCAGCGAGCTCGCTCCGGCGGTGGACCAGGCGGCCACCGAGTGGGAAGAGAAGGGTGCCGCCGTCGAGGGCACCTGCATCGACGTGACGGTCTCGGCCGCCGACCCGGTCGAGGTGGCGGCGGTGGTGGCGGCCAGGCACGGCGCGACCCTGGCCGGCGTCGGCCAGGCCAGCGGCACCGCGGTGAGCCCCGACGTCTGGATCCCGGACTCCTCCACCTGGCTGCTGCGACTCAAGACCGGCGGCGCGGCGGCCTTCGAGCCGGGCAACGGTGCGTCGATCGCCAGCAGTCCGGTCGTCGTCGCGATGCCCGAGCCGATCGCCGCCCGACTGGGCTGGCCGCAGAAGGAACTCGACTGGACCCAACTGCTGGCCCGGGTCAACAGCGACCGGCCGCTGCGGACCGGGATCGTCGAGCCGACCCGGGACGCCGCCGGACTGTCCGGCCTGCTGTCGCTGATGACCGCGGCCTCGTCGACCGGTGGTGCCACCGCCGAGCAGGACCGCGTCGGCGCGCTGCGGGCGCTGGCGTCGGGTGCCTCGGCGTTGCGCCAGGACCTGTTGGCGAAGTTCCCGACCTCGGCGGACAACACCACGCTGGCCAGTGCGCTCGGTGCGGCGGCCCTCTCCGAAGAGGACGTCATCCAGTACAACGCCCGCAAGCCTCCGGTGCCGTTGGCGGCGCTGTACCTCAAACCGGCACCACTGCCGCTCGACTACCCGTACGCGGTGCTGCCCGGCATCGATCCGGCCAAGGCGTCCGCCGCCCGGGTGCTGTTCGAGGCGCTGACCACCTCGTCGTTCAAGGACAAGCTGGCCGAGCAGTCGTTGCGCGGGCCGGACGGGAACTGGGGGAGCGGCTTCGCCGCGCCGCAGGGCGCACCGAGTCCGGCGGGCGGGGACACCTCCGCCGCACCGCCGCAGGGCGGGGTGGCCGCCGGTGGGCTGGCACCGGACGCGGTGGAGCGGGCGGTGTCGAGCTGGTCCATCGCCACGCTGTCCGGCCGGATGCTCTGCATCATCGACGTCTCCGGCTCGATGAAGAAGACCGTGCCGACGGCCAACGGGGCGACCCGGCAGCAGGTCACCATCGAGGCCGCCCGGCGTGGCCTGAACCTCTTCGACGACTCCTGGTCGATCGGGTTGTGGGTGTTCTCCACGAAGCTGGCGGGAACGCGGGACTACCGCGAGGTGGTGCCGATCGGTCCGTTGTCGCGGCAGCGCAGCACCCTGGAGCGGGGATTGGACACGGTCACCTCGTCCAGCGGTGACACCGGGCTCTACGACACGCTGCTGGCCGCCTACAAGGACGTCCAGCGCAACTGGGAACCGGGCAAGGTCAACTCGATCGTGCTCTTCACCGACGGCAAGAACGAGAACCCGGACGGCATCTCGCAGCGCGAGCTGCTCGCCGAGCTGGAGCGGATCAAGGACCCGGAGCAGCCGATCCAGGTGATCATCGTGGGCATCGGCACCGAGGTGAGCAAATCGGAGTTGGACACCATCGCCGGGGCGGCCGGCGGCGGAGCGTTCATCGCCGCCGACCCGACCAACATCAGTGACATCTTCCTCAGGGCGATCGCCCTGAGGAAGGCGCCGGCCTGAGCGTCGGCGCAGGGGACGGGGTCTGCGGTACCGGAGAAAGCGGTACGACAGGCCCCTTTCCGGTCGTCCTCCACACCGGAAAGTGACGGCAATACGTCCGAAGCAATCGGCCGTCATAGTTATCAAGGCAGGATGTCCTCGTGCACCGGCAGATCCGGCCTCCGTCCCGGCCGATCCCGGGCCGTCGGCGAGCGAAGTGTGGGAGGGCTGGTGACCTCGGCGACGCTGTTGACCCCCGCCAGATCGTCATCGCGATCGGGTGAGGCTGCGCCATCGAGCGGGTCGGTGCGTGGCGACCAGCGGACGTACGTCCGTTCCCTGGTCGTACTGGACGCCACCGTCCTGTGCGTGGCGGTGCTCATCGGTTACGCGGCCCGATTCGGCGAATCCGTGCCACGTGGTACCCACGTGCCCTACGTCCTGTTCGCGCCGGCCCTGGTGCTGGCCTGGCTGGTCTCCCTCAAGGTGCTGCGCTGCTACGACGACCGGGTGGTCGGCTACGGCGCGGACGAGTACCGGCGGGTGAGCATGGCCAGCCTCCGGCTGGCCGGTGCCGTCGCGATCCTCGGGTACATCGCCGACGTCGGCGTGTCCCGGGGCTTCCTGGCGATCTCGTTCGCGGTGGGCACGATCGGGCTCGAAGTGGCCCGGTTCGCCGCACGCAAGCGCCTGCACCGAGCCCGGTCGCGGGGGACGGGCTGGTCTCGGCGGGTGCTGGTGGTCGGCGACACCGCACACGTGCTGGAACTGGTGCACACGCTGCGCCGCGAGCCGTACGCCGGCTACCAGGTGGTCGGCGCCTGCATCCCGGACGCGCTGCTGGCGCCGGTGGCGCAGCGGCTCGGTGACGTACCGGTGGTCGGCTCGTTCCGGGGCATCCCGGAGGCCGCCGACGCGATCGGCGCGGACACGGTCGCGGTCACCGCCTGCGGGGAGTTGACCGCCACCCGGCTGCGCCGCCTCGGCTGGCAACTGGAGGGCACCGGCATCGACCTGGTGCTGGCACCGGCGCTGACCGACGTCGCCGGCCCGCGCATCCACACCCGCCCGGTCGCCGGGCTGCCCCTGATCCACGTGGAGGCACCCGAGTTCCGTGGGGTGCGCAAGCTGGTCAAAGGGTTCGTCGACCGTTCGGTCTCGCTGGTGGCGCTGACCCTGCTGCTGCCGCTGCTGGCGACGATCGCACTGGCGGTGAAGGTGAACAGCCGCGGACCGGTGCTGTTCCGGCAGACCCGGGTGGGGCAGGGCGGGCGCGAGTTCGGCGTCTTCAAGTTCCGCACCATGGTGGTGAACGCGGACGCCCTGCTGGCCGAGTTGACCGCGCGCAACGAGACCGACGGTCTGATGTTCAAGATGCGGGACGACCCCCGGGTGACCAGGGTCGGCCGGTTGCTGCGCAAGTGGTCCCTGGACGAGCTTCCCCAGTTGGTCAACGTGCTGCTCGGGCAGATGAGCCTGGTCGGGCCCCGGCCGCCGTTGCCGTCGGAGGTGGCCCGCTACGACGGCGACGTGGCCCGACGCCTGCTGGTCAAGCCCGGGATGACCGGTCTCTGGCAGGTCAGCGGCCGGTCCGACCTGAGCTGGGAGGACGGCATCCGACTGGATCTCTACTACGTGGAGAACTGGTCGCTCGCGGCCGACCTGACCATCCTCTGGAAGACCTTCGGCGCGGTGGTCAACAGCCGGGGGGCGTACTGACGGCGGTCTACGGCTGCGGGCCGGTCCAGTCCAGGCAGACCACGACCGCGTCGTCGGTCAGGTCACCGGCGACGAAGGCCCTCAGGTCGCCGAGGAGGGAACGGACCGCGTCCAGCGGGGTCATCGGCGTGGTACGGCGCAACATCCGGTCCAGGGCGGTCTCGCCGTAGCGGACGTTGCGCCCGGTCGCGTCGATCACCCCGTCGCTGATCATGAAGAGACGGTCGCCCCGCTGGAGCTGGATGTACTGCTCGTGATAGTTCGTCCCCTCGAACATGCCGAGCGGGAACTGCGCCTCCAGCGGCTGCACGGTGACCTCCCCGGCCCGCAGCAGCACCAGCCGGGGCGAACCCGCGTCCACGGCGGTGAGCAGACCGGTCCGCAGGTCGAGTTCGAGCAGCAGGGTCGAGAGATGTTGCTCACCCCGGTGCAGGTCGTAGATCGCCTGGTCGGCCAGGGTGGCCTGGTCGGCCAGCGGGATGCCGGCCCGGCGGGCGTTGCGCAGCGCGCAGGTGGCCAACGTGGTGAGCATCGAGGCGGCCACCCCCTCGCCCATCCCGTTGATCGTCGCGGTCCAGACCCGTTCGCCGTCGTCGGACCAGTCGAAGCTGTCGCCCCGCACCGCGTACGCGGGTTCGAGCTGACCGGCCAGGCTGAACGAGGGACGGGTCCGGCTGCGGCCGGGCAGGAGTTCCCACTGCACCTCGGCCGCGAGCGTGAGCCGTCGGGTACGTCGGGCGATGCGGTACACGTCGGTGCCGGGGTCCACGGCGCTCAACTCGTGGGCCGTCGCCGTGGCGATCTCCAGCAGCTCGTCCAACAGCCCGTCGTCGGTCAGCGGTGCGACCCGCAGCACACCACGCCGTTCGCCGCGCATGTTGACCGGCAGGTAACCGATGCCGTCGGCGGACACCGGCGTCTCGTGGTCGAAGCAGCGCCAGGCGGGATGACCCGGGCTGGTCACCTCGTCACCGCCGCTGAGCGGAAGCAGCGCGGCCAGGCGATAGTCGACCTGGAGCAGCTCGGTCTCGGTGATGCCGTACGCCCGCTCCAGCAGCTCCGCGATCCGGCGGACGAGCAGGTCTGCCGGGGCCGCCATGAGTGTGGCATGCGCCTCGTCGACCGGCTCGCTCATCGTCTCTCCTTGATCACAAGCCCATTCGGCGACAGAATCGGAGTACGCTCAGGCCCACCATGGCGGAACTGCATGGTCCACCGGGACCCGAGATGAGTATGGCTGCCGAGCTGGATACCGCGGCAGGCGCCCTGCTGACCGTCTGGGACGGTGCACGGGAACGCACGGCCAACCGGATCTCCACCGCCCAGCTACGGGCCGTCATGCTCGTCGAGCGACAGGACGGCATCAACCTGCGTCGGCTGGCCGCCGGGCTGGACATGCTGCTCTCCTCGGCCAGCCGGCTCTGCGACCGGCTGGTCGCCGCCGGGATGCTGGAGCGCGAGCCGGGCCGCGCCGACCGCCGGGAGATCTCGCTGCACCTCACCGCCGAGGCCCGTCGACTCCTCGCCGAGCTGCGCGAGGACCGCCGCCAGCATCTGGCCACGATCCTCGCCGCGATGACCCCGGAGGCGCGCGAGGCGCTGCTGCAGGGTCTGCGCGAGTTCGACGCGGCAGCGCGGGCACGGGTGATGCGCGAGGTGTCGCCGCTGGTGCCGCAGCAGGAGGGACACCCGGAGGCGCTGCCCGCAGCGGGTCGGAGCGCGGTGGAGCACGGTGCCGAGCCGCAGTCGCGAGGCTGGTCGGCGGGGGAGACCTCGGTCTCACGTACCGCCTGACGGGTCGCCGGTCAGCCGCCCGCAGCCGGGCCCGCCGCCAGCATCGCCACGTCGTCGTGCCGGTGTCCGCCACACCACTCGTCGACCAGGTGGAGCACCCGGTCGACGAGCGTCGTCGGTGCCGACCCGGCGGCCTCGGCCAGGGCCCGGTGCAGCCGCCGTTCGCCGAACATCTCGGTGCCGCTCGGCCCACCGCGGGCCTCGGTCACCCCGTCGGTACGGGCCAACAGCAGCTCGCCCGGCCGCAGCCGGACCTCGGTCTCGTCGAACCGTGCCCCGGGCACCGCACCCACCGGCATGCCGCCCACCTGGACCGGGGTCACCGTCCCGGCGCCGTCGACCAGCAGCGGTGCCGGATGACCACCGCCGGCCACCCGGACCCGCAGCCCGCCGTCCGGCTCGGGACGCAACGTGCCCAGCAGCAGGGTGGTGAACTGACCCCGACGGGCCGCGTCCGGGATGTCCAGCAGGGCCCGGTCGAGTAGCCCGAGCAACTCCCGGGGCCGGTGTTCGACCAGCCGCAGCGTCTGCAACGACTGGCGGACCCGGCCGGTCAGCACTGCCGCGCCGACGCCCTTGCCGCTGACGTCGCCGAGGGCGAACAACGCGCCACCGTCGGTCGGGAGCACGTCGTAGAAGTCACCGCCGATGCGCAGACTGTCCCCGGCCGCCCGGTACCCACCGGCGAGCCGGACGCCGTCGACGGCGGGCAGGTCCGGCGGGAGCAGACTGTTCTGCAGCACCCGGGCCAGGTGGGCCTGCTCGTCGTAGAGCTGGGCGGTGGCCATGGCGGCACCGGCCCGGGCGGCGAACTCCCGGGCCACCTCGACGTCGCGCCGGTCGAACCCCTCGCGCGCCCCGGCCCGCACCAACACCAGCGCGCCCGCCGTCCGCCCGGCCCCCGGCATCGGGCTGACCAGCAGCGTCGCCGCCGGACCGAGGTCGTCCGGGAGCAGCGGCCCGGCACCGTCGCGCTCCCCGGCAGGCCAGGGCCGGGGCACGCCGGCCTCCCCGTCGAGCGCCTCGACCAACCCGGGTAGGGCGCTGACCGCGTCCCAGTCGGTGGCGCCGAGGGCCGGCTCGTGGCCGACGTGCCGGATCCACTGCGGCTGGTACTCGACCGTCCCGGTCGGCAGGTACACGACCAGGGCCAGGTCGGCGAGGTACGGCACGGGCAGCGTCGCGGCGGCCCGGAGCGCCTGGTCGCGCTGTAGGGCCAGGCCGAGCCGACGCCCTGCCTGGGCCAGGAAGTCGGTACGTCCCCGCTCGGTACGCAGCGCCTCGGCGTGCCGGTGATCGTCGGTGACGTCCCGCACGTACCACGCCGACCGGTCACCGGCCAGCGGGCGGCGCACGCCCCGCAGCCGCCGGTCCCGGTGCTCGCCGTCGACGTGGTCCGCCCCGGTCGCGTACGCCTCGGCCAGCATCGCCACCGGGGAACCGGGCAGGCCGACGCCCGGGTGCAGCTCCGGCAGCAACGCGGCGGCCGTGGCGTTGACCAGCACGACCTGTCCGACGCTGTCCGTGATCAACACCGCCTCGGCGAGCCCGTCGAGCAGCTCCAGCGCGAGCTCGGGGTCCACCGACGTGCCGACGCCCGGACTTCCGGATCGCCCACGGCCGGTGGAGCCGGCGGCCGGGCCCCGTCGGGTCCTGGTCACCGGCGGTCGCCCCGCGCCCTGCGCTGTCGACCTGTACGCATGCCGGTGCTGTGCTCCTCGGGTCCACGGGGTTTGTTGCCTGCGGACAAGGGTACCGAGGGGCCCCGAGGGGTGCCTGGGCAGGAACGCCGGTGGGCTAGAGCCGGGCCAGCCAACCGGCCGGGCGGGCGATGATCCGGCGCACCACCGAGCCCGCCGCGCCCACCGCGGCGGCGGTGGCGCCGAGGGTCGCCGGACGTACGGTCACCGGGGACCAGGCGGCGGTGAGCACCCGGCGTTCGATCTCGGCGAGCACCGGCGGGCGGATCCAGGGCGCGAGCGGGGCGTAACCGCCGCCGAGTACCACGGTGTCCAGGTCCAGCAGGTTGATCACGCTCGACACGGTGATCCCGATGGCCGTACCCGCCTCGTGCAGGGCGTGCCGGGCAGCGGGCTCGCCGGCCTCGGCGAGCTGCGCCAGCCGCATCGGCGCGGTGTCGGCCGGCAGGTCGGCCCCGGCCAGACCGGCGGCGGCGAGGATCGCCTCCTGTCCGGCGTAACGCTCCAGGCAGCCCCGGCCGCCGCACCGGCAGGGCGGCCCGTCCGGCCGTACCGGGATGTGCCCGATCTCGCCGCTCCAGCCCCGGACTCCCCGGAACAACGCGCCGTCGAGCACGATCCCGGCACCGATGCCGACCTCGCCGGAGAGGTGCAGGAAGCTGCCCGGTCCGGCACCGGCGTGCAGCTCGCTGAGCGCGGCGAGGTTCGCCTCGTTGTCCACCACCAGCGCGGGTACGCCCTCGACGGTCTCGGTGAGTGGCGGGTGCGCGGCCAGCAGCTCCGGCACCGGTACGTCCCGCCAGCTCAGGTTCGGCGCGAGGCGGACCCGGCCGGTGTCGTCGACCAGCCCGGGTACGCCGAGGGCCGCGCCGGCCAGGGTGAGGCCCTGGTCGTCGGCATCGGCGCGGGCCCGGTCGGCGAGCCGGACCAGCCGGGCCAGCGCGTCGGCGGGGGAGACCGGGCGCAGGTCGGCCCGGTGCACGGTGTGGTGCCGGACCGCGCCGGAGAGGTCGACCACGCAGGCGGCCAGGTAGTCGACGTTGATCTCCAGCCCGAGCCCGGCCGGGCCGTCACCGGCGAGCACCAGGCCACGGGCGGGTCGCCCGGCACCGGCACGCGGGGTCGGCTCGGCCTCGGTGACGAGTCGACCGGCGACGAGGTCCTCCACCACGGCCGAGACGGTGGCCCGGGTGAGGCCGGTCTCGGCCGCCAGCGAGGCCCGGGAGGGCGGGCGCTCGGCCGCGGCGATCCGGCCGAGCACGAGGGCGAGGTTCAGCTCACGCAGGCTGCCCTGGCGTACGCCACCGGCCGGGGCTGCGAGTCGGGTCACCCCTTGACACTGCCACACTGCGGCCATTTAATTCAACCACTGAACAAATAGCGGACGACACCACCGGAGGTCTGTAATGGCATCCCGTCCCACCCCCGCCGACAAGTTCTCCTTCGGCCTCTGGACGGTCGGCTGGCAGGGCCGAGACCCGTTCGGCCACGCCACCCGACCCGCGCTGGACCCGGTGGAGTCGGTGCACCGGCTCGCCGAACTGGGCGCGTACGGCGTCACCTTCCACGACGACGACCTCGTGCCGTTCGGTGCGGACGCGGCCACCCGCGACGGCCAGATCGCCCGGTTCCGCAAGGCGCTCGACGAGACCGGCCTGGTGGTGCCGATGGTCACCACCGACCTCTTCCAACAGCCCGTCTTCAAGGACGGCGGCTTCACCAGCAACGACCGCGACGTGCGGCGGTACGCGCTGCGCAAGGTGCTGCGCAACATCGACCTCGCCGCCGAGCTGGGCGCCCAGACCTTCGTCATGTGGGGCGGCCGTGAGGGCGGCGAGTACGACGTGGCCAAGGACGTGCAGGCCGCGCTGGCGCGCTACCGCGAGGCGGTCGACCTGCTCTGCCAGTACGTCGTCGACCGCGGCTACGACCTGCGTTTCGCGCTGGAGCCCAAGCCCAACGAGCCGCGCGGCGACATCCTGCTGCCCACCGTCGGGCACGCCCTGGCCTTCATCTCCACGCTCGCCCACCCCGACCGGGTCGGCGTGAACCCGGAGGTCGGCCACGAGCAGATGGCCGGGCTGAACTTCGTGCACGGCATCGCCCAGGCGCTCTGGCAGGGCAAGCTGTTCCACATCGACCTCAACGGCCAGCGCGGCATCAAGTACGACCAGGACCTGGTCTTCGGCCACGGTGACCTGCTCAACGCGTTCGCCCTGGTGGACCTGTTGGAGCACGGCGCACCGGGCGGCGGCCCCGGGTACGACGGACCCCGCCACTTCGACTACAAGCCCTCCCGCACCGAGGACATGGACGGCGTGTGGGTCTCCGCCGCCGCGAACATGCGGACCTACCTGCTGCTCAAGGAGCGGGCCGCGGCGTTCCGGGCCGACCCCGAGGTGGTCGAGGCGCTGGCCGCCAGCAAGGTCGGCGAGCTGGGCGTACCCACCCTGGGCGAGGGTGAGGGCTACGCCGAGCTGCTCGCCGACACCAGCGCGTTCGAGGGCTACGACGTCGACGCGGCCGGTGCCAAGGGCTTCGGATTCATCCGGCTCAACCAGCTCGCCGTCGAGCACGTGCTCGGCGCGCGCTGAGGCGGACGGCATGCCGCTCGTCGCGGGGGTGGACTCCTCCACCCAGTCCTGCAAGGTGGTCGTCCGGGACGCGGAGACCGGTGACCTGGTCCGCCAGGGCCGGGCGCCGCACCCGGACGGCACCGAGGTCGACCCCTCGGCCTGGTGGTCGGCCCTCCGAACGGCGATCGACGCCGCCGGTGGGCTGGACGACGTCGCCGCCGTCTCCGTCGCCGGGCAGCAGCACGGGATGGTCTGCCTGGACGACTCCGGCGGGGTGGTGCGGCCGGCGCTGCTGTGGAACGACACCCGCTCCGCACAGGCCGCCACCGACCTCGTCGAGGAGGCCGGTGCCGGCACGACGGGACGGCAGTTCTGGGCCGACGCGGTGGGCAGCGTGCCGGTGGCCAGCTTCACCGTCACCAAACTGCGCTGGCTGGCCCGGCACGAGCCCGCCAACGCCGACCGGGTGGCCGCCGTCTGCCTGCCGCACGACTGGTTGACCTGGCGTCTGTCCGGCTCGTCCGACCTGGCGGCGCTGCGGACCGACCGCAGTGACGCCAGCGGCACCGGCTACTGGTCCCCGGCCACCGGCGAGTACCGCCCCGACCTGCTGGAACGGGCGCTCGGCCGGACGGTACGGGTACCGACCGTGCTGGGCGCCGCAGAGTCGGCGGGCACCCTGCCCGGCGGGGCGCTGCTCGGACCCGGTGCCGGGGACAACGCCGCCGCCGGGTTCGGCGTGGGCGCCGGTCCCGGCGACGTGGTCGTCTCGATCGGCACCTCCGGCACCGTGTTCAGCGTCGCCGACGCGCCGGCCGCCGACCCGACCGGGATCGTCGCCGGCTTCGCCGACGCCAGCGGCCGGTTCCTACCGTTGGTCTGCACACTCAACGCGGCCCGGGTACTGGACGCCGCCGCCGGAATGCTGCGGGTCGGGTTGGACGAGCTGGCCGAGCTGGCGCTGGCCGCGCCGCCCGGCGCGGACGGGCTGGTCCTGGTGCCGTACCTGGAGGGCGAGCGGACGCCGAACCGGCCGCTGGCCACCGGGGCGGTGCACGGGCTGACCCTGGGCACCTCGACCCCGGCCCACCTGGCCCGGGCGGCGGTGGAGGGCATGCTCTGCGCGCTCGCCGACGGGCTGGACGCGCTGGCCGCCCAGGGGGCGACCGTCCGGCGAGTCATCCTGGTCGGAGGCGGGGCCCGCTCCGCCGCCGTCCGCCGGATCGCCGCCCAGGTCTTCGGCAGCCCGGTGGTGGTCCCGCCACCCGGCGAGTACGTCGCCGACGGGGCCGCCCGCCAGGCCGCCTGGCTGGCCCTCGGCGGTGCCGAGCCGCCGTCCTGGTCACCGTCCGGCACCGAGGAGTACGCCGCCGAACCGGTACCGGCCATCCGGGAGCGCTACGCCGAGGCCCGGGAGCGTCACCTGGACCGCCCGGCGTGAGGCGCTGACGGTCCGGGCCGGGGCGGTGTCGCACCCCGGCCCGGACCACACCCGGCCCCTGCTGGTCCCCGTCACGCCCGGTCACGCCGTTTCGTTGCCCTGCCGGGTCGTTTCGCGCCGTGCCGGGTCGTTTCGTGGGTGATCTGGGCGCGCGGGGTTGTGCTGGCGTCCGGGCCCTCCACCGCACACCAGCAGACCGTGCCTCTCAAGATCGTGCTCGATCCAGGGTCGAGTGGTCATCCCGGCGTTGAGACGCCACTCGATCCAGGATCGAGCGTGATCACGGTGGCGCGGGGGTGGGGTCGGTCCGCCGTCCTGGTGACGGGATGGGTGGACCCGGTGACCGGGCCGTTATCCGGTCCTGGTTGGCTGCCGACATGACCTTGCGCACGGGCCGATCGGCGCGGGTGTGGGGCGGGGGCGCCGCGCACCGGATCTACAGCGTGGTGGTCTTCGTGCTGCTCGCCTCGCTGGACAACGTGGCGATCGGTCTGGTGCCACCGCTGTACGGCGCGATCGCCGACTCCTTCGAGGTGCCGCAGCGCCTGCTCGGCCTGGTCACCGCGATCAGTTTCCTGGTCAGCGCCGTGGCGGCGGTCGGCTGGGCGTATTTCGGGGACCGCACCAACCGCAAGCCGCTCCTCATGATCGGCACGTTGATCTGGGCGGCCGGCACCGGCGGCAGCGGTCTGGCCGGCGACTACCCGACGTTCCTGGCCGCGCAGTTGCTGGCGGCGATCGGCCTCGGCGCCGTCGGGTCGGTCGGTTTCTCGGTCGTCACCGACCTGATCTCGCCCCGCCGTCGGGGCCTGGTGATGAGCTTCTGGGGACTGTCCCAGGGCATCGGCACGCTGGCCGGCACGCTGGTCGGCGGGCTGCTCGGCGCGGCCGACTGGCGCCGGCCGTTCCTGCTGCTCACCGTCGTCGGCCTGGCCGCCACCGCGGCGTACCTGTTCACGTACGACATCCAGCGCGGGCAGAGCGAACCGCAGTTGGCCGCCGCGCTCGCCGCCGGTGCCGAGTACGACCATCGGATCAGCCGCGCCGACCTGCCGGTCATCCTGGGCCGACGGACCAATCGCTGGCTCGTCCTACAGGGACTCACCGCCCAGGCCGCGTTCGGCTCGCTGGTCTGGCTGCCGGTGCTCTTCACCGAGCGGGCCCGGGAACAGGGTTATTCACCGGCGACGGCGATCGTGGTGGGCAGCGTCTTCGCCACCCTGTTCCAGCTCGGCGGCGTGTTCTCCATCGTCGGCGGCCTGATCGGCGACGCGCTGCAACGGCGTACGCCCTCCGGCCGGGCCTTGGTCGCCGCGGTCGGCATCCTCGCCGCGGTCCCGCTCTACCTGGTGCTGTTCTTCGTGCCGATCCGCATCGACGTGCCGGACGGGGCCGGCACCGGTGCGGTGGTGGCGGCCGTGGTGGGCAGCGTGTTCACCGAGCCGACGGTCGGGCTGAGCCTGCTCACCGCGCTGGTGGCATTGGCGTTGACCTCGGCGAACTCACCGAACTGGTTCGCGTTGATCGCCGACGCCAACCCGCCCGAGCACCGGGGCACCGTCTACAGCCTCGGCAACCTGGTCAACGGGGTGGGTCGGGCGGCCGGCAACGGGCTGGTCGGGGTGGTCTTCCACGCCCTGCGGGCGGCCTTCCCGCCGCCGTTGAACTACGCCGTCGGGCTGGCCGCGTTCCAGCTCTTCTTCATCCCCACCGGGATCATGTACTGGCTGGCCGCCCGGACGTCTCCCAAGGACATCGCCGACGTCCGCGACCTGCTGCACCGCCGCGCCGAGAAGCTGTGAGCGCACACGCGCCGAAGCCCAGATGCAAGGAAGGGCACCTTGTTAACGCCTCGTGCATAGCAAGGGCCCCCTGCTAACAACGGGCGAGCCGTACCCGAGCACCCCGGAACGACGGCGTTCGGCGTGCCGCGCAGTCGGCGCGGCTGACCGTGTTAACAAGGGGCCCTTCCTCTACCTGAGGCGTTAAGCAGGTGCCCTTCCTTGCACGACAAACAACAGCAACAACAGCGTCAGGCGCTGCGGAGCCAGACGGTGACGTCGGTGGGGAGGGAACCGTCGTCGTTCAGCGGGGCGCTGCTGTGCAGCACCTCGCCGCCGGGCACCGGTACGGCCTGCGGACCGAAGTTGGTCGACACCACCAGGTCGCCGTTGCGGAAGGTCAGTACGTCGTCGCCGGAGGAGAGCCACTCCAGGGTGCCCCGACCCAGCCCGTGCGTACGCCGCAGCCGCAGCGCCGTGCGGTACATCTCGTACGTGGAGCCGGGCACGTCGCGCTGGCGGTCCCGGGCGTACTCGGCCCAGACCGGAGGCTGCGGCAGCCAGCTCGCGTCGGTGGGCCCGAACCCGTACGACGGCGCGTCGGCCTCCCACGGGATCGGCACCCGGCAGCCGTCGCGGCCCCGTTGGGTGTGCCCGCTGCGCTCCCAGGTCGGGTCCTGTCGCGCCTCGTCGGGCAGGCTCGTGTGCTCGGGCAGCCCCAACTCCTCGCCCTGATAGAGGTAGGCCGAACCGGGCAGGGCGAGCATCAGCAGGGTGGCGGCCCGGGCCCGGCGCAGCCCGAGCGCCGCGTCCGGCTGCTCGTCGCCGACGCCGATGCCGTTGGGCCGGGCGGTGCCGACCGGCAGCCCGAGTCGGGAGGCGTGCCGGACCACGTCGTGGTTGGAGAGCACCCAGGTGGTGGGCGCGCCGACCGCGTCGGTGGCCTCCAGCGACCGGGTGATCACCGCGTACTGGGCGGGGGCGGTCCAGGAGGCGACCAGGTACTCGAAGTTGAACGCCTGGTGCATCTCGTCGGGGCGGACGTACGCGGCCAGCCGCTCGGCCGGCTCCACCCACGCCTCGGCGACCAGGACGCGTTCCCCGGGGTAGCCGTCCAGCAGCCGCCGCCAGTCCCGGTAGATCTCGTGTACGCCGTCCTGGTCCCACATCGGCGGGCGGGGCTTGTGGGCCTCCCGCCCGGAGAGGATCTCCTGCGGCTCCCGCCAGTCGGCCAGGTCGGCCTGCTTGACCAGCCCGTGCGCCACGTCGACCCGGAAGCCGTCGACGCCCCGGTCCAGCCAGAACCGCAGTACGTCCAGGAACTCGGCGCGTACCTCGGGGTCGTCCCAGTTCAGGTCGGGCTGGGCGGTGTCGAACAGGTGCAGGTACCACTGCCCGTCGGGTACCCGGGTCCAGGCCGGTCCGCCGAAGACGCTCTGCCAGTCGTTGGGCGGCTCGGTGCCGTCCGGTCCCCGGCCGTCGCGGAAGATGTACCGCTGCCGTTCGGGGCTGCCCGGGGCGGCGGCCAGGGCGGCCTGGAACCACCGGTGGGCCGACGAGGTGTGGTTGGGCACCAGGTCGACGATCACCCGCAGCCCCCGGACGCGGGCCTGCGCGATCAGCTCGTCGGCGTCGGCGAGCGTGCCGAACAGCGGCTCCACGTCCCGGTAGTCGGCCACGTCGTAGCCGGCGTCGGCCTGCGGCGACGGATAGAACGGGGAGAGCCAGACCGCGTCCACCCCCAGCTCGGTGAGGTGGTCCAGGCGGGCGGTGATGCCGGGCAGGTCACCGATGCCGTCGCCGTTGGCGTCGGCGAACGAGCGCGGGTAGATCTGGTAGATCACCGCCTCGGTCCACCAGCCGGTGATCGTCTGCTGCGTCGCGTTGTCGTTCAGGACGGACTCCCGTGGTCGAGCCGGCCCGGCGGGTCGCCGGACGACGATGGTGATCGGTTCAGTTTGCCCGCGCTCGCGCGGTCGATTCACGCACGACCAGCCGAGTGTCGAGGATCACCGGCGACGCCGTCCGGTCCGGTCCGGGCTGCCGCAGCGGTCCGGTGAGCGGGTCGAGCAGCAGTTTCGCGGCCAGTCGGCCCTGCTCGGCGGCGGGTTGGGCGATGGTGCTCAGCCCGAGCACCCCGGCGAGCGCATGGTCGTCGATACCGATCACGCTGACGTCCTGGGGTACCCGCAGACCGGCGTCGCGCAGCGCGGTCAGCGCCCCCATCGCCATCTCGTCGCAGGCGGCGAAGATCGCCGTGGGCGGGTCACCCCGGCGCAGCAGTTCCTCGGTGGCCCGGGTGCCGCCGGCGATGTCGAACCGGGACTCCACGTCGAGGCTCGGGTCGGGGCACAACCCGGCGCTGCGTAGCGCCTCCTGGTAGCCCCGGCGTCGGTCCAGGTGCGCGGTGAAGGCGAGTTCGTCGTCGGGGTCACCGGAGATGTGGGCGATGCGTCGGTGACCGAGATCCAGCAGGTGCCGGGTGGCGGTCCGCGCGGCGGCCACGTCGTCGATGCGTACGCAGGGCCAGCCTGGCACGTCGGTGCCGGAGCTGACGGTCACGCCGGGCAGATCGAGCGCGGCCAGTGTGGTCAGCTCGGGTGCCCGCAGCGGGGTGGCGACCAGCATCACGGCGTCCACCCGCTTGTGCAGGTTGGCGGGGTGCAGCAGCCGCTGGCGGTTCTGCTCCCGGCCGCCGAGGTTGTGCAGCAGCAGGTCGTAGCCGGCCTGGTGCAGGAAGTCCTCGACCGCTTCGACGACGACGCCGAAGAACCACCGGGTGATCCGGGGGACGACGACCGCGACGGTGCCGGTACGGCCGCCGGCCAGCCGGGAGGCGCTCGGCGACACGGCGTACTGCAACTGCTCGGCGGCGGCCAGCACCCGGTGGCGGGTGGCGGCCGACACGGTCGGCAGTCCGCGTAGTGCCCGGGAGACGGTGGCCGTGGAGACTCCGGCCAACCGGGCGACGTCGTCGATCCTGGTCACGCTTACCCCGCTCGTGTCCCGGGTGGTGGGGGGGGGGGCGGGGGGGGGGGGGCCCCCCCCGGTATATCCCCGTTCGAATGACGGGGGGACCCCCCGCGACGCAGGAGGCGGGCAGCACAGGGGACACCACCCAC
>NZ_JBITKM010000001.1:905123-907390 GCF_044461025.1 Micromonospora sp. NPDC049900
GCGGCCCCCCGCCCCCCCCCGCGGGCCCCTTCCTCCCGCTGCGCCACCCCCCCCCGGCCGGGCGCCGGGCGCGGCCCCGCGCGCCGCCCGCGCCCCCCACCACCCGGGTATCAGCCCTTGACGCTGCCGGCGAGCAGCCCTCGAACGAAGTAGCGCTGCAACGAGAGGAACACGATCAGCGGTACGACGATCGAGACGAACGCCCCGGCGGTCAGCCGTTGCCACTCGTTGCCCCGGGTGCCGGCCAGTTCGGCCAGCCGCACGGTGAGCGGTGCGGTGACGTCGCTGCCACCGGCGAAGATGAGCGCGACCAGCAGGTCGTTCCAGACCCAGAGGAACTGGAAGATGCCGAACGCGGCCAGCGCGGGGGCGACCAGCGGCAGCACGATGGTGCGGAAGATCCTGGGGTGGGTCGCCCCGTCGACCCGGGCCGCCTCCATCAGGTCCTTCGGTAGCTGCGAGATGAAGTTGTGCAGCAGGAACACGGCGAACGGCAACGCGAAGCAGGTGTGCGCGAACCACACCTGGGCGAAGTTCTGCGCGCCGTCGAGGTTCCAGGCGGGCATCAGGGTGACGCCGCCGATGCTGACTCCCCGCGAGAAGAAGCTCAGCAGCGGCACCAGCGCCATCTGCAACGGCACGATCTGGAGCGCGAAGATGCCGATGTAGACCCAGTCCCGGCCGCGGAAGTTGATCCACGCCAGCGCGTACGCGGCCAGGGCGGCGAACGCGAGCGGGAACAGCACCGACGGCAGGGTGATGACCAGCGAGTTGACGAAGTAGTTGGCGAGCTGTCCCGAGCCGGACGCCTGTCCGAACAGCACGTCCTGGTAGTTCTGCAGGGTGAACTGCGGGTCCCGGAAGAACGTCCACCAGCCGGTGGTCTTGAGCTGCGGCTCCGGCCGGAACGAGGAGACGAACAGGCCGAACGTCGGGATGGTCCAGACGACCGCGATGACGATCGCGACGACCGTCGCGGTACGGCTGTTCAGCCGCTTGCGTACCCGGGACGCGCGCGTCGACGTGCCACTGGTGTCCTGGGCGCCGGTGGCGACCGGGGGAGTGGTGGTGGTCATCTCAGCCCTCCCGTCGCTGCTGACGCAGGTTCCGGATCTGGAAGATCACGATCGGTAGCACCAGGACGAAGAGGAAGACCGCCAGGGCGGACCCCTGACCGTTCTGGCCGTACCGGAACGCCTGGTTGTACATCTCGTTGGCGATCACGCTGGTGTCGTAGTTGCCGTTGGTCGTGGTGCGGACGATGTCGAAGACCTTCAGCGTGGCGATCGAGATGGTGACCACGACGACGATCAGGGCCGGCCGGATGCTGGGCACGGTGATCTGCCGGAACATCTGCCAGGGGGTGACCCCGTCGAGGCGGGCCGCCTCCACGATGTCGGCCGGGATGGACTTGATCGCCGCGGAGAGCACCACCATGGCGAATCCGGCCTGGATCCAGACCATGATCACGATGAGGAGCAGTGTGTTCAGTGGCGAGTCGAGCAGCCACTGTCGGGGCTCGCCACCGAGGCTGACCACGATCTGGTTGAGCAGACCGATCTGTTCCTGGTCCTCACCCCGGTAGGCGTAGACGAACCGCCAGATGATGGCGGCACCCACGAACGAGATCGCCATCGGCATGAAGATCAGCGACTTCGCCAGCGACTCCATCCGGGCCTTGTCGACCAGCACGGCGTAGAGCAGGCCCATCGAGGTGGCGACCAGCGGAACCAGGGTCACCCAGACCAGCGTGTTGATCAGTACCCGGACGATCGCGTCCTCGGCGAACATCCAGCGGTAGTTGTCCAGCCCGACCCAGTTCTGGCTGCCGCCGTCCATGAAGGACAGGAGCGTGGTGCGGATCGCCGGGACGACCAGGCCGATCATCAGCAGCAGGACGGTCGGCAGCAGGAAGAAGAGTGCGAACAGCCCCTCCCGGGGCTTGGTCCGCCGGGGCATCGGCGCGCTGCCGGCGGCGGCGGCGACGAGTTGCGCCTCGCGACGCCGGGCGAAGAACGCCGGCACCGCGTCGAGCAGGACGAGCAGGCCGCCGACCACCACTGCGAAGGCGACCAGCCCCCACAGCAACATCATCAGTTTCGGCGCCTGGGCGGCGAAGTCGAAGTTCATCAACCCTCCCGGAGGTGTCGACAGAGCCGGGGGGGGGGGGGGGGGGGGGGGGGGGGCCCCCCCCCCCCCGCGCGGGGGGCCCCCGGGCGGGGGGGGGGGGGGGGGCGCGGGGGGGGGGCGGGGCGGGGGTCGAACAC
>NZ_JBITKM010000001.1:907400-964918 GCF_044461025.1 Micromonospora sp. NPDC049900
CCCCACACAAACTACCTTAGTCGGGGCGGCGGGGGCGCCAAGTCTAACTAACCCCCCCCGCGGGGGGGGGGCCCCCGGGGGGGGGGGGGGGCCGGGGGGGGCGCCCCCCCCCACCACTGGACTCAGTTCGGCCAGCTGCTCTCGATGCCCTGGAGGACCGTGGCGGTGTCCCGCCCGTTGATCCACTCGACCATGCCCTTCCAGAAGGTGCCGTTGCCGACGGCCGCCGGCATCAGGTCGGACCCGTCGAAGCGGAAGACCGAGCTGTCGTCCTGGAGGAGTTCCGCGGACAGCTTGTCGATCGGGTTCGCGACGTTGGCCAGGTCGAGCTTGTTGTTCGCCGACACCCAGTCGCCGATCTTCGCGCGGCTGTTGGCGTGCTCACCGGAGGCGAGGTACGTCTGCACCGCCTGCACCTCGGGACGGTCGTTGAACGCCGTCACGAACTCGCCGCCGCCCAGGACCGGCTTGCCCTTGGCCGGGTCGATGGCCGGGAAGTAGAACGCGAACACGTCGCCGTCCTCGGCCACCCGGGTGCCCTGCGGCCACTGGTTGGCGTAGAACGAGGCCTGCCGGTGCAGCGCGCACTTGCCGGCCGTGATCGGCACACCGGCCTCCTGGAACGAGGTGGTGGCGATACTGCGTACGCCGCCGAAGCCGCCGTTGACGTACTTCTCGTTCTTCAGGATGGTGCCGGCGCGGTCGAGCGCCTCGGCGACCCGGGGGTCGTTGAAGGGGATCTCGTGCTTGGTCCACTGGTCGTAGACCTCAGGCGTCTGCGTACGCAGCATCAGGTCTTCGATCCAGTCGGTGGCCGGCCAGCCGGTGGCCTCACCGGACTCGATCCCGGCGCACCACGGCTTGGTGCCGCTGTCCGCGATCGTGTCACTGAGCTTGATCATCTCGTCCCAGGTGTTCGGGACGGCCCAGCCCTTCTCCTGGAACATCTTCGGCGAGTACCAGACGAAGGACTTCACGTTCGAGCCGAGCGGCGCGCCGTAGAAGGTGCCGTTGACCGTGCTGTAGGTCAGCCAGTCGGCCGGGTAGTTCTCCTCGGCCATCGCCTTGGTCTCGGCGCTGGCGGCCTTGATCTGGTCGCGCTCGGCGAACCGCTGGATCAGACCGGGCTGGGGGATGAACGCCAGGTCGGGGGCGTTGCCGCCGTCGACGCGTACGGGCAACTGCGCCTCGAACTCACCACTGCCCTCGTGGTTGATGTCGATGCCGGTGCACTCTTCGAACTGCTTCCACGACTCGTCCAGCCGGTCGGCCTCGATGTCCCGGATCGACGAGTAGATCGTCACCTTCTTGCCGTCGTGGCCCTGGTACTTCTCGTACGGGGCGCACTCGGCGGAATCGGCGTTGGTGTTGTTGCCGCTACTGCTGCTGCTACCGGTACCGCAGGCGGTGGCGCCGAGCGCCAGCCCGAGCGCGCCGGCGATCACGAGGGCCTGGCGTGGCCTGGCAAAGACTGCCATGCCGTCCTCCTTCCTAGCCGGCGCCGGCCGGGATCGCATCCGGTGACCTGGCGCCGGTCCGATGGGCGTTTTCACATGTAAGCGCTTGCATCTCGCGCGGTCCAGCCCTGGGCGGGACACGACCGAGTAACAATCCCGAAACCTGTCGTCCCTGCCTGGGCGCACCCCCACCGGGCCCGGTCTGCTCAGAGTTGACCAAGGGGTTTGCGCCCTCAGAACTGCCCTTCGGAGACCAGAACCTCTTGATCAACGCGGGTGTCGCGCGCGGTACCGGCTTGATCTGGAACCGGAGCCCGGACGGGGTCAGCCGTTCAGTCGCCAGATCGAGTAGTTCAGCGCTGCGGCGAAGGTCACCCAGGCCCAGTAGGGCAGCAGCAGGGCGGCTGCGGCGGTGCTGACCCGTCGGAACAGCAGGACGGTCACGCCGATCGCCAGCCACAACAACACGATCTCGGCGAAGGCCAGGCCGTACTGCCCGGCGCCGAAGAACAGCGGGGTCCAGGCGGCGTTGAGCACGAGCTGCACCGCCCAGGCGAGCACGGCCGGGCCGAAGCCCACCCGACGCCAGACCAGCCAGCCGGCCAGCGCGACGGTCACATAGAGCACCGTCCAGACCGGGCCGAACAGCCAGGACGGTGGTGCCCAGGCGGGCTGCTCGATGCTGCGGTACTCGTCCGCCGCGCCGACGGCGGCGAGGTTGCCGATGACGGCCGCCGCCGTCACCGCCGCTGCGAAGCCGGCCAACGCCCACCACTGCCGGGCACCGCCTCGCGGGGTGTCGCTCGCACTCGTCCGCATGCGCACAGCTTCTCCACGGGTCGGGACGGCAAACTTGCCGGGGCGGGCCTCCCCGTGGGCTGGCGAGACCTGCCGGCGGGGAGGCGCGCGACGCAACCCGGATCGGAAGGAGCCTGCCAGCGGGGAGGCGCGCGACACGGCCGGGACCGGAAGGGGCTACCGGCCGAGCGGCGCGCTATGCAACCCCGGATCGGAAGGGGCCTGGCAGCCGAGCGGCGAGCGACGCGGCCGGGGCACCCAAGCGCCGGGGCACTCAAGCGCCGGGACACAAGTACGCCGGGGTCGCCGTGGCCGGTGGCTCCTGTCGGGAGGACGGAGTTCCGGTCACGACGACCCCGGCGGGTCCGGGACAGGCGACGCGTTGCGCCGCCACGTCAACTGAAGATGCTCACACCACCCGGGCCGACCAGAAGCCCGACGACGATGAGGACGATGCCCCAGAGAATCTGCCGGCGGAACAGCGCGAGGATGCCGGAGACGACCAGTACGACTGCGAGAATCCAGAGAATCAGCTCCATGTTTGCTGAATACCCCCCACTCCTACGCCGGAAACCTGCGGCTGATCAAGGTCGTCACCGAGATGGAAGACGCTGTACGCCTGCTTGATCACCGGGTGCGCGACGTTGCGTACGCGTACCCCGCCGGGCGTGGTCCCGCGCTCGGAGCCGTGGTGCGCGTGCCCGTGCAGGGCCAGCGCGGTGGGCGCCGAGTCGACCGCCTGCCCGAGCTGGTAGCAGCCCAGGAACGGGTAGATCTCCAGCGGCTCCCCGGCCAGGGTGTCCGGCACCGGCGAGTAGTGGGTCAGCGCCACCAGCGTGTCGCAGTCCAGCGCGCGCAGCGCGGCGGCCAGTCGATCCGCGCTCTCGGTCGTGGTGCGGACGAACGCCTTCATCTCCGGCTCGCCGAAGTCACTGGCACACCGCCCGGCGAACCCGCCACCGAAGCCCTTCACCCCGGCGACGCCGAGCCGACCGCCGGGACAGTCGAGCACCACGCCGTCGCCCTCCAGCACGGTGATCCCCGCCTCCTGCAACACGCCGACCACCTGCGGCACCTGGTCGCACTGATGGTCGTGGTTGCCGAGCACGGCGATCACCGGTACGCCCAGTCCGCCGAACTCCCGTGCCACGCACCGGGCCTCCGCCTCGGTGCCGTGCCGGGTCAGGTCACCGGCGAGCAGCAGCGCGTCGGCCTTGTCCGGCAGTTCCTCCAGGGCCGGCCGGAAACGGCCGACCACGTCCTCGTCCACGTGTACGTCGCCCACCGCGGCGATCCGGATAGCCATCGCGCCTCCCTCAGGGCAGTTGCTCGATCTCTGTGGGCGCCTGCGCGCGAATCACCCCGATGTCGCTGGTGACCGGTTCCTCGGGGAAACGCTCGGCCACCCGGCGCAGGATCTCGTCCCGTCGGTGGGCGCTCTCCACCTCACCCATGAGCACCAGACCGCGCTCCGTACGGACCACGGAGATGCCCTGCTCGGCGACGGCCGGATCCTCGGCGAGCAGCCGGTGGATCTCCGCCTCGACGTACTCGTCCGGCGGCCCGGCACCGGGGTCGCGGTACGTGGTCACGGTGTTCCCCTCCCGTCGGCCGTGCCGGCGTCGGGCACGACGTCCAGCCTGTCCAGCAGCACCAGGAACGCCTCCGCGTACGGCGAGTGCTGCGTCTCCTTACGTACCCGTTCCCAGTCGATCTGCTCCCGCAACGACCGGGCCAGCGGCAACCCTCGCGCGAAGTCGCAGTAGTGCTGCGAGAAGCTGAGCAGCTTGTGCACCATCAACTGGGTGGCCGACAGCACCGGCATGTGGATGGCGTCGACCGGCCGTACGACCGTGTCGCCGAAGGTCTCCTCGGTCACCGGCGTCTCGATCGGGCGGTGGATCAGGTCCACCATCCGTCCGCCGTCGAAGACCTTGACCAGCCAGTCCTCCGGGGGCCGCTCGGCGGTGAACCCGGCCGCCACGAGTGCCTCCAGGGCGGCGTCGACGTCGGGCTCACGGATCAGGAAGTCGACGTCGTGCTCGCTGGAGTGTCCGCCGTGCGCGTACACGGCGAAGCTGCCGCCGAGCGCGAACGGGATGTCCGACTGCTTGAGCACGGCGGCGACCTTCTTCAGTGTGTGCAGGAGAGTCTCGTCGTCGCGCTCGGCCATGTCGCCTCTCCCGTCGAACTCGTTCAGTCGCTACCGGTGGGATGCCGGATCGGTACCCGGCAATCCGGTCGCCCACACCTGCATCGCTCGTGCAAGGGCGCGATCAGTCGCATACCGGGACGAACCTTCCGGTCGCCGTGCGAGGGTCGGATATCCTGTCGAGAGTGGCCAGATCGACGGGTACCCGGTGCGGCACGGCCCGACTGCGCACCGTGGCCCTGATCGGCGTGGACGGCTCGGGCAAGACCACTCAGGCGCACCGGCTCGCCGAGGCGCTCACCGCCGCCGGTCACCCGGCCACCTACCACCGCAATGCCGGTGGGCGCCGCTGGCTGGGGCGGGCCGCGAACCGACTCGGTCGGGCGGACGCCCAGGGACTGCTCGGGCGCGACGCGATGCTCCTGCTGGAATCCGTGCTGCGCTGGCTCGCCATCGCGATGGCCCTGCTCGGCAGCCTGTGCACCGGCCGGGTGGCGGTGATGGACCGCTACGCCGCCTGCCAGTACGCCAGCCTCCGGGCGCACGGGGGTCGGCGTTGGGAACGGCTGGTGCGGGCCGCGTACCGGGTCTTCCCGCAGCCGCAGGTGACGTTCCTGCTGACGGTGCCGCCGAACGAGGCGTACCGGCGGATCGAGCGGCGCGGCACCGACGAGGAGAGCCTGCCCTACCTGACCGCCGCGGACCTGGCGTACCGCACGTTGCCGGAGTCACCGAGCTTCGTGCCGGTCGACGGGGACCGACCGGCGGACCAGGTGGCCCGGGACATCCGCGACCATCTCGCCGCGTGGCTTCCGGCCGACGACGAGCCGGACGAGCCGGGTCCGCAGCGGTACCGACCGTGGCTGCCCGGACCGGTGACCGCGCTGGTGCCGATCCAGGCCCTGCCGTGGGCGGCCGGGTCGGCCCCGGTGCAGGTCCGGCCGTGGTCGATCCGACCGCCGGCGATTCAGGCCCGGCCGTAGACCGGTACGGCGGCGCCGCTGGTCGGGGCGGACTCGTCGGAGGCCAGGAAGCGGACCACGGAGGCGATCTCGGTCGGCTCCACCCAGCGGGAGTGGTCGGCGTCCGGCATCGCGGTCCGGTTGGTGGGCGTGTCGATGACGCTGGGCAGCACGGTGTTGCAGCGCACGCCCGCCGCCCTGTACTCCACCGCGACGGCCGAGGCGAAACCGAGCACGGCGGCCTTGGCGGTCACGTAGCCGGAGACTCCCGGGAACGGCGCGAGAGCTGCCCGGGCCGCCACGCACACCACCGCGCCGCCGCCGGCCGCGACCAGGTGCGGCAGGGCCGCCCGGGTGACCAGGTGGGTCGGTCGGAGGTTGAGGGTGAGCATCCGCTCGAACTCCTCGATCGGCGTCTCGTGCACCAGGCCGCCGCTGGCGTACCCGCCGACCAGGTTGACCAGGGCGCGCAGCGGCGCCTCGGGGTCACCGGCGGCCACCTCGACGACGCGGGCGACGTCCTGCGGGTCGGTCAGGTCCGCGACCGGGCGTACCGGCGCGTCGCCGTCGGGCCCGGCCTCGGGCGACGGCGCCCGGCGTTGCGGCGCGACCACCCGCCAGCCTGCCTCGATGAACACGGTGGTCACCGCCCCGCCCAGCCCGCCCGTGCCTCCGGTGACCAGCACACTGCGTCGCGTCATGACCCCACGCTAGTGCCGCCGTCCGGTCGGCCCCCGGCCGGCCCCACCCGACCGGACGGACCCGGCCCGCCGGGGGAGGCGGCCCCCTCGGACGGGTGGGAGGCTGTGGGCGTACGCCCGGCACGTGTCGTCCCTCGGATGGGCGCGTCGTGGTTGACGCTCACGACTTGTGAAAGTAAGTTTCATACGTGGGGAAGAGTTCGAAGATTTCCGCAAGTCACGAGCCGGGTGGACTGATCGTCCACATCAGCGGCCTGCTCCCGTCGCTGTCACCGGCCGAGCAGCGGGTCGCCCGCCTGGTGGTCGCCGACCCCGCCGACGCGGCCCGGCGGACCATCACCGACCTCGCCACCGCCGCCGAGACATCGGAGGCCACCGTCATCCGGTTCTGCCGGTCGGTCGGCATGGACGGCTACCCGCAACTGCGGATCCGGCTCGCCGCCGAGGCGGCCCGGCGGATCGAGCCGCCGGACGCGCGGGTGGTCGGCGGTGACATCCCGCCCGGAGCCGACTTCGCCCAGATCATCGCGACCATCGCGTTCAACGACGCGCGGGCCGTGGAGGAGACCGCCGAGCAGCTCGATCCGGCGGTCTGCGAGCGGGTGGTGGACGCCATCGTCGGCGCCGGCCGGATCGACATCTACGGTGCCGGGGCGAGCGGCTTCGTGGCCTCGGACTTCCAGCAGAAGCTGCACCGCATCGGCCGCACCGCCTTCTACTTCCCGGACGTGCACACCGCGCTCACCTCGGCGGCCCTGCTCGGCCGGGGTGACGTCGCGGTCGGCATCTCGCACACCGGCACCACGTCGGACGTGGTGGAGGTGCTGGAGCAGGCACGGGCCCGGGGCGCCACCACGGTGGTGCTGACCAACTTCCCCCGCTCACCGGTCACCGAGGTCGCCGACCACGTCCTGACCACCGCGGCCCGCGAGACGACCTACCGTTCCGGTGCCACCGCCAGTCGGCTCGCCCAGCTCACCGTGGTCGACTGCCTCTTCGTCGGGGTGGCCGCGCGCAACCGCCCCCGGGCGCGCAAGGCGCTGGAGGCGACCGCCGAGGCGGTCCGCTCCCACCGGGTCGGGTCCACCCGGAGGCGCACATGACCGCCGGTGCGGTGGAGCCCGACGCGGCACCGGCCACCGTCCGTCCGACGGTCCGGGTCGGCGCGCCGACCGAACGACGCAACCCGCTCAGCGTCGACCTGGACCTGATGTCCACCCGGGACGTCCTCTCCGTGATCAACGAGGCCGACCGGCGGGTGTCGACCGCGGTGGCCGCCGTCCTCGACCGGATCGCCGAGAGCGTCGACCTCGCCGTGGAGGCGCTGCGCGGCGGACGCCGGGTGCACTACTTCGGGGCCGGCACCTCGGGTCGGCTGGGCGTGCTGGACGCCGCCGAGCTGGCCCCCACCTTCAACTCGCCCCGCGACTGGTTCTGCGCCCACCTGGCCGGCGGCCCGGACGCCGTGTGGCGGGCGGTGGAGGACGCCGAGGACGACGACACCCGAGGTGTGGCCGAGGCGAGCGACTGCGTACGTCGCGGTGACGTGGTGGTCGGACTCACCGCCAGCGGTCGTACCCCGTACGTCCTCGGGGCGCTCGCCGCGTCCCGGTCCGCAGGCGCCTCGACGGTGCTGCTCTGCGCGAACCCGGACGCCCCGGCCGCCCGGTCGGTGGACGTCTTCATCGGCCTGGACACCGGGCCGGAGGTGGTCGCCGGGTCGACCCGGATGAAGGCGGGCACGGCCCAGAAGATCGTGCTGAACAGCTTCTCCACCGCGGTCATGGTGCGCCTGGGCCGGGTCTACTCGAACCTGATGATCGACATGGTGGCGACCAACGCGAAGCTCCGGGGACGAATGCTCTCGATCCTGGTCGAGTCGACCGGTTGTGCCGAGGACCGGGCCCGTCAGGCACTCGACGAGGCGGACGGCGATCTGAAGACCGCCCTGGTCAGCCTCGTTTCGGGGGTGGAGGTGACCACCGCGCGGGCGGCTCTGGCCCGTTCCGCCGACCAGGTGCGCGGCGCGCTCGCGCTCCTCGCGTCCTGATTCCGCCCCGGTTCTATGCCCGTCCCGGGCCCCGGCACGGGCCGGGCATAGAACCGGGGCACGGATTGTTCATCTGGGCGTCGGGTAATACCACCGGCGTGGATGAACCGACTGGTCCGCGTACGCGTATCAGCCAGTGACCAGGATCGCAGCACGGCGGTGACCCGGGTCGCTGTGTCGGTCGGCCAGGCAGTGTTGCCATGGACCGGTACGGACGGCGATCCGTCTATCCGTCCACCTCACGAGGTGCCTGCCGACCCCAGTCAGGCAGGGTGCTGACAGCAAACGTGGACCGTGCTCTCAGCGGATTATCAGGCATTCGTGACACTTTCGACCCACGACATGGAATCCCTGACACGTCTCATCTGTTGTGTAGATGCCGGCTCCGGTGGGCACAGCGGAAGTGCGGGGAGGGCCGATGGGCGTGGGGATGGCAAGGAACCGGGCAACCGGCGCGAGCGAGGGGACCGTGGGCAACGTGGACAAGAACATCGGAATGCGCACCGACGAGGTCGCCGAGGAGCGCGACCTGGTCGGAGTCTACCTGCACGAGATCTCCCGGACGCCACTGCTGGACGCCGCCAAGGAGGTCGATCTCTCCAAGGCGATCGAGGCCGGCCTCTATGCCGAGCACCTGCTCGGTGAGGACCGGATTCCCGACGGTGCCACCCGGGACGACCTGGCCCGGCTGGTCGCCGAGGGCGAGCGGGCCAAGGACCTGTTCATCCGGGCCAACCTCCGGCTCGTCGTGTCGATCGCCCGCCGTTACGTCCGCTCCGGGATGCCGATGCTCGACCTGATCCAGGAGGGCAACACCGGTCTGGTCCGGGCGGTCGAGAAGTTCGACTACGAACGCGGCTACAAGTTCTCCACCTACGCGACGTGGTGGATCCGTCAGGCGATCAGCCGGGCGATCGCCCAGCAGGAGCGCACCGTGCGACTGCCGGTGCACCTGGTGGAGGACGTCAACCGGATGCGCAACGTGGCTCGCCAGCTCACCCGTGAGCTGGGCAGCGACCCGGAGCCGGAGCAGATCGCCAAGGCACTCGGCGTGACCGTCGAACGGGTCAACGAGCTGGTCCGCTGGTCGCAGGACACCGTGTCGTTGGACACGCCGGTCGGCGACGACGGCGACACCAACCTGGGTGACCTGGTCGCCGACAGCGACGCACCGTCGCCGGAGGAGATCGTGCTCACCGGGCTGGAGCGGCAGCGGATCGAGGGGCTGCTCAACCACCTCGACGACCGCTCGGCCGGGATCATGCGGGCCCGCTACGGGCTGGAGGACGGTCGGGAGCACTCGCTCACCGAGGTGGCCTCGCGGTTCTCGCTGTCCCGTGAGCGGATCCGGCAGTTGGAGATCCAGGCGCTCGGGCGGCTGCGCGAGCTGGCTCGCGCGGAGGGCCTACAGGCCGCCTGAGCTGGTAAGAATGACGGCGAACGGCCGGCGTCCGATAGGGGGACGCCGGCCGTTCACCGTCTGTGGGTACGCCGGGTCGACGACTCAGCGCACCCGTCCGTAGCCGTACGGGGGCATCAGGTCGACGGAGCGCTTCTCCACGTTGCGACCGAAGGTGGGGGCGTGGATCACCTGACCACTGCCCACGTAGATCGCGACGTGCCCGAGACTGCGATAGAAGACCAGGTCACCGGGGCGTAGGTCGCCACGGCTGATCTTCGCCACCGTGCCCCACTGCATCTTCGTGTTGTGCGGCAGCGACTTGCCCGCCGCCCGCCAGGCGGCCGAGGTCAGCCCGGAGCAGTCGTAGCCGTTCGGCCCGTCCTGCCCCCAGGCGTACGGCTTGCCGAGCGCCCCGTACGCGAACCGGACGGCGACACCGGCCTGCCCTGACACCGACGGCGCGTCGTTGGCGCTGCCGGAGTTGTTGGTCGGGCGTTCGGTCGCCCGGCCGTACGCCTGCCGGCGCATCTCGTACAGCTTGGCCAGATCCCGCTCGATCCGCCGTTTCGCGGCGGCCAACTCCCGGGACTGGGCGGCCTGCCGGCTGAGCGTGACGTCCAGCCGGGTCTTCTCGTCGAGCAGCCGCTGCTGGTCGGCGGTGTAGCTGGCGACCGTCGCCTGCCGTTGCCGGGTCAGGTGGTCCAGCGTGCCGAGCCGGTCGAGCATGGACGTCGAGTCGTCGGTGCGCAGCAGGGCCTCGGCGGCGCCGAGGTTGCCGGTCTTGTACGCGGTCACGGCCAGTCGGCCGACGTCCGCCCGGCTCTGTGCGGCCTGCTGCTCCAGCGGACCGATCCGCTCCTGTAGCCGTTCGACGGCGGTCCGGTTGTCCTTGATCTTCTCGCGCAGCTCGTTGTGTGACTCCACCACGTCCTGCAACTCGGCGGAGGACTTGTCGATCCGCCGGGTCAACTCGGCGGTCGACGGTTCGGCCCGGGCCACCGTGGCGGGCGCGACCAGCGCCAGCGAGCAGGCGGCCACGGCCAGGGCGCGCAGCGTGTTCGTCAGGGACGACAAGAGCTCGATGCTCCTCTCCCAGGGCCGGCGCGGGCCTGCTGACGCTCCGCGACGGCACCGGACCGGTGCCGTCCGGGTGGACGGCGGTCGACCGGGCCGACCTGCCCAAGGTAGTACGGGAACAGAGTTACCGGCAGGGATTGTCGGGACATGTGAGGAGCGTGTGGCGAATCTGATTCGCCCTGAGGGCGTATGTAGGCTTATCTGGGCAGATGCCGTACTGGTCGCTCTCGGCATATGACGTCGGTTCCGTCGGCGCTATAACCGATAAGACGGACTTGGACGGCTCTTTCCGGCGACGGTCGCCCGGTACAGCGGCGTGACCACCGGAAACAGGCCGGTGCGGCGGGCGTGCCCGGTCGACAATGGGCGCACAGCCGGGATTCCCGTCAGCCGGCGTCGTGGATCGGTGGACCGGTCCGGCGACGCCCGGTGGTGGGGGAGGAGGGGCCGTGAATCCGGACGGTACGACGACACGACCGCCACGTTCCGCGCCCGGTGACCCCGGCCCGAACCCGCGTCTGCTCTACGCCCGACCCGGGATCGTCGTCACCGCCGACCGGTTCACCGTCGGGCGCAGCAGTTGGCGGGTCGCCGAGCTGACCCATCTGCACACCACCCGGGGGGACCAGGATCCCGTGGCGGCCCGGGCCGTGCTGGTCTCCACCGTGGTGATCGGCGGCATCGGTCTGATGCTCGGCTTCACCGGCGGGCTGCACCGGCTCACCGCCGAGGCGTACCTGCTGTTGGGGGCGGTGTTCCTGGTGCCGGTGCTGCTCGCGGTGGCCGGGGACCGCTGGCGCCCGCCGCCGTACGAGCTGTGGGGGCGGCGTGGTGAGTCCGAGGAACTGCTGTTCAGCAGCGACGACGAGCAGCAGTTCGGCCAGGTGAGCCGGGCGTTGCGCCGGGCCCGGGAGATGCACGGTTACGGCGGGTGGGAGGACCCGCTGGCGAGCGCCGACCCGTGGCGGCCACGCCGTTGAGGGCCATGCCACGCCGTTGAGGGCCCTGCCGCGCGGCTAGCCGGCCACCGGCTCCGGCGTCTGCTGCTCCCGCTCCTGCTGCTCGGCCAGGTACAACGCGCTCACCTTGCGTTCGGCCCAGAAGGAGACGAAGGGCACGGTGCCGGCCAGCATCACCAGGACCATCCGCTTCAGCGGCCAGTTGACCCGCCGGGACAGGTCGAACGCGGCGACCAGGTAGAGCATGTAGAGGAAGCCGTGCGCCTGGCCGACGGTCTCCACCAGGATCGGGTTGTCGAAGCCGTACTTGAGCGGCATGCCGATCACGACGAGCAGGATCAGCACCACGCCGACGATCCAGGCGATCACGCGGTAGCGGGTGAGGGCAGCGCGCACGTCCGTCAGTCCTTCCGGCCCGGCTCAGCCGGGGTAGTCACCGGGCTTGGCGCCCGGATTGGCGTTCAACCATGACAGGTAGCGGTTGTAGGCGGCCAGGTCGGCGTCGTCGGAGACCTCGCCGACGGCGGTGGCGCGGGCCACCCGTACCGGTCGGCGGATCCCGGGTCGCGGCCGATCCGGCTCCGGCCCGGCGCCGACGGCGCCGGCCTCGTCGGCGCCGCACGCCGCGTCGGCCGAGGTGTCCGGTGCGGCCGTGGCGTCGCCGGCCTGCTCGACGGCGGTGTCCTGCTCCCGCAGCGTGTGGCGCACCTCGCGCCACCACACGAAGACCACGAAGCCCGCGAAGATCGGCCACTCCACGGCGTAGCCCCAACTGATGGCGTTGCCGGCGGCGGCCCGGCTGACCTGCCACCAGCCGAGGCCGAGGAAGGTGGTCACCAGCACGACCATGGCCACGTGGCGGGCGATCCACGCCGGGGTCCAGAGCCGCTTCATGGCAACGAGGGTACCGGGACCGACCGCGCTCTCCGACGCGGTGTCGTAGTGGCGGCCCTGGTTTGGCCGCATCCGACGTGGGCAACCGTACAGACGCCAGCCCAGCACGGACGAGGGGGCGCGAGATGACCGCATCAGGACGATCGGACGGGTTTCCCACCGGAGGCACCGAGGTGAGCCCCGAGCAGCGGATCCCCGAATGGGGCGACGACGACCGGGCGACCACCGCCCCGCTCGACGGGGACCTGCCCGGCGTCGACCCGGCCGAGCTGAGCGAGGACGACCTGATCCGCGAGGTGCAGAGCCTGCACCGCACCCGCCTGGACACGTTGCGGCACGCCACCGACTCGGCGTTGGCCAACCACCTGCGGCGTACCGCCGAACTGGAGACCGAGTACCTCGCCCGGCACCCCGGGCGGGAGGTCGACCCCAGCCGACTGCGGGACGCGTGATGGCGTACGCGGAACGCGGGGTCTCCGCACCCCCCGAGGTGGTCTTCAACACCGCGACCGATCCGGACCGGGTCGCCGCCTGGCTGCCCGAACCCCTGCTCGCCGGCGACTCGTCCGACCAGGGCGACGGGGACCGGATGCGGGCCCGCTGGGACGGTCACGGCACCGACTGGTGGGCCGAGCTGCGGGTGGAGCCGGTCGACGCCGGTGGTGCCCGGGTCCGTCTGGACATCTCCGGCGGCGGTGCCGAGACCGACCGGCTCGCCGACGAGGCCCTGACCAAGCTGGCCCGCGAGGTGGACGACAACCTCCAGGCCGGCTGACCCGGCCGGACACCGAACGACCGAGCCGTCCCGACCGGGGCGGCGCACCCCCGCATGAGACGAAGGAGGCCGGGTGAGCGAGCTGAAGCAGAAGGTGGCGCGGTTGCGTCAGGCGTACGCCCCGCACGAGCACCGCCCGCTGGGCGGGTACCTGGCGGCGATGGGCACCTACGCCGCGGTGACCGGGGCCATCGCCGGGCTGGTCAAGGCGACCGGGCGTCCGGTGCCGGAGCGGCCCGCCACCTCCGACGTGGTGCTCCTGGCCATCGCCACCCACAAGCTCAGCCGGCTGCTGTCCAAGGACGCGGTGACCAGTCCGCTGCGCGCGCCGTTCACGCAGTACGACCGGCCGATCGGCAGCGGCGAGGTGATGGAGCAGGTACGCGACTCCGGCAGCTCCACCCGGCACGCCATCGGCGAGCTGTTGAGCTGCCCGTTCTGCCTGGCGGTCTGGGTGGCCACCGGGTTCACCGGCGCGTTGGTGCTCACGCCGAGGCTGACCCGACTGGTGGCCACGGCGCTGACCGCGGTGACCGCGTCGGACTTCCTCCAGATGGCGTACGCGATGGCACAGCGGGGAGCCGAGGGCGACCACCGGGAGTGACGTCCGGCCCGGTGTCCGTCGGTGGCGTGTGCCACCGGCGGACACCGGGCCTCGTCAGCGACGGTGTCGGAGCGGATACGTCAGCGCTGCATGCCGGACCAGCCGCGCGGGGACTCCGGTTCCCGTTCGTCCTCGTCGGCGCCGGTGATGATGTCCCGGTCCACGGCCGTGCGGTCGTGCTCGTTGGCGAAGTCCGGCTCGGGAAGGGTGTCGGTGCCCTCCGGGGGTTGGCCGAGCGCGGGCATCCGGTCGTCCTGGTCTTCCTCGGGCTGCGACATCGCGTTCCTCTTCTCGTCGGCGGCACCGGCCGGGGCGGTGCCGGACGTCATCCCGCCGTACCACCCAGCAGGTCGGTCACCTCGTCGACCGCGTACTCGCCCTGAGGCAGCGCGTTGAGCCGGGAGAGCAACTGCGCCGGCAACTCCGCGGCGACCGCCCGCCGGTAGATGTCCACCTGACTGATCCGCTCCTGACCGTGGTAGAGGTCGTCGAGCAGGTCGACGAGGGGGCGGGTGTCCACCTCCTCCGTCTCCACCTCGTCCGGTACGGCGGCAGCCGTACCGGGCAGGTCGGTGACGGCCGGGTCGATGCCCGCGGTGTCGACCACGGGCACGTCGGCCAGGATGGCGTCGGGCAGCCGCGCCTCGGTCGTCGGTGCCGTGGGCGCCACGGGCGCCCCGGTCACGGGTACGTCATCGGTCACGCCCGCCACCTACCCCCGCCCCACCCGGCCAAACTCCCACCACACCGTGGCGATCATGAGGTCGGCGGCGTTGTCGCCGGTCGCGCCGCACGCCGACCTCCGATCGACGGGTGCGGGTCAGGCGGGGGCGGGCAGGGTGCGCGAATGGTGGGCGCGGCGGGTACGCACGGCGGTGGCCAGCGCGTCGAGCACCTCGTCGGTGGTGTCCCAGCCGATGCAGGCGTCGGTCACCGACTGGCCGTAGGTCAGCTCGCGGGTCGGGTCCAGGTCCTGGCGGCCGGGCTCCAGGAAGCTCTCCAGCATGATCCCGACGATGCCCTGCTGACCGGTGGCGATCTGCGCGGCCACGTCGGCGGCCACGACGGGCTGGTTGCGGTGGTCCTTGCCGCTGTTGGCGTGGCTGGCGTCCACCACCAGCCGCTCCGGCAGCCCGGCGGCCCGCAGCAGCTCCAGCGCTCCGGCGACCGACTCGGCGTCGTAGTTGGGGCGACCGCCACCGCCGCGCAGCACCAGGTGGCCGTCCGTGTTGCCCCGGGTGTGCATGATCGCCGGGGTGCCGGAGACGTCGATACCGGGGAAGACGTGCGGTACGCCGGCCGCCCGGATCGCGTCCACCGCCGTGGAGATGCTTCCGTCGGGGCGGTTCTTCATGCCGATCGGCATGGACAGGCCGGAGGAGAGCTGGCGGTGCACCTGGCTCTCCACCGTGCGCGCCCCGATCGCGCCCCACGCCACCGTGTCGGCGATGTACTGCGGGGTGATCGGGTCGAGGAACTCGCAGCCCACCGGCAACCCGAGCCGCAGCACGTCGAGCAGCAGTGCCCGAGCCAGCCGCAGGCCGGTGTTGACGTCGCCGGAACCGTCCAGCCCCGGGTCGTTGATCAGGCCCTTCCAGCCCACCGTGGAGCGCGGCTTCTCGAAGTAGACCCGCATCACCACCAGCAGGTCGTCGGAGACCCGGTCGGCCGCCTCGCGCAGCCGGTGCGCGTAGTCCAGGGCGGCGGCGGGGTCGTGCACGGAGCACGGCCCGACCACCACCAGCAGGCGGTCGTCGGCACGGTCGAGCACCTGTCCGACCGCGCGTCGCCCGGTCAGCACGGCCGAGGTGAGGCCGGCGTCCAGGGGCAGCTCGTGCAGCAGCAGGGCCGGGGTGGTCAGCGGCACGACGCGGTCGATCCGCTGGTCGATGACCCGGTGGTTCTCCGGGGTCGTCACGGTGGGCATCCTCTCGCCGACCGCACCCGGGGCCGGTGCCCAGGTCGAGCCGGCTGCTCGTACGCGAAAGGGCAGGAACGAAAGCTCCTGCCCGGCCGGCTCGAATTCGGTGACGTCAGATCATGGTGAGGTCACCGGCCGAGCCGGCTGCCTAAACCATCGATACGACCGCGTCACGGCGGTAAGAGTACCTGACGGTGCGCGGATGCTCACCTTCTCGTCGCCGAAGTCTCGCCTCAGGTTCACCCTCATCGATGGAGCGCTCGGTAGTTTCGGCGCGACCGACAGCCGTCTCCCGAGGGGTTCCGATGGATCGTCGTACCGTTCTGCGTACCGCCGTCGCCGGTGGCGCCGCCGCCTTCGCCGGCGGCCTCTGGGCCGGCGCTGCCGTCGCCGCCCCTGCTCAACCCGGTGTCGGGCCGTACGGGCCGCTGCGCGCCGCCGACGCCAACGGCATCATGCTGCCGACCGGATTCACCAGTCGGGTGATCGCCCGATCCCGACAGGTGGTACCCGGCACGTCGTACGTGTGGCACGACGCACCGGACGGCGGCGCCTGTTTCACCGCCGGTGCCGGCTGGATCTACGTCTCGAACTCTGAGATCACGCCGGGCGGCGGGGCCTCGGCGGTCCGGTTCCACGCGGACGGGAGCGTCGCCTCGGCGTACCGGCTCCTCTCCGGCACCAACCAGAACTGCGCCGGGGGTGCCACCGGTTGGGGCACCTGGCTCTCCTGCGAGGAGGTCAGCCGGGGACACGTCTACGAGACGTACCCGCAGGGCGGCACCACGGCGGTGCGGCGGGCGGCGATGGGCCGCTTCAAGCACGAGGCCGCCGCCTGCGACCCGGACCGGCGGGTGATCTACCTGACCGAGGACGAGACCGACGGCTGCTTCTACCGGTTCCGACCGACGACGTGGGGCGACCTCTCCGCCGGCACGCTGGAGGTGCTGGTCGCCGGCAGTGGCACCAGCGGCCCGGTCACCTGGGCCCGGGTGCCCGACCCGGCGGCGTCGACCACACTCACCCGTCGCCAGGTCTCCGGCGCCAAGGGCTTCGACGGCGGCGAGGGCTGCTGGTACGCCGACGGCACCTGCTGGTTCACCACCAAGGGCGACAACCGGGTCTGGGCGTACGACGCGGTGCGGCAGCGGATCGACCTGGCGTACGACGACTCGCTGGTCTCCGGCACCGCCCCGCTGACCGGGGTGGACAACATCACCGGCACCCGGTCGGGTGACCTGTACGTCGCCGAGGACGGCGGCGACATGGAGGTCTGCGTGATCACCCCGGACGAGGTGGTCGCGCCGTTCCTGCGGATCACCGGCCAGTCCTCCTCGGAGATCTGCGGGCCGGCCTTCTCGCCCGACGGCACCCGGTTCTACCTCTCCTCGCAGCGCGGCACCTCCGGCTCCTCCTCCGGCGGCATCACCTACGAGGTCCGTGGGCCGTTCCGCACCCGATTTTTGTAAGGAAGGGTCCCCTGCTATCGCCTCGTGCATAGCAGGGGACCCTTCCTTACATCCACGCGTGCGCGGGATGGGCCGGGGGTAAGGAAGCGACATGACTGACGCGCAGAGCGACCAGGAGCGAATCGAGTCGCGGGCCCACCTGCTGCCGGAGGAGGCAGCGGTCGGCAGCGACGACCCCCAGGCACAGGCCGACGCGATCCTGACCGAGTCGGACCTTCGCGAGGCCGACCGCAACGCCGCACCGGACACCGTCCTGGAACGGCGTACCTCCGAGCAGACGGTGACCCCGATCGAGCCGCCGGACTGACCGCGCCGGGACGCGGCCGTCCGCGACACGGTCGCGCCGCGTCCCACCCCCGCCCGAGCCCGGAGATCGGATAGCGTCGGGGCCATGCCCGACAGTGGTTATCCCTGGCCCATCTCGACGACCCGACTGGACAACGGCCTGCGCGTGGTGGTCAGCGAGGACCGCACCGCCCCGGCGGTCGCGGTCAACCTCTGGTACGACGTCGGCTCGCGGCACGAGCCGGCCGGTCAGACCGGTTTCGCACACCTCTTCGAGCACCTGATGTTCGAGGGCTCGGTGAACGTCGCGAAGACCGAGCACATGAAGTTGGTGCAGGGCGCGGGCGGCTCGCTCAACGCCACCACCAACCCGGACCGCACGAACTACTTCGAGACGGTCCCCGCCGAGCATCTCGAGTTGGCGCTGTGGCTGGAGGCCGACCGGATGGGTGGCCTGGTGCCGGCGCTGACCCAGGAGACGCTGGACAACCAGCGGGACGTGGTCAAGAACGAGCGCCGTCAGCGCTACGAGAACGTGCCGTACGGCGACGCCTGGCTGCGACTGCTGCCGCTGCTCTATCCGCCGGGGCATCCCTACCACCACGCCACGATCGGCTCGATGGCCGACCTGAACGCCGCCGACCTGGCCACCTTCCAGGCGTTCCACCGGACGTACTACGCGCCGAACAACGCGGTGCTGACCGTCGTCGGGGACACCAGTGTCGACGAGGTCACCACGCTGGCCGAGAAGTACTTCGGTGCCATCCCGCCCCGGCCGGAGATCCCGTCCGCACCGGACGGCCTGGTCGTCGCGCACAGGGGCGAGCCGGTGGCGGAGACGGTGGTCGCGGACGTGCCGGCCCCCCGGGTGTACGTGGCGCACCGCACGCACCCCTTCGGCACCGCCTCGTACGACGTGGTGACGGTGCTCGCCACCGTGCTCGGCAGCGGCCGGGGCAGCCGCCTCTACCAGCGGCTCGCCGACGGTGAGCGGATCGCCCAGCCGGATCTGGTCGGGGCGTACGGGGTGGACCTGGCGCACGCGCCGGCACCGCTGATCGCCACCGCCACCGCCCGCCCCGGCGTGGACGCCGAACGGCTGGCCGCCGGGCTGGCCGAGGTGATCGACGAACTCGCCACCGTGCCGGTCACCGCCGCCGAACTGGACCGCGCCAAGGCGCTGCTGACCACCGCCTGGTGGCGGCAGATGTCCACGGTGGACGGACGGGCCGACGCGTTGGGCCGGTACGCCACCCAGTTCGGTGACCCCCGCGTGCTCGCCGACCGGCTGCCGGGCTGGCTCGCGGTGACCGCCGAGCAGATCGCCGAGGTGGCCGCCGACGTACTCGCCCCCGCCGACCGGGTGACCCTTACCTACGTGCCCGAGGAGAACCGGTGAGCGCGAGGAGTGAGCGGCGCGGACCGGTCAGGTGCCGTGGCCTGGTGTGCGCGAGCCCCGCAGTCGCGAACGAAAGGAAAGCCCAGTGACCCTGATCGCGGATCGTCCGGGACCGGGTGCGGCCCGTCCGTACCGGTTCCCGCAGGTGGTGCGTCGGAGTGTGGCGGGCGGGCAGGTCGTCGCCGCGCACCTGCCCGGGCAGAACCTGGCCGTCGCGTTGCTGCTGCTCGACGCGGGCGCGGGCCGGGAGCCGGTGGGCAAGGAGGGGCTGGGCGGGGTACTCGCCAAGGCGCTGGAGGAGGGCACCGGCCAGCGGGACGCCACCGCGTACGCGTTGGCCATCGAGGCGCTCGGCACCGAGTTGGTGACCGGGCTGGACTGGGACACCTTCCAGGCCAGCGTGCAGGTGCCGGTGGACCGGCTGGGCGCGGCGGTGGAGTTGCTCGCCGAGGCGGTGCGGACGCCGAGGCTGGACCCGGACGACGTACGGCGGGTCCGCGACGACGAGGCGACCGCGTTGCGGATGGACTGGGCGAATCCGGGTCCCCGGGCCGACGCGGTGCTGCGCGCCGACCTGTTCGGTGCGGACAGCCGGTGGGGCCGCCCGATGTACGGCGACCCGGATTCGGTGGCCGGACTGGACGTGGAGGACGTCACGGTCTTCCACTCGGAGTGGTTCATCCGTCCGGGAACCCTGGTCGTCGCCGGTGACCTGGACCGGCTCGACCTGGACGCGCTGGCCGCGACGGCGTTCGCCGGCACCGGTGGCGGACCGGTGGACCGGGGCGCGCCGATCGAGGTGCCGCTGCGTGCCGGTCGCCGGGTGATCCTGGTGGACCGGCCCGGTTCGGTGCAGTCCACGCTGCGGCTCGGGCATCCGGCGCCGCACCGGGCCCACCCGGACCACGTGCCGATCGCGCTGGCCGGCACGGTGCTCGGGGGCGCCTTCACGTCCCGGCTGAACCACCTGATCCGCGAGGTACGCGGCTACACGTACGGCATCCGGGGTGACTTCGCCTCGTCGCGGCGGTTCGGTCGGTTCGGGGTCAGTTCCGGGGTGCAGACCGCCGTCACCGCGCCGGCTCTGGTGGACGCGGTCGGGGAGATCGCGCGTACCCAGGCGGGCGGGGTGACCGAGGAGGAGCTGGCGGTGGCCCGGTCCTGGCGGGCCGGGCAGCTCTCGGTGGAGTTGCAGAGCCCCCGGGCGATCGCCGGTGCGCTCACCACGCTGGTGGTGCACGACCTGCCGGACGACTACCATGCCCGGCTGCGCGAGTCGCTGCTCGCCGCCGACGTGGCGGAGGTCTCGGCGGCGGCAGCCGCACACCTGTTCCCGGAGTCGCTGACCCTCGTCGTCGAGGGCGACGCGGCGGTGATCAGGGACGAGATCGTGGCGGCGGACCTGGGCGAGGTGATCGACGCCACGCGGTGAGCGGGCGGTCGGAGGGTCCGGGCGGTGGGAAAGCGTTCCCGCCGCCACCGGCCCGATGGGTAGCCTCGCGGGCATGAGGATCGGCATTGTGGGCGCGACCGGGCAGGTCGGCGGCGTCATGCGGCAGGTGTTGGCGGATCGGGACTTCCCGGCGGAGCAGGTGCGGTTGTTCGCCTCGGCGCGGTCGGCGGGGCGGACGCTGCCGTGGCGCGGCGAGGAGGTCACGGTCGAGGACGCGACCACGGCCGACTACTCGGGGCTGGACATCGTCCTCTTCTCGGCGGGCAAGGGCACCGCCAAGGAGTTGGCCCCCCGGGTCGCCGCCGCCGGGGCCGTGGTCATCGACAACTCGTCGGCGTTCCGGATGGACCCGGAGGTGCCGCTGGTGGTGGCCGAGGTCAACCCGCACGCCGCCGCGAACCGTCCCCGGGGCATCATCGCCAACCCGAACTGCACCACGATGGCCGCGATGCCGGTGCTGCGCCCGCTGCACGCCGAGGCGGAGTTGGTCAGCCTGGTCGTGTCGACGTACCAGGCGGTGTCCGGTGCCGGGCTGTCCGGCGTGGCCGAGCTGGACGAGCAGGTCCGCAAGGTGGTGGAGAGCGCCTCCGGTCTGACCTTCGACGGCGCGGCGGTGGAGTTCCCGGCTCCGCGCTCGTTCGCCCGGCCGATCGCGTTCAACGTGTTGCCGCTGGCCGGTTCGATCGTCGACGACGGCTCCGCCGAGACCGACGAGGAGCAGAAGCTGCGCAACGAGAGCCGCAGGATCCTGGAGATCCCCGAGCTGAAGGTCTCCGGCACCTGCGTCCGGGTGCCGGTGTTCACCGGGCACTCGCTCCAGATCAACGCGCGGTTCGCCCGGCCGATCAGCCCGCAGCGGGCCCACGAGCTGCTCGCCGACGCCCCCGGCGTGGCACTCTCCGACGTGCCGACCCCGTTGCAGGCGGCCGGGCAGGACCCGACGTACGTGGGCCGGATCCGCGCCGACGAGACGGTCCCGCACGGGCTGGCGCTGTTCTGCGCGAACGACAACCTGCGCAAGGGTGCCGCGCTCAACGCCGTGCAGCTCGCCGAGCTGGTCGCCGCCGAGCGCTGAGCGTTACTGCCTGCGGTCGTGGGGTAGTCACCGGGTTGCCCCACGACCGAGAGGGAGGCGCCATGACAACGGTCGGAGACTTCATGACGACCCGGTTGGTGACGATGGACGGCGACGCCACGCTCGCCGCGGCGGCGCAGGAGATGCGCGACTCCGCCATCGGGGACGTGGTGGTGTGTGACGGCGACAACGTGGTCGGCATCGTCACGGACCGGGACATCACGGTTCGGGGCGTCGCGGAGGACATGGACCCGAACAGCACGCGACTCGACCAGATCACCTCGAAGGACGTGATCACGGTCAGTCAGTACGACGACGCCGTGGCCGCCGCCGACCTGATGCGGACGTACGCCGTACGGCGGTTGCCGGTGGTCGAGGACGGCCGACTGATCGGTCTGGTCTCGATGGGTGACCTGGCCGTGGAGCGGGAGCCGCAGTCGGTGCTGGCCGACATCAGCGCCGACGACCCGAACAACTGACGTCTGCGCGCGTTCGACGCCGGCTCCCACCTCGGGGGTCGGCGTCGACGCTGTTCGACCGCCTCGGCGCAGGCCGCGCCGCCCACCTCGCCGGCCCACGGCAGCGTAGGGGACCAGCGGGTCGACTCACCCGATCCGGGCGAGGTTGACCCCGGCGCGCGTGGGGACCCGGTCTCAGCGGGACGAGCGACCGGGAGGAGTGCGGCGATGTCGGACGCGACCACACGGTTCTTCGAGGACCTCGACCACCGGGGGTACGAGCCCCTGCTGGCGAAGTCGTCGGGTGCCCTGCGCTTCGATCTGCACGAGGGGCCCCGGACCAGCCACTGGCTGCTGCGCATCGACCGGGGGAACATGACGGTCTCCCGGGAGGACCTGGCGGCCGACACCGTGGTCGGGACCAGCCCGGAGCTGTTCGAGGACCTGGTGACCGGCCGGGAGAACGGGCTGGCGGCGCTGCTGCGCGGGGACATGACGGTGTCCGGCGACGCACGGCTGGTGATCCAGGTGGACCGGCTCTTTCCCGGGCCGCCCCAGGCGCAGGGGCCGCGCCGGTACCGGAAGGGGGTCCGCTGATGGCACCCAGCCACACCGTACGGATCCTCGACGGCAGCACCTTCGTGGTCTGCGAGGCGACCGGCGACATCGAGGCGACACCGACCGAGCCGACCGGGTTGTTCTCCTTCGACACCCGCTACCTGTCGAAGTGGGTGCTCACCGTGAACGGTGAGCGGCTCAACTCGCTGTCCTACGACGATCTCCAGTACTTCGAGTCGCGCTTCTTCCTGGTGCCCGGTCTGGCCACGCACTACGTGGACGCGAAACTGTCGATCATCCGCGAGCGGGCCGTCGGGGGCAGCTTCCGGGAGAACATCACCATCCTCAACCACGACGAGAAGGCCGTCGACCTCCAGGTGCGGATGGACGCGGCGTGCGACTTCGCCGACCTGTTCGAGGTCAAGGACGAGATCCTGAACAAGAAGGGCGAGACGTACGCCGAGGTGGAGTCGGACCTGCTGCGCATCGGCTACCGGCGCGGCAACTTCCGGCGGGAGACCGTCATCTCCTCCTCCGAGCCGACCCGGTACGACCGCAACGGCTTCTCGTACACGATCCACCTGGAGCCGAACGAGCAGTGGCACACCACCATCGACGTGCAGACGCTGGCGCTCGGTCCGGACCATCGGGACCTGCGGATCGGGTTGCAGGTGCACGGCACCGAGCGGCTCGCCCTCCAGCACGACCTGGAGGAGTGGATCGCCAAGGCGCCGAAGGTGAACAGCGAACACGGCCGGGTCGCGGCGACGTACCAGCGGTGCATCGTCGACCTGGCCGCGCTGCGGTTCGCGCCGCTCTCGCTCGGTGGACAGACGCTGCCCGCCGCCGGTCTGCCCTGGTTCATGACCATGTTCGGCCGGGACAGCATCCTGACCTGCCTACAGACGCTGCCGTTCACACCCGAGCTGAGCGCGACCACGCTGCGGATCCTCGGCGCCCTCCAGGGCACCCGGTGCGACGACTTCCGGGAGGAGGACCCGGGCCGGATCCTGCACGAGATGCGCTATGGCGAGAGTGCCGCGTTCGAGGAGCAGCCGCACTCGCCGTACTACGGTTCGGTGGACGCCACGCCGCTGTTCGTGGTGCTGCTCGACGAGTACGAGCGGTGGAGCGGGGACGCGGCGCTGGTCAAGGAGTTGGAGCAGGAGTGCCGCCGGGCGTTCCGGTGGATGGACGAGTACGCCGACCTGGTCGGTAACGGCTACATCTGGTACGAGCGCCGCAACACCGACACCGGCCTGGAGAACCAGTGCTGGAAGGACTCCTGGGACTCCATCTCGTACGCCGACGGCAGCCTGCCGCCGTTCCCCCGGGCCACCTGTGAGGTGCAGGGGTACGCGTACGACGCGAAGATGCGCGGTGCCCGGCTGGCCCGCGAGTTCTGGGACGACCCGGGGTTCGCCGACCAGTTGGAGCGGGAGGCGGCGGCGCTCAAGGAGCGGTTCAACCGGGACTGGTGGGTCGAGGACGGCGGCTACTACGCGTTGGCGCTGGACCCCGACGGTCGGCAGTGTGACGTGCTCACCTCGAACATCGGTCACCTGCTGTGGAGCGGGATCGTCGACGAGGACCGGGCCGAGCGGGTCGCCCACCACCTGGTCGGGCCGCGACTCTTCTCCGGCTGGGGGGTACGCACGCTGGCCGAGGGCGAGGTGCGCTACAACCCGATCGGCTACCACAACGGCACGGTCTGGCCGTTCGACACGTCGTTCTGTGCCTGGGGTCTGCGCCGGTACGGCTTCGCCGAGGAGGCGGCCACGATCGCCAGCGGCATCCTGGACGCCGCCCGCTACTTCGACGGTCGGCTGCCCGAGGCGTTCGGCGGCTACCAGCGGGAGCAGACGAAGTTCCCGGTGGAGTACCCGACGGCGTGCAGCCCGCAGGCGTGGTCGACGGGTGCCCCGCTGTTGCTGCTGCGCACCATGCTGGGCCTGGAGCCGCACGAGGGTCACCTGGCGGTCGAGCCACGGCTGCCGGTCGGCATGGGTCGGATCGAGGTGCTGGACATCCCGGGCCGGTGGGGTCGGGTGGACGCCTTCGCCCGAGGCCGGCTCGACCTGCACAAACTGGCCGACTGACAGGCCGGCAGCACTGTCCTACCAGCGCGTAACCTACTAGCGGTAAAGTTAGCGGATGCCGGAACTCGTGTACCCACCCGTGATCGCCGCCTGCAAGACGATGTTCCGCGTACTCGACCTGAAGCTGACCGTGGAGGGGTCGCACCACGTGCCCCGCTCCGGTGGGGTGGTGCTGGCCAGCAACCACGTCAGCTACCTGGACTTCATCTTCTGCGGGCTCGGGGCGTTGGACTCCCGGCGACTGGTCCGGTTCATGGCGAAGGACGCGGTGTTCCGGCACCGGGTGTCCGGCCCGCTGATGCGCGGCATGCGGCACATCCCGGTCGACCGGCAGGCGGGTGCCGAGTCGTACGCCGCCGCCGTGCGCGCGTTGCGGGCCGGCGAGGCGGTCGGCGTGTTCCCGGAGGCGACCGTCAGCCGGTCCTTCACCCTGAAACCGCTCAAGAGCGGAGCCGCCCGGATGGCCCGCGACGCCGACGTGCCGGTGCTGCCGGTGGCGCTCTGGGGCGGCCAGCGCCTCTGGACCAAGGGCCGACCGCGCACGCTGGCCCGGCGGCACACGCCGATCACCATCGCAGTCGGCGAGCCGATGCTGCCCGGCGCGTACCCGGACACCGCCGCGATGACCGCCGACCTCGCGGCCCGGCTCGGCGCGTCGGTGGACCGGGCCCAACGGGAGTACCCGGACCAGCCCGCCGGGCCGGAGGACCGCTGGTGGCTGCCGGCCCACCTGGGCGGTACCGCGCCGACCCCGGAGGAGGCCGCCGCCATCGACGCCGCCGAGCGCGGCGCCCGCAGCTCCTGACCCCGGCCGGGCTCAGGCCGCGCTGATCACCGTAGCCCGGAGGCCGCGTCGTACGGCATCGGATCGGCGTGCCGGGGCCGGTAGTAGTCGTCCCGGGAGTGGAACTCGACCGGCAGCGACCCGGGCAGCACCACCCGTGCCGGGCCGGACAGCAGCGTACTGCGGGCGACCCGGGCCAGCGCGTCCCGCTCCGGCGGTGACAGGTCCACCAGCTCCGGTCGGGTGAGCCGGAACACGGCCACCGCCCGGCGGATCTGCCGGGCCACCTCGCCCAGCTCGGTGCGCTGCCCGACCAGACCGAGCGCCGGTTGCCGGATGGTCCGCAACGCGTCGCAGACCACCAGCAACTGCATCGCGTCGTCGGTACCCGGCAACCACTCCAGCCGGGACGGCCACTGCCAGCGGATCTGCCCGCTGACCAGACGCGGCGTCCGGCCACCCGGGCCGGACCGCGAGCCGACCAGAGCGAGGTGCGACCGCGTCCCGACGTAGACCATCCGGAGGTCGGTCACGGTGAGCGTGACCGGGGCTGGCAGCGTCCAGGACCGGGTGGCGTCGGTGGGGCCCAGCAGGTAACCCGCCACGTCCAGCCGGTGGCGGCCGAGCACCTGCTCGCCGGGCTCCGGCACCAGCTCGTGCCGCCGGTCCAGGACCGGTCCGGCGTCGTCGTCGTGCACCGCGTCGAAACGATGCGGGGCGATGAAGAACGGGGACGCGTCATCGTGCATCGGGTCGGGACCTCCGGTGCGGGCGGTGGCATCTGATCACGAGCCTCGCCCAACCGACACACCCTGTCATGACGCCCGTTAGGGGGTCGGCCAATCGGTCGACGCATGCGACCGATAGATGCCTATTTCCTCTGGTCGGACGAGCCCGTCCTCGATCGCCCGGGCGAGCAGTGCCGCCTTGGTGGCCGCCGGCCGTCCGGCCCGGGTGTACTTGATCCGTGCCCGGTCGACGTACTGCTTGACGGTGTGTTCGCTGATCCGCATCCGGCGGGCCACCGACGCCTTGGACATCGACTGGAACCACAGCAGCAGCGCCTCGCGCTCCTTGTCGGAGAGCACCGGCCGGTCCGGCCGGGGGTCACCGACCATCGCGCCGGCCAACGACGGCGCCACGTACGGGCGATCGCTCGCCGCGTCCAGCACCGTCGCCACGCAGTGCTCCCGCCCCTCGTGCTTGGCGAGGAACGCCACCGCCCCGGCGTCCAGGGCGGCGAGCATGGTGCGCGGGTCGGAGTGCTCGGAGTAGACCACCACCCGCCAGCCCGTGGCGCAGAGCTCGGCGAGCTTGTCCAGCACCAGACGGCCGTGCAGGCGCAGGTCGAGCAGGACCACGTCGGCCTCGGGCGCGGCCCGCAGCACCTCGTCGGGATCGTCGCCGGTGGCGAGCACGGTCAGTCGCGGCTCGGTGGCGAGCCAGGCGCGGACCCCGTCGATGACCACCGGATGATCGTCCACGATGGCCACCCCGACGGGGCGGTGTGGCGTCAACGGCGCCACCGCGTCTGCGTCCATCTGATCTCCCCGTCCCGTTCGTTGACCTGCTCGACCTGCGCGTCGCTCTCCTCCGGCGGCGGCCCGGTGCCCTCCGGGCCGCCCCGGTCCGGTGTGACCAGGCTGACCACCACCTCGTCGGGGCCGGCGACGACTGTCATCCGGGCCCACTCCTGTGCCTCGGCGAGGACGGCGATGAGCGGATCGGCCAGGCTCCGGCGGACCCGCACCGGCAACGGTGGCGGTGCACCAATTGTGACCAGGTCGATGGGCAGACCGTTACGCTCCGCCAGGTCCGCCGCGGCACGGAGTTCGTGAAAGAGCGGGTGCGGTACGTCGTCGGACTCGGCGATCAGCCGCCGCAACTGGCCGGCGGCGCGTACGCAGCGGCGCTGCACCTCCGGGTCGGCCGGGTCGGCCCGGCCCTGCGCCAACTCGGTCAGCACCTCACCGGCCGCCGCGCTGGCCACCGCCAGCCGCTCCCGCCGTTCGCGTCGGGCGTGCTCGGCGGCCTCCCGTTCGGCCACCATCGCGTTCGTGGTCGCGACGGTGGCGGCCCGCTCGCGGGAGAGCAGCGACAGGGCCACCGCGCCGACGAAGACCGCCGCCGGCAGCGAGGAGGTGCCGTACAGGGCCATCGTGGAACGGGCCAGGTCCGCCGCGCCGGTCGCGCCGTACAGCGTGACGGCGGACATCGCGATCACCGCGTGCGCCACCAGCAGGGCGAGCAGCCAGCGCACCCGCCGCCCCCAGAGCACCACCAGGAAGAACCAGGCGAGCGTGCCCCAGACCCAGTTGGCGGGACTGAACAGGTGCGCCCGACCGACCGCGGCGAAGACCACCACGTCGACCGCCAGCAGCAGCCCGGCCAGTGGTGCCGCCGGCAGTGGGCGGTCGTGCAGCAGGCGTACCCCGGCGAGGACACCGACCGCCGTCACCAGCAGCCAGCCGCCGAGCACCACCGGTGGCGCCGCCAACTCGGACCAGGCGGACAGCACCGCCGGCAGCCCGATCGCCAGGTGCCAGACCAACGCGATGCTCACCGCGACGACCCGGGCACCCCGGTCGGAGATCCGCGCCACCGCAGCCGCCGCCCGCCCGGCGTCGACACCGTCGAGCCCTCCGGCGGTACGCGCCACCGGCCGCACCACCGCTGCGGGTGCCGTCCCCGCCTCAGCCGACATCCGACCACTCCAACCGGATCCGGGTGCCGCGACCGGGGGCGGAGTCCACCTCGGCCCGCCCGCCGATGGTGGCCATCCGGCCGTGGATCGACTCGCGCAGACCGTACCGGTGGGCCGGGACCGTGGTCGGGTCGAAACCGGGACCGTCGTCGACCACCTCGACCGCGACGGTGCCGGTGATGCGCCGCAGCCGCACGGTGGTGGCGGCGCCGGGTGCGTGCCGCAGCACGTTGGACAGTGCGGCGTGGGTGCTCTCGGCGAGTGCCTCGGCGACCGGCGCGGGTGCCGGGCACGGCGGCAGGTCGGCGTTGACCGGCAGGCCGGGCAGCCGGGCGAACACCGCGCGCAGCCGTTCGTCCACCCGGGCCGTGCCGTCCGCCGGCACCGACCGGGCGTCCGCCAGGGCGGCGAGGGTACGCAGGTCGGTGGCGCACCGTTCACGCAGTGCCGGGGACGGACCGGGTACCGCGCCCTGGCCCACCATGGTCAGCGTCGCCAGGACGGTGTCGTGCAGGTCGCGGTTCTGCTGCCGTTCCGACTCCCGGGCGGTACGCGCGAGCAGCGCCTCCCGGGTGGCCTTCTGGCTCGTCACGAACTCGGCGTCGGCGCGGGCCATCCGGCGTCGCATCACCGCGGTCATCATCGCCGTGCAGGCGACCTGTGCCAGCAGCGTCGCGGAGTGGGCACTGGCCTCGACGGGGTCCCCGGTCGCGTACGCGCCGGTGGCGTAGGCGGCGGTGACCAGCAGGCCGGCGGCGATCGACCAGCGGGCCGGGGCGGTCGCCTGCGCGTTGATCACCGTGGTGCTGGCCAGCACCGCGATCCAACTCGCCTCGCCGGGCAGCACCTCGGGAGCGACCAGGACCGGCATCGCCAGGCACGCGGCGGTGGTCAGGGCCACATCCCCGGCGACCACGGCGGGAGCGATGCCGTGCCGGAAGGCGCGCAGCGAATACCAGACGGCCCAGGCGGTCAGCACCGCCACAGCCGGGATCAACAACTCCACCCGCACCGGCGGGGTCCGGACGGAGAGTGACACCACGGCGACGAATAGGCCGCAGGAAAGGCGGAGCAGTGCCGGTAAGCGGGTGAAGATCAGCGTGAACGCACCGGTGGCGGGGCGCTCCACCGAAGCGGGTGGCGTGATCGAAGCGGTGTGGGCCGACATCGGGGGAGGGCGTCCTTTGCGACAATCGACCCGATCCGGGTCCGCGCTGCGGAGATCGACGCCGGAGAATAGCACGCGACAGCGATCTCGGTGACCGAGCGTGTCGAGGCTGTTGCTGCTGGGCGAGTGGCCGTCGCCGTCGACCGGCGACCCCGGTCCGGATCACCTGTGTTCCCACCGTAGTCGATGCGGGTCCGAGACAGAAATATGAATTCTTCCCGCCTTTTCCTGCCTCCCGGCTGCTTCTTCGGGGCGCGATCCCGCGCATCGCGAATTCGCGCATGTTACATTGATGAACATCTCTATTTCGGGAGGTGGCATGAAAATCCGACTCAGGGTCGGGGCCGTACTCACCGCCGGGCTGGTCGCCGGTGCCGTCGGCGTCGGTGGTCTCGCCGGTGCGGTGCCCGCCGTCGAACGCCCGTCCGCCGCCAGCGCCGGAGCCCCCGGCCTGCTCGCCGTCGGCGACTTCGACTTCACCCGCCCGGAAACGGTCGCCACCGGGCTCCAGGTGCCGTGGGGCATGGACTTCCTGCCCGACGGCAGCGCCCTGGTCGCCCAACGTCCCACCGGCCAGGTGGTCCGGGTCCGCCCCGGCCAGCAGCCGGTGCCCGTGGTCACGATCTCCGGAGTGACCGCGACCAGTGAGGGGGGCCTGCTCGGTCTCGCCGTCTCGCCGACCTACGCGCAGGACGGCTGGATCTACGTCTACTTCACCACCGCGACCGACAACCGCATCTCCCGGTTCCGGCTCACCGCCGTGCAGGACCAGCAACCCATCCTCACCGGGCTCACCCGGGCCTCGATCCACAACGGAGGCCGGATCGCCTTCGGCCCCGACGGCATGCTCTATGTCGGAGTGGGTGACGCCGGACAGACCGCCACGGCTCAGAACCCGCAGAGCCGCAACGGCAAGATCCTGCGGATCCGGCCGGACGGCACCGTCCCGTCGGACAACCCGACGGCCGGGTCGCCGGTCTACAGCCTCGGCCACCGTCACGTACAGGGTCTTGCCTGGGACGCCCAAGGCCGACTATATGCCAGCGAGTTCGGCCAGAACACCTGGGACGAGGTCAACCTGATCGTCGCGGGCGGCAACTACGGCTGGCCCACGGTCGAGGGCCGGGCCAACGACCCCCGGTTCCGTGACCCCCTGCTCGTCTGGACCCCTGCCGAGGCGTCACCGAGCGGCGTCACCATCGCCGGGAACCGGCTCTTCGTGGCCGGGCTGCGCGGCACCCGACTGTGGAACGTGCCGCTCAACGGATCCGGCGGCGTCGGCACCCCCACCGCCGAACTGTCCGGCACCTACGGACGCCTACGCACCGTCGAGTACGGTCCGGACGGGTGGCTCTGGGTCACCACCAGCAACCGTGACGGCCGGGGCACCCCGGCGTCCACCGACGACCGGGTGCTGCGCTTCCCGCCCCGCGACGGCACCACCCCGCCGCCGACCACGCCCCCTCCCACCACGCCCCCTCCCACCACGCCCCCTCCCACCACGCCGCCGCCCACGACGCCCCCGCCGACCACGCCGCCGCCCACGACCGGCCCGGCCGCCTGCACGGTGAGTTGGACGGCCAGCCAGTGGAGCAACGGCTTCACCGCCGACGTACGCGTCACCAACCGTGGGTCCGCCCTGACCGGTTGGACGCTGACCTGGTCGTTCCCCGGTAACCAGCAGGTCACCAGCGCCTGGAACGCCCAGGTGACCCAGTCCGGCCGGACCGTCACCGCCCGCAACGTGTCCTGGAACGGCAGCCTGCCCACCAACGGCACGGCCACCTTCGGTCTCCAGGCGACCTACTCCGGCACCAACGACCGCCCCGGCGACTTCCGCCTCAACGGCACCGCCTGCCAACTGGGCTGAGGCACTTCGGCAGCACATCCTGCCGGATCAGCTCATTCCGGCCCGCGTCCCCGGGCGACCGGCGCCACGGCGCCGACCCGGGCAGCCCACCCCTCCGCGGTGGGCTGCCCGGGACCATCCCCGTCGCCGGGCGACCGCCCACGTGTCCCAGGACCGCCCGCGTCACCGGCGGCCCCTGCGGCTGTCCGCCGGTCTCCCGGCGACGCGTGCCGCCTCGCCCAGCACGCCGACGCCCACGTTGATCAAGAAGTTTGGTTACGCAGGGACAGCTCTGAGCGTGCAAACTCCTTGGTCATCTCCGGTGACGCAACCGTCGGCGGTGCGTCGCCCGGTATGGGGGACGGTCTGTGGGGGAGGGTCACCCTCCCCGGGATGCGCAAGCACGCCATCGCCCCGGCGCGGTCCGACAGACTCGGAAAGGTGATCAAGAAGTTCGGGCGCGGAGGGGGACGACGGAGGGCGCAGACCTCTTGGTCAACTCCGATGGGGTCCAGCCTGTCGGGGGGGGTGTTGGGGGTGTTGGGGGGTGTCGGTTTTGTGCAAGACGGGCGGGGGTGGGGGCGATAGCGTCGCTGGTGTGGCCGGGGTGTCGGACCTTCGGGCCGAGGTGCAGGCGTACGAGGACGAAGCGGAGACTGTGGTGACGCGCGAGCTGGTGTGGACCGGATTCATTTCGATCGACGGGATCGTGGACTCGCCCGGCGGGACGGTCGAGGGGCACCCCGCCGGGGGATGGGTGTTCCGGACGGAGTTCGACCCCGAGTCGTACTCGCTCAAGGGTGAGGAACTCGCCGAGACGACCGCGCTCATGTTCGGACGCCGCAGCTACGAGGCGTTCGCCCCGATCTGGCCGCAGTCCGAGGACCACGTGGCCTACCGGGATCTGCCGAAGTACGTGGTGTCCTCGACGCTCGGCGAGGACGCGCTGGTCGGCGACTGGGGTGACCAGCACATCCTGCGGTCGACGGACGACGTGGCCGCGCTCAAGGAGACCGAGGGTGGGGCGATCTTCGTACACGGCAGTGCGGAACTCGCACGCCGCCTGGCCGAGGCGGGGCTCGTCGACCGGTACAACCTGCTGGTCTTTCCGGTGTCGCTCGGCGACGGCAAGAGCGTGTTCCCGCGGCGTGAGCAGCGGGAGCAGCGGCTAGCGCTGCGCGAGTCCGCCGCCTACGGCAACGGCGTGCTCAAGGCCGTCTACGACGTCGTCCGCTAGCGCCGGGAGCGCGATCGCGCCGCCGGCACCGCTGCGGAGCTGACCGGCGGTACGCCCCACGTACCGTCGCAACGCCCGCGCGAGATGCGGCTCGTCGTAGTAGCCGAGCCGGTCCACGACGGAGCTGACCTGCGTGCCCGCCGACAGCAGTTCGGCGGCGGCCCGGACGCGTCCGATCTGCGCGACGGTGCCCCGGGTGAGGCCGGTGGCGGCCCGGAAGCGGCGCTCCACGGTCCGGCTCGCGGTGGCCGGCAGCCGTCCCTCCAGCACCGCCCGCACCAGCGGGTCCCGGACGATGACGCCGCTGCGGACGAGCCGTGCCACCAGGGCCTCGACGTCGTCCACGCGCGGGGTGTGCCAGCGCTCGCCGTCGAGCCAGAACCGCCCGGAGGTCGTGTCCGGCAGTTCGATTCCCGAGTTCCGCAGGGTCGATGGGGGTGCCACCCGCAGCACGGTCCCGACGGCGAACTGCACCCCGACGAACCGGGCGTCCGGCGGCACGGGGGCCGATCCGGCCCGGTCCTCCGGGCCGACGACCGCCGCGAACGGCACACCCCGGGACTCCCAGAACACCAGCCCCCAAGTCTCGCAGGCGACCGACGTCATCTGCGAGACCTGGGTGCTGCGGCTGGTCCACACCGAGGAGACCCACGGTGAGTCCGAGGAACGCGACGTGTTGACCAGCCCCACGGCGGCAACACTACGACGTGGCTGTCAGTCCACTGAGCCGCCGGTGTTCCGGATCAACTGGCGGAGCACCTTGAGGGCCGTCACGTTCCGGGCCCACTCGTGCGGCGTGACCGGATCGTACCGGTTGTGAGCACCAGCACCGGCGGTACGCCCTTCCACCGCAGCGGCGCCTGCGGGTTGCGGACCTCGGTCGGCCAGCCATGCAGCCCATCGTCGAGCCCCACGCCTGGAGGTTGACCTTCATCGCCGGTGCCACCTCGGCCAGTCGGTCCCGGTACGTCTGCACCTGGTCGACGTCGCGCACCGGCAACCGCCAGTCCTGGCAGAAGATGGCGAGGCTCGGGTCCTCGACCGGCTCCTGCCCCGTGATCGCGGTGCGCGCCGTCGTGGGGCGGGCGGCGTCCGGCGCGGGGCCGGGCTCGCCCGCCGACAGGCCCGCCAGCCGCTCCGACAGTTGCGTCCAGTACGGGCCGAAGAACGTCCACTGGAGGTCGCCGAGCAGGTCGACCGGGCTCATCGGTTGCGACGTCGACGGGGCAAGTCGTCCAGGCCCGGGGCGGATGAGCGTGACCGCTTGGAACGACAGCGCACCTGTCTCGGGCTGGATCAAGGTGACGTGTCCACCCCCGCGTGGTACCGCGGTACCACGCCGGATGGGCACCGTGGTCGGATGGCGGGCCGCCCGGCCGTCCGTAACGTCGGCCCGGTGATCGAAGTCCACGACCTGACCAGGAGATACGGCGGCGTCTCGGCAGTGCGGAACGTGTCGTTCCGCCTGGAACCCGGTGTCCTGCACGGGATCGTCGGCCCGGCCGGTGCCGGCAAGTCCACGACGCTGCGCCTGATGGTCGGGCTGGACCGGGCCACGTCCGGCCGGTGCCTGTTCGACGGCCGGTTCTACCGTGATCTGGCGTACCCGCTGCGGGAGGTCGGCGTCCTGCTCGCCCCGCCGCCGGCTCACCCCGGCCGCACCGGCCGCGACCACCTGCGGATCCTCGCCCGGACCCACGGGATCCCGGACCGCCGCACCGACGAGGTCCTGGAGATGACCGGGCTGGCCGACGTCGCGCGGCTGCGGGCCGGCGTCTATTCCCCCGGCCTGCGGCAGCGACTCGGCCTGGCCGGCGCGCTGCTGGGTGACCCGCCGGCCCTGCTGCTCGACGATCCGGCGGCCGGACTGGACCCGGACGGTGTCGCCTGGCTGCGCGCCCTGCTCCGCACGCTCGCCCGCGAGGGCCGGGCCGTCCTGGTCACCGGCCGCCTGACCGGGGAACTGGCCCGCGACATCGACCGGCTGATCATTCTCGGGCGAGGCCGGGTGCTCGCCGACGCTCCGGCGGCCGAGGTGATCTCACGGAACACGGCCCCGGCGGTGTGGGTCCGCCCGGACCGCCCGGACGACCTGGAGAAGCTGCTGCGCGGGCACGGTGCGGCCGTCGCCCTGCGACCGGACGGCCGCCTGGAGATCACCGGGCTGACCTCGGCCGACATCGCCGGGCTGGCCGCCCGCGCCGGGATCCTGCTGATCGAGAACACCCCGGTGCACGCCTCCCTCGATGACGTCTACCTGGCTCTGGCCCGCGGCCGATGATCCGCCTCGTCGCCGCCGAGTGGCTGAAACTCCGTACCCTGACATCGTTCTGGATCTGCGCGGGAACCGCGCTGGTCCTCACCCCCGCAGCCGCGGCGCTGTCCGGGCTCCTGGCCGCTGCGGTCCTCCAGACGGTGATCATCGTGTTGGCGGCTGTCGTGCCCGGTTCGGAGTACGCCACCGGAACCATCCGGACGACCTTCCTGGCCACACCCCGCCGGATCGCCGTGATGACCGCGAAGGCCCTGGTGGTGACCGTGGTCGCGGCGGTGCTCGGGGCCGTGTGCCTGATGCTGGCGTACGCTGTCGTGATGCCGGTCGATGTGCGCTACGGCACAGTCGTGGGCCGGTCGGCCGTCGATATCGGATACTGCGTGCTCGTGGCGCTGTTCGCGTTCGCCATCACGCTCGCCGTCAAGCACACGGCGTCCGCTGTCAGCCTCGCCCTCAGCGCAGTCCTGCTGGTCAGATTGGTGCTGATGGTGGTGAGCATGATGTTCGGGGCCGACCCGTCGACGGCTCTCTGGAACCTCTGACCCGTGGAGCCCGACGCCGGGATCCGGGTCTTCTGGGCCGACCATCCCCACCTGGCCACCGTCATCGTCGTCGTGGTCAGCCTCACGGCCGGCCTCGACTTCGACATGCTGACCGGCGACATGACCCGCGCCAGTTGGTGGGCGGTGGCCGTCAACACGGTGATCTCGCTGGCGCTGATCTGGCGGCGGTCGTGGCCGTGGGCGGTGCTGGCGGTGACCGTGACCGGCGACGTCCTGTCCGGCGACACCCAGTTGATCGCGTTCGCCGTGGTGATGTATGCGCTGGTGGTACACCGCTCGTTGCAGGCTGCGACGATCGGCGCGGTGCTCTCGGTGGCCGTGCTCGGGGTGGTCACCTTCCAGCACGAGGGCCGCTACGGGCTCGGCCCCTTCATCGGCCTCTACGGGCTCGCGGTGATCATTCCGGTGCTGGTCGGCGCGACCGTCGCCACCCGCCGCCGGCACGTGCGGTCGCTGGAGGACCGGGCCGCCCGGCTGGCCCGTGAGAAGGAGCAGGAGGGCAAGCTGGCCGCCGCCCGTGAGCGCGTGCGGATCGCCCACGACATGCACGACATCGTCGCCCACAACCTGACCATCATGGTCCGTCTGGCCGACGGCGCGACCGCGGTCGCCGACACCGACCCGGAGCGTTCCCGCAAGGCCGTGCAGCGGGTCGCTGCCCTGGGACGGGAGGCGATGACCGACATGCGCCGGCTGCTCGGCGTGCTGCGCGACGACAGCCCGGACACTCCTGGTGACCTGGAGAGCCTGATCGAGACGTTCCGGATCGCCGGCCTGCCGGTGACCCTGCGCCGCCACGGGCCGGATCCGTCCTCACCGGGTCTGCAGCGGGTGGTGTTCCGGGTCGTGCAGGAGTCGCTGACCAACGCGCTGCGCTACGCCGACAGGCCCACCGACGTCCTGGTCGACCTGGACTACGGCGACGACCAGATCCGGATCGTGGTCGCCGACGACGGCCGGGGCACCACGCCGGCCCCGTCGGTCGGCAGCGAGCAGGGTCTGCACGCGATGCGCGAACGCGTCGCCATGTACGGCGGCACCGTCGAAGCCGGCCGTCAGGTGGTCGGGTGGACCGTACGAGTAAACCTGCCCCATCCCGCAGAAGGCGCCGATGTCTGAGATAACCCTGCTGCTCGTGGACGACCAGGAACTGCTGCGCGAGGGCATGGCCATGGTCCTCGGCGCGGCACCCGGCCTGCGTATCGTCGGTGAGGCCGGCGACGGCCGGGCCGGTGCCCTGCTGGCCCGGGAACGCCGCCCCGACGTGGTGCTGATGGACGTCCGGATGCCGATCATGGACGGGATCGAGGCGACGCGGGACATCGTCGCCCACTGTCCCGGCACCCGGGTCCTCATCCTGACCACCTTCGACCTGGACGAGTATGCGTTCACCGGCCTGCGCGCCGGGGCCAGCGGCTTCCTGCTCAAGGACGCGCCCTCGGCCGACCTGATCGACGCGGTCCGCACCGTCGCAGCCGGCGCGGCGGTGGTCTCGCCCCGGATCACCCGCGCCCTGCTCGACCACTACCAGGGCGGGCGGGCCCCCGACCCGGCGGGCACGAGCCTGCTGGAGGAGCTGACCGCCCGGGAGCGGGAGGTGCTGGTCGCGATCGGCCGTGGACTGTCCAACCCGGAGATCGCCGGGGAGTTGTTCCTGTCCGAGTCGACGGTGAAGACGCATGTCGGCCGGGTGCTGGCCAAACTCGGGGCCCGCGACCGGGTGCACGCGGTGATCTGGGCGCACACGAACGGGCTCGTCTGAGTCGTGTGGTACCGCGGTACCACACAGGATGAGCACCGTGGTCGGATGGCTGCCCGGCGGGGCGTCCGTAGTGTCATTCCCGTGAACGAGGTCGATGAGAACGGCCTCTGAACAGGAGAAACCCGCCCCGCGTCTCGCCGGAAGAGGAATGTGTCATGACCACCAGAACCCGCGTCAACCCCCTCGTGATCTGGGCGCCGGTCTCGGTCGCCTTGCTCGTCGCCGCGTTCGTGGCCTGGATCGGCTGGCCGGTCGGGCCCGCCCGGCTGCCGGAAGGCACCTCGACCGTCGACGTCTATCTGATCAGTGACGAGCTGAGCAAGCCGGCCGAGCGCGGCCAGACCGACGGCTGGTTCGGCGGTCTCGGCCTGCCGTGCGGCACCGACGCGTGGTACGTCGAGGCGAACAACACCGCGATGTGCGCGGCGCTGGACGGCCCGAAGGGCACCGTCGTCGTGAACACCAGGGACAAGCAGATCTCGCTGCCCGACGCGTCGCAGACCGCGCTGAAGGTCTGGGCCACCGAGGCCGACGCCGGCACCGAACAGCACACCACCCGCGTCCTGCTGGTGCAGGACAGCACCGCGGTCGCGGTCGTCGCCCTGGCCAGTCCGGCCACCGCTGCCCCGGTCGACTAGCCCCACACCCGACCCGCTTGACGGGCGTCACCGACGTCCGTGGCCCAGTCGCGCCTCTTTTCAGAGACAGGAAGTCCGATGAACACCAAAATCTCCCGAATCAGTGCCCTCGCCGCCCTCGTGCTCGTCTCCGCCACCGCCCAGGCGTGCTCGTCCGGGACGACCACGACCACCACCGCGCCGACCGCCCCCGCCGGCACCGTCGCCCCCAAGCGCGTGGAGCCGGTCGTCAAGAGCGCCCCGCGGAGCACTCCGGCCGGCAGGAAGCCGAAGCTGCCGGAGGCGCAGTCCCTGGTCACGGTCACTGCCGCGGGCTCCGGCGCCTCGATCACCGACCTGGGCAAGGGCTACCTGAGCGCCTCGAAGAACGGCACGGCGCTCCAGTTCCACCTGATCCACGCCGACGACAAGACCAGCGACTATCAGTTCAGCCTGGCCGGCCCCAAGAATCTGTGCCTGGAACAGGCCCTCGACCCGTTCGGCAGTCTCCGGCTGAAGCCGTGCGACATCGAGAAGTCCGAGCAGCTATTCGTGATCACGCCGGCCGCCGACGGCCACTACATCGGCAGCAAGCACGCCGAGTACCTCTACCAGGGCGTCGGCGATGTCGCGTCGTTCGACGTCACCCCCGACTTCGAGCCCGGCCACTGGACCTTCGTCGTGAAGGGCTCCGAGCCGCTCGACTGACCGGGTCGACCTGCCCGATGCCCGGCCCACCACGGCCGGGCATCGGGTGTTTCCCCAAGATCAAGATCAGATTCTTCATGCCCCATCTCCCTTTGGGTCCTTCTCCGCCGCTCGGGCTCGCGAGGGCCATCTCATCGAAGGGCGGCTCTAAGAAAGATCGCAAGAAGGGTAAGAAGAAGCGGGTCAACCCGGCTGCCTGGTGGTGCGCCCGGCAGGATTCGAACCTGCGGCCTTGGGATTAGAAGTCCCCTGCTCTATCCGCTGAGCTACGGGCGCGCTGTGATATCGCGCGAGAAGGGTACCGCCGCACGGGCCCGGCGCGACGGAACGGGTGCCCGGTCAGCGTCGCACGTGCCATAGACGCCGCGCACCTGCGAATCTGCGCCATCGGCCGGCTCAGGCGGATCGGCGGCTCAGGGGGCGGCGTGCGAGGCGGACTCGCTGTCGGCCGGGCGGCGTGGGGCCGGTGGGGGAGGGGGCGTCGGTCCGGCGTCGAGGAAGGCGTCCGCCCAGCGGCCTACCTCGGTGAGGACCTTGTCGCGTACGGCGGGGCCGGACAACGTCAGGTCGTGCAGGCCGCCGTCGAAGCGGGCGAGCGTGACGTGCTGACCGAGGCGGGGTGCCCAGCGGACCATGTGTTCGACGTCGAGGACGGCGTCGGCGAGGGTCGCCGAGTCGTGCCACTTCGCGCCCCGGAACGAGCGGGTCGAGCAGGCCAGCAGCACCGGCACCGGGATGTCCAGTCCGGCGCGCAGGCGGCGTTGGCCGGTGCGGACGGCGTTGAGCCAGCCGGCCCGGACGGGGAATCCGGCGAGCGGCTTCCAGGCCAGGTCGTAGCTCCATTCGCCGCGATGGTCGGCGTGCAGGCTCTCGCCGTACACGGTGCCGAGGCCGAAGGGGAGGACTCGGTGGGGTGCCCGACGGCCCAGGCGCGCGACGGCGGCTGCGAGGGGTCGACGCACGACCCATGGGGCGTTGAGATCGAAGAATGGGCTGTTCAGGAAGACGCCGTCGACCAGTCCGGTGTCGCGGCGGGCGTCCGCCCAGAGCGAGACGATCAGCCCGCCGGTCGAGTGGCCCATGGCCAGCAGGGTGTCGTGTTCGTCCTCGGTGCGGATGATCTGGGCGGCGGCGTCCAGTTCGGGGAAGTAGTCGGTCAGGTCGCGGCAGAAGTTGGCGGTCTGGTGGGGGAGCAGGCTGCGGCCGTACTTGCGCAGGTCGAGTGCGTAGAAGTCCCAGCCCCGGGCGGCGAAGAAGTCGGCCACGTGGGTCTGGAAGAAGTAGTCGACGAAGCCGTGGACGTAGAGCGCCGCGCGCCCGGTGGGTCGCTCCGCCCGGCGGCGGACCAGGGTGGCGACCACCGGTCCCTCGTCGTCGCGGCCAAGGTCGATGGTGTGCCGCTCGTAGGGCGGGCCCAGCACGTCGGGTTCCACCGGACCGACGGTACGCCGGGAAGCTACCGCACGGTAGTAGCCCCCGTCCGGCATGGGACGAGGGCTACTGTCGTGCGGCGGATCAGTCGCCGTGGGCGTCGCGGTCGGTCGGTTCGTGCGAGGTCGCGGCCCGCCCACGATCCGGCCCGTACGGCGAGATCTGGTCCACCGGGACCGTCCGGTGCTCCTGCTTGGTCGCGGAGCCACCCCCCGGGATCGGTCCGTCGCTGTCCTGGACCAGCCGGGTCTCGCCGCTGCGGCGCATCTCCGGTTGCTGCACGTTGGGCATGCCGTTCACCTCTCCCTGTTCAGCGCCGCCGGCCGGACGCGTGCCCGGCCGGCGACACGGTCACCTCTCGTCGGTCTTCGTCCCGGCGGTGGCCAGTTCCTCGGCCAGTTCCTCGACCGGGGTCGGCTCGCCGGGCGGGGTGGTGACCCGCAGGTGCTTGTTGTTGCGCGGCTCCTGGCGGGTCTTGGAGTCGTTGAGCTTGCGGCGCAGGTCGTCACGGGCGTCGTTGAGCGCCGCGCGCAGGTCCTCCTCGGAGGAGGTGGTGACGATCTTCTGCCGACCGGCGATCCAGCACTCCAGCGTGACCCGCTGACCCTTGGCCTCCCGGTCCTTGACCGAGAGTTCGAGTTCGGTGGAGTCGGCGTGGAAGCCGGCCAGACGGGCGTCGAGCGTGGCGAACTGGGTCACGATCCAGTCGCGGTCGGCCTGCGAGAAGCCGGCACCCATTCGCAGACACTTCTCCACGGTGGCCGGGTTCTCGCTCATCGCTGCACCTGACCAGGGACGCGGGCGGAACAAGCGATGGTCATCATCATGATCGCTGACCTTTCGTTCGACGTCGCAGGTGCGGTTGGCGAGTTCCTACCCAGGCGGACCACTCCGGAACCTGACGGTTTCCTGTGCGAATCGATCGTCCGCCGTCGGGCGCGGGCCGGGCAGGGGCGGTCGGCCTAGCACACCGGGACCTTGATCAGGCGTTCGTCCACAGGCCGCCAGGTTGTCCACAGGTACGACCGGAGGGGCTGCCCGAGTCAGCCGACGGGCCCGAGGCTGGGCGGCGAGTCGGTACCAGCCGATCCGGATCTCCGCTGGAGGAACGATGTTCGACACCTACGTGACCGTCGTCGGGAATGTCCTGACGGCCCCCGAGTGGCGTCGCACCACGCAGAGCAACACCCTGGTGGCCAACTTCAAGGTCGCCTCCACCGCCCGCCGCCTCGACCGGGACAGCGGGCGGTGGGTGGACGGCAACAGCCTGCGCGTACGCGTCAACTGCTGGCGCAAGCTCGCCGAGGGAGTGGCCTCGTCGGTGATGGTCGGTGACCCCGTGGTGGTCTGCGGTCGCCTCTACACCCGCGACTGGACCGACGACGCCGGCAACCACCGCACCCTCTACGAGCTGGAGGCGGTGGCGGTGGGACACGACCTGTCCCGGGGGCGCGGGCGCTTCCTGCGCAACAAGCCGAACCTGGCGACCAGCACCGTCTCCGACGCCGAGGCCGAGCAGCGGGTGCACGGCGAGCCGACCGAGCCGGTGTCGGACGACGACGCGCCCGCCCTGCCCGAGGACGGGGCGCTCGACGACGACTTCGAGCTGTCCGAGTACGTCCCGGCGGGCAGCGGCTACCCGCAGCACCTGGGCGGCGTCGGCCTGCCCGACCGCAGCGACCGGCCCGGCGGCTCGGACCCGTCGTCGGTCACCGCGCAACGGCGACGGCTCGCCGCCGACCTCCTGCCGCCCGACCCCTTCGACGACCTGCCCGGCACGGGCGACGTCGGCGGGGCGGACGGCCTTTCCGGCATGGGCGGTGGCACCGGGGCGGACGGCTTCTCCGGCACGGGCGACCTCCGGATCGCGGGCGGCCTCGCGGGCGATCTCCCGGGCTCGGACGGCTTCTCGCCCACGGGCGATCTCCCGGGCACGGGTGACGGCACGCCGGGTGGGTCCGAGTCCGGCGAGATGGGCGGCGACGTCGCGGAGTCGACGACGGCCTCGCCGGACGTTCCGGCCGAGTCCGGCACCGGCGGGACGGTGACCGGGCGTGGCCGACGCGGGCGGGGTCGCGCGCCGCAGCCCGTCTGACCTGGGCGGCTCGGTCGAGCGGCGGTTGCGGTGGCCGGGCTCGGCTAGGCTGGCCGGCCGGAGGTGGTGCGGGTGCGACACGCGGGTGCGGTGGCGAACGCGGCGGGACTCGTCGCCGGGTACGCGTTGGACGCGTACTTCGGTGACCCGCGTCGCGGCCATCCCGTAGCCGGCTTCGGCCGGGCCGCCGCCGCCCTGGAACGTCGGCTCTATCGGCCGCACCGCCTGGCCGGTGGCACCCACACCGCGCTCTGTGTCGGGGGTCCGGTGCTGGCCGGGGCCGCCCTCACGTACGCGACGCGGCGGCAACCGCTGGCCCGCGCGGTGCTGGTGGCCGGTGGCACGTTCGCGGTGCTGGGCGGGCAGAGCCTGCGGCGCGAGGCGCGGACCATGGGACGGGCGCTGCGCGGCGGCGACCTGCCGGCCGCCCGGGCGCGGCTCGGGCACCTGTGTGGCCGGGACCCGTCGACCCTCGACGAGTCGGAACTGGCCCGGGCCACGGTCGAGTCGGTGGCCGAGAACACCTCGGACGCCGTGGTCGCCCCGCTGTTCTGGGGTGCCGTGGCCGGGCTGCCGGGCCTGCTCGGCTACCGGGCGGTGAACACCCTCGACGCGATGGTCGGTCACCGCAACGCGCGCTACGCCCGGTTCGGCACCCCGGCCGCCCGGCTCGACGACCTGCTGAACCTGGCGCCGGCCCGGCTGACCGGCCTGCTGACCGTCGCGCTGGCCCCGGCCGGCAAGGGCGACCGGGAGCGGGCCTGGCGGGTGTGGCGTCGGGACCGCGCCGACCACCCGAGCCCCAACGCCGGGCAGTGCGAGTCGGCGATGGCCGGCGCGTTGGGCGTCCGGCTCGGTGGGCGCAACGTCTACTTCGGTCGGTCCGAGGTGCGGCCGTTCCTCGGTGACGGTCCCCGTCCGGAGGCCCGGCACCTGCCTCGGGCCGCCCGGATCTCCGGTGCGGTCGGCCTGGCCGCGCTGGGCCTCGCGGCGGTGTATCCGGTGACCGTCGGTCGGCTGGTCGGCGCGGTGGCCCGACGACTCGCGGGCGTGCGGTGAGCGGTGGCCTGCTGGTCGCCGGGACCACCTCCGACGCCGGCAAGAGCGTGCTCACCGCCGGCATCTGCCGCTGGCTGCACCGGGAGGGCGTCCGGGTGGCGCCGTTCAAGGCGCAGAACATGTCGAACAACTCGGCCGTGGTCGTCGGGCCGGACGGCCGGGGCGGTGAGATCGGGCGGGCGCAGGCGATGCAGGCGGCGGCCTGCGGGCTCGCCCCGGACCTGCGGTTCAATCCGGTGCTGCTCAAGCCGGGTAGCGACCTGAGCAGTCAGGTGGTGCTGTTGGGCGAGGCGGTCGACACGATGACCGCCGGCTCGTTCCGGACCCTGCGTCCCCGGTTGTCCGAGACCGCGTACGCGGCGCTGGCCGAGTTACGGTCCGCGTACGACGTGGTGATCTGCGAGGGGGCGGGCAGCCCGGCGGAGATCAACCTGCGTGACGGCGACTACGTCAACATGGGGCTGGCCCGGCACGCCGGGTTCCCGACGATCGTGGTCGGCGACATCGACCGGGGCGGCGTGTTCGCCGCCATGTTCGGCACGCTGGCCCTGCTCGAACCCGCCGACCAGGCCCTGATCGCGGGTTTCGTGGTCAACAAGTTCCGAGGTGACCTCGGTCTGCTGGCTCCCGGGCTGGACACGCTGCGGCAGCTCACCGGCCGCCCGACGTACGGCGTCCTGCCCTGGGCGCTGGACCTGTGGCTGGACGCCGAGGACTCGCTCGCCTACGGCCGGGTGCTCGGCCGCCCGGCCGCCCCGCGCGGCACCGAGTGGCTCGACGTGGCGGTGGTGCGGCTACCCCGGATCAGCAACGCCACCGACGTGGAGGCGCTCGCCACCGAGCCCGGCGTGCGGGTCCGGTTGACCGTCGAACCGGCCGAACTGGCCGCCGCCGACCTGGTCGTGCTGCCCGGGTCCAAGTCGACCGTGGCCGACCTGGCCTGGCTGCGCGAGACCGGCCTCGCCGACGCGGTCACCGCGCACGTGGCGGCCGGTCGGCCGCTGCTCGGCATCTGCGGCGGTTTCCAGATGCTGGCCCGGGCCATCCACGACCCGGTGGAGAGCCGCCGGGGCAGCGTCGACGGCCTCGGACTGCTGCCCATCGAGATCACCTTCGACCCGCGCAAGACCGTCCGCCAGGCGGTCGGCACCGCCGCCGGGGAGCTTCCGGTCCGGGGCTACGAGATCCACCACGGGTACGTCTCCGCCACCGACCCGGAGGCGATCCCGCTGCTGTGGGACACGACCGGTGCCGGCGAGGGGATGGTGTCGGGGGTGGTGCACGGTACGCACTGGCACGGCACCTTCGAGTCCGACGAGTTCCGCCGCTGGTTCCTCGACCGGGCCGCTCGGATGGCCGGTCGGACCGGCTTCCGGGTCGCCCCGGACACCTCCTTCGCCGCCGCCCGCGAACACACCCTCGACCTGCTCGGCGACCTGGTCGAGGAACACCTGGACACCGCCGCCCTGCGTCGGCTCGTCGAGTCCGGCCCACCGGCCGACCTGCCGTTCATCCCGCCCGGCGTGCCCGGCTAGCGCCACCGCTCGCACCAATCGCGGCGAGGTCGTCGCCCGGCACCGGCGGTGCGGTGAATCAGTAGCGGACGTCGGCGGGCTGGTCGGAGATGGGCATTCCGGCCGAGCGCCACGCCTCCACGCCGCCGATCATGTCGGTCGCCTTGTGCAACCCGAGGGCGCGCAGGCTGGCCGCCGCCAGGCTGGAGCTGTAACCCTGGCGGCACACCACGACGACCTCCATGTCGTAGCTGGTGGCCTCGGGGATGCGCCAGTCGCTGGCCGGGTCCAGCCGCCATTCCAGGACGGTCCGGTCGATCACGATGACGCCGGGCAGGTCGCCCTGTTCCCGCCGCTGCCCGTCGGTGCGGGTGTCGATCACGAGGGCACCCCGGGCGGCGGCCCGCACCGTCTCCTGTGGGGTCAGCCGGTTCATGCCCGAGCGGGCCTGCTCCAGCAACGCCTCGACGCCGGGACTCATCACGGAATGGGACACGGCACGATCATGCCGTGCGGCGCTCCGCCGCGCGGTCCGAAGCGGTGCGGGACAACCCGATCGGTAACGTCGGTGTCCGTGGTGGTGGTCTTCGAGTCGTACGCCGGGCTGGCGAGGCGGGTGCTGGCGGCACCGGCCCGGTTGGGGCGTACCCGGCTGGTGGCCGTGGACGGGCCGAGTGGGGCGGGCAAGACGCTGTTCGCCGCGTGCCTGGCCGACGCGCTCGACGGCCTCGGGCCGGAGGCGGTACGACCGCCGGTGGTGCACACCGACGACCTGCTCGACGGGTGGGACGACCAGCTCACCTTCTGGGCCCGGCTGGAGCGTGACGTGTTGCGGCCGGTGCGGTCCGGCCGGGCCGGGTCGTATCGGCGCTACGACTGGGTGCGCGGATGTTTCCGGCCCGAGCCGGTGTCGGTGCCGGTGGCGTCGGTGCTGATCGTCGAGGGGGTCAGCACGTCCCGGGCCGCCGCCGGTCCGGATCTGACGCTCGCCGTCTTCGTCACCGCCCCGCGACCGCTGCGACTGGCCCGCGCGGTGGCGCGCGACGGCCCGGAGATCCTGCCGGAGCTGCGCCGGTGGCACGACACCGAGCAGGCGCACTTCGCCGCCGACGACACGCAGGCGCGGGCCGATCTGGTGGTCGACGGTGACCCCGGGTTGCCGCACGATGACCGTCACTACTATCTGGCTCGGCCGGGAACCGCAGGTCGGGGCGGCATACCATGCCGGTCATGACCTCACCGATCATGACCGAGTCCGAGTTGCGGGAGGCCGTGACCCGGGAACTGCCCGGCGTCCGGGCCGACCTGGAACGCCTCGTCCGTATCCCGGGCATCGCCTTCGAGGGATTCGACCACTCGCACGTGGAGCGCTCCGCCGAGGCGGTGGCCGAGCTGCTGCGCGGCTGCGGTCTCGACGTCGAGATCGTGCGGGCCGGCGGCCAGCCTGCGGTGATCGGCCGTAGGGCGGCCCCGCCCGGCGCGCCCACCGTCATGCTCTACGCCCACCACGACGTGCAGCCGGTCGGGGACCGGACGCTGTGGGAGTCCGACCCGTTCGAGCCGGTCGAGCGAAACGGGCGGCTCTATGCCCGGGGTGCCGCCGACGACAAGGCCGGCATCATGGCGCACGTCGCCGCGTTGCGGGCCTTCGGCGACCGCCTACCCGTCGGCGTGGTGCTGTTCGTCGAGGGGGAGGAGGAGTACGGCTCCGACTCGCTGGAGCAGTTGCTCGCCGACCACCGCGAGACGATCGCCTCGGACGTCATCGTGATCGCCGACTCGACCAACTGGGACGTCGGCGTACCGGCGCTGACCACCTCGCTGCGCGGCATCGTCAACTGCTTCGTCGAGGTGCGCACCCTGGACCACGCCGTGCACAGCGGCATGTTCGGCGGAGCGGTGCCGGACGCGCTCACCACGCTGGTCCGGTTGCTGGCCACGCTGCACGACGAGGCCGGGAACGTGGTGGTGGAGGGGCTGGTCGGCCGGGACGAGGCGAGCGTCGACTACCCCGAGGACCGGTTCCGGGCCGAGGCGGGGCTCGCCGAGGGCGTACGCCTGATCGGCTCCGGCCGGATCACCGACCGGCTCTGGACGCGGCCCGCGCTGGCCGTGCTCGGCATCGACGCCCCGGCCACCGCCGAGGCGCCGAACGCGCTGGTGCCGGCCGCCAAGGCGAAGCTGAGCCTGCGGCTGGCGCCGGGCGACGAGCCGAAGCAGGCGTACCTCGCGCTGCGTGACCACCTGGAGCGGTACGCGCCGTGGGGCGCCCAGGTCGACGTCACCTTCGAGCACGACGGCGCGCCCTGCGTCATCGACGCCTCCGGCCCGGTCTACGACGCGGTCCGCGCGGCCTTCCGCGCCGCCTGGGAGGGCACCGATCCGGTGGACATCGGCGTCGGCGGGTCGATCCCGTTCATCGCCACCTTCCAGGAGATGTTCCCGCAGGCCGCGATCCTGGTGACCGGGGTGGAGGACCCGCACGCGCGGGCGCACGGGCCGAACGAGAGCCTGCACCTGGGCGAGTTCGCCCGGGTCTGCCTGGCGGAGGCGTTGTTGCTGGCCAAGGTGGCCGAGGCGGGCACGGCACCGACTCGGTGACTTTCGCGCGAATGGTGGCTGTTTCCGGCGTGTCGGACGCGCGGCTGTTGTAGCCTCTCGAACATGCGTACGAACGAGGTGATGGCCCGTCTGGAGGCCGCCGTCAGCGCTCTGGGGGACGTCGACGTCTCCGCGTGGCCCGAGGCCACGCTCAAGGAACAGCTCGCCGAGCTGTCCGCCGCTCTGGTCGCCGTGGACGCGTCGTTGTCCCGCATCGCCGAGGAGGTCCGCGCGCGCGGTCTGCGGGTCGAGGAGCCGGTCCCGGCCTGACCCGCCGGAGCAGCTCCCGCGCAGGTGACACCCGCTGTCGGGGGTGGCTGGCAGGATGAGGACGTGCGTTTCCTCGACCTGGCTGCCACCTCCGCAGCCGTCGGTGCCGTCAGCGGCCGACGGGCCAAGGTCGAGCTGCTCGCCGACGCCCTGCGCCGGCTGGACCCGGACGAGGTGGCGGCCGGAGCCGGTTGGCTCGCGGGCGAGCTGCGCCAACGACAGACCGGAGTCGGCTGGGCCGCACTGCGCGACCTGCCACCACCGGCGGCCGAGGCGACGCTGACCGTGGCCGGGGTCGACGCGGCCATCGACGAGATCGCCGCGGTGCACGGCGCGGGCTCGCAGGCCCGCCGCCGCGATCTGGTGGCCGCGCTCTACACCGCCGCCACCACCGAGGAGCAGCGCGTGCTGACCGGCCTCTTCCTCGGCGAACTGCGGCAGGGCGCCCAGGCCGGGCTGCTGGCCGACGCGATCGCCCGGGCCGCCGAGGTGCCGGTCGGCGCGGTACGCCGGGCCCTGCTGCTCGCCGGTGACCTGCGGGCGGTCGCGGTGGCCGCGCTCGACGGCGGTGCCCCGGCACTGGCCGAGTTCGGGTTGCGGGTCGGGCGACCGCTCGCCCCGATGCTGGCGCAGAGCGCCGCCACGGTCGACGAGGCGCTCACCGCCACCGGCACCCCCGCCGTGGTCGACGTGAAACTGGACGGCATCCGCATCCAGGTGCACCGCAGCGGCGACGACATCGCCGTGTTCACCCGCAGCCTCGACGAGATCACCGGCCGGGTGCCGGAGGTGGTCGCCGCCGTCCGCGCCCTGCCCGCCCGCGAGCTGGTGCTCGACGGGGAGGCGATCGGGCTGGACGCCACCGGCCGACCGCTGCCGTTCCAGCAGACGTCGAGTGCCGCCGCCCGGCGGGGCGGCGGGGCGTCCGTCGCTCCGGCGGTCCGTGCCGCCGCCGCCCGGACCGGCGAGACCGTGCTCACGCCGTACTTCTTCGACCTGCTGCACCTCGACGGCACGGATCTGATCGACCTGCCCGGCCGCGAGCGGTGGGCCGCGCTCGCCGCCACGGTCGACGCGTCGGTGCTGGTCGGGCGGATCGAGGTGGACGGGCCGGAGCAGGCCGGCGCGGCGTTCGCCGCCGCGCTCGACGCCGGGCAGGAGGGCGTCGTGGTGAAGTCGCCCGACGCACCCTACGACGCGGGTCGGCGCGGTGCGGCCTGGGTGAAGGTGAAGCCCCGACACACCCTCGACCTGGTGGTGCTCGGCGTGGAGTGGGGCAGTGGCCGGCGCAGCGGCTGGCTGTCGAACCTGCACCTCGGTGCGCGTGATCCGGCCACCGGCGGGTTCGTGATGCTCGGCAAGACCTTCAAGGGGCTCACCGACGAGCTGTTGCGCTGGCAGACCGAACGCTTCCTGGAGCTCGCCGTGGAGCGCGGGGACTGGCTGGTGCGGGTCCGGCCCGAGCAGGTCGTGGAGATCGCCTTCGACGGGGTGCAGACCAGCTCACGCTATCCGGGTGGGGTGGCGCTCCGGTTCGCCCGGGTGGTCCGCTACCGCGACGACAAGACCGCCGCCGAGGCCGACACCATCGACGCCGTACGCGCCATCCACGCCGGCCGCGCGGGCGGCTGACCGGCTCAGGCCGGGCTGGTCGGGGCAGAGCTGCTCGCGGCGGAGCTGCTCGGTACCGGGTCGGCGGCCCGGTCGCGGGGACGGTCGTCGTCGCTGATCCCGGCCAGTCGGCGGGCCTCCCGGCGGGCGATCCAGCCGTAGCCGAACAGCGTCATCGCCGCGAAGATCCACCACTGCACCACGTACCCGAGGTTCTGCCAGTTGTTGGCGTGCCCCACCGGCACCGCCCGGAACACCGGGTCGGCGGCCGGGGTCTGCTCGTCGAGCAGCACGTACGCCCCGTGCACCGGGTACGGCATCTGCGCGGCGAGCTGCGGAACGGCGACCCGACGGGTCTCCAACCGGCCCTCGCGGCGGGCCACGTTCCCGGAGCCGCTCTCGCTGGCGTGCACCCGGCCCTCGACGGTCACCTCACCGGGCGGTGTCGCCGGCACCTCGGGCTGCGCCATCGCCCCGCCCGGCGCCGGTGGGATCCAGCCCCGGTTGACCAGGACGGCGGTGCCGTCGGCCAGCACCAGGGGGGTGAGCACCTCGAAGCCGACCTTGCTGTCCACCGTCCGGCCCCGGACGAGGACCACGTTGTCGGTGTCGTACCGGCCGGTGGCGATCACCCGGATGAAGGTCCGGTCCTCGGCCGGTGCCGGGCCGACGCTGCCGGGGCCACCGCTCGGCGCGGGCACCGCCTCACGCAACGGCACCGGGTCCATCCGTAGGCCGGCGTCGATGCGCTCGTTGACCGCCGTCCGACCGTGGTAGCGGTCCAGTTGCCAGTTGCCGAGCATCACCATGATCGAGGCGAGGACCAGGGTCAGCGCGAGGATGCCCAGCCAGCGCGGTGTCAGCAGGAACCGGTACACGCCACGAGGCTACCCGTATGACGGGCGCCACTGCGCCGCCCCGCCGGTCGACGTGACGGCCGGGAGACGGGCCGGTCGACGACGGAGCGTGTCGGCTCCGGGGCGGTCCGCTCCGGTCGGGCGGATCGAAGCGGATCGGGACGCCGGGCGGCGCCTACGGGCGTCCGGCGTGGGTTATCGTCACGCGCACGGGGCGCGCCGACGGTCGGCGCGCTCTCCGCTCGCGAGGAGTCGATGATGACCGTCGTGCCGCGTCTGGTGCTCAGTGCCCCCTCGTCGGGGCACGGCAAGAACGCGTTGGCGATCGGCATCCTCGCCGCGTTCGCCGACCGCGGCCTCGACGTGGCCGGGTTCAAGATCGGTCCGGATCCGGTCGACGCCGCCTACCTCGGGCTCGCCGCCGGTCGACCCGGACGCACCCTCGACCCCCGGCTGATGGGCACCGACCGGCTCGCGCCGCTGCTGCTGCACGGTGCCGCCGACACCGGGCTCGCCGTGGTGCAGGGCAGCATGGGCCTCTACGACAGCCTCAGCGGACGCTGCGAGACCGAGTCGACCGCGGCGGTCGCCACCGCTCTGCGCAGCCCGGTCGTGATGGTGGTCGACGTCGCGGCGATGGGTCAGTCGGTGGCCGCCCTGGTGCACGGCTTCCGGGCCTACGACGAGCAGCTCTGGATCGGTGGCGTGATCCTCAACCGGGTGGCCTCGGCCCGGCACGAGACGCTGCTGCGCGAGGCGCTCGACGACATCGGCGTACCCGTCTACGGCGCGCTGCGTCGCCAGGACCTGCCGGCCGTGCTGCCGAGTCGACGGCACGGGGTGATGCCGGTGCTGGAGAAGGGCGGCGAGGCCACCCGGGCGGTCCGCCGACTCGGTGAGGCGGTGGCCGCCACCGTCGACCTGGAACGACTGCTCGGGCTGGCCCGGTCGGCCCCCGAACTGGCGGTGTCGCCGTGGTCGCCGCAGCCGGAGGAGGCCGTCGCCCCGCCGCTGCCGGCCGGTGCCGGACGCCCTCTGGTCGCGGTGGCCGGTGGACCGGGCGGCAGTTTCAGCCACGCCGAGACCGCCGAGCTGCTGCGCGCCGCCGGTGCCGAGGTGGTGACGCTCGACCCGTTCGTCGACGAGGTGCTGCCGACCGGCACCCGGGCGCTGGTGGTCGGCGGCGCGCTGCCCGAGTCGTACGCCGCGCAGCTCTCCGCCAACCGGCGGCTCTGCATCGCGGTGGCCGAGTTGGCGCGTACCGGTCGGCCGGTCGTCGCCGAGGGGACCGGGCTGCTCTGGCTGGCCCGGGAACTCGACGGGTTGCCGATGTGCGGCGTGCTCGACGCGATCGGCAGCATCCGGGACGGTCTGGTGGTCGGCTACCGCGAGGCGACCGCCCAGAGCGACAGCGTGGTGGCGAACCGGGGCGAGGTGGTGACCGGGCACAAGGAACACCGTGCGGTGCTCACCCCGCGGGGTGGGCCACGTCCGGCGTGGGGCTGGGCGGGTGGCGCGCCGGAGGGCTTCGTCTGGCGCGGCGTGCACGCCTCCCAACTCGTCCCGCACTGGGCCGCGTACCCCCGGATCGGCGCGCGCCTGGTCGCCGCCGCGGCCACCGAGCCGGCCGCGATTCCGGCCGGTCCCGACCTGGGTGTCCCGATCGCGCCGGCCAGTGTGGTGGCAGCCGAACCGGCCGCCGGAGCGCCGGCCTGAGCGGCGCTCCGGCGTGTGCCGGTCCTCAGCCGACTATCCGGTCCGACGGCGGTACGAAGTCCCGCGTCGGGGTGCCCTTGAGGGCGTCGCGGAGCGTGTTCGACACCGCCGCGATCGGGATCTGCGACTGACCGTCGCCGACCGCGTTGAACGGGTTGTCCGGATCGGAGATGAAGCTGGCCGCGGCCAGTTCCGGGGTGTAGCCGACGAACCAGGCCGACCGGGTGCTGTCCGTGGTACCGGTCTTGCCGGCCACCGGGCGGCCCACCGTGCCGCGCACGCTGTCCGCGGTCGACCAGCCACCGCAGCTTCCCCTGGCCGGGGTGTCCCCGGTGGGACAGCGTGCCGCGTCGGTCGCGGCCCGTGCCGCGTCGGCGTCGACCACCTGGCGGCAGCGCGGCTTGGCGATCTCGCGTTGGATGCCGCCCGGGGTGGTGAACATCGCGGGCGTGCCGTCCCGGTTGTAGATCGCGTTCACCGGGATCGCCTCGCAGTAGCGCCCGTCGGCGGCGATGGCCGCGTACGCGTTGGCCATCTCCAGCGGGGTGGCGTCGGAGACGCCGAGCGTGAACGCGCCCCACTTGTTCGCCTTCGCCGGTGAGGCGTGGTCGCGGTCCACGTCGGTACGCCAGCGCAGCCCCAACTGCTCGGCGAGCCGGACGGCCTTCTCCGCCCCGACCTGCTCCTCCAGCCAGACGAAGTAGGTGTTCACCGACTTGCCGAAGCCGGACCACATGGTCTGCGTACCGCTCATCGCGCCGCTGGCGTTGGAGGGCTGCCAGCCGTCGTAGATCTCGGAGCGGTAGCTGTGCGGCGCGTTGAAGGTGGTGTTCAGCGTCATGCCGGCGTCCAGCGCGGCCAGCATCGGGAACATCTTGAACGTCGACCCGGCCTGGTAGCCCGGCAGGTCACCGCCGCCCATCAGCGGCGCCACCGTGTTCGGGTAGTTGGCCCGGACGTTCGGGCCCGCCTCCGGGTTGGAGCTGAGCGGGTTCTCGTCCACCTTCAGCGAGTAGGTACGGTTCACCGCCATCGCCTTGACCCGGCCGGTGCCCGGCTCGGAGACCACGATGCCGTTGGCGAACGGGCTGCCGGTGTTGCCCTCGGTGCCGACGTTCTTCTCCGCCGCCTCCTGGACCTTCGGATCCATGCTGAGCACGATGCGGTAGCCGCCCCGCCGCAGCTTGTCCAGGCGTTCCAGGCGGTTCTTGCCGAACGCGGGCTGGGCGCTCCACCAGTTCTTGAGGTAGTCGCAGAGGAAGCCCCAACTGTTCCACTTCTCCGGCACCGCCGCGCAGTCGTTGGGCGGGTAGGTCAACCGCAGCCGGATCGGCTCGCCCTTGGCCGCCTGGGCGGCGTTCGGCGACAGGTAGCCCAGCCGCGCCATGTTGTCGAGCACGTAGTTGCGCCGCGTGGTGGCGTCCTTCTGGTCCGAGCTGGCCGGGTCGTACTGCGACGGGGACTTCACCAGACCGGCGAGGGTGGCCGCCTCGACCGGGGTGAGTTCCTTCGGCGTCTTGGAGAAGAAGATCTCGCTGGCGGCGTAGATGCCGTACGCGCGGTGACCGAAGTACGCCGAGTTGAGGTAGCGCTCCAGGATCTCCTCCTTGCTCAACTCCTTCTCCAGGTCGACCGCCATCCGCATCTCCTTGACCTTGCGGATCGGCGTCTGCGCGGTGGCCTCCTGCACCTCCTTGGGCGTGGTGGCGCTGTCCCGCAGCGCCATCCGCACGTACTGCATGGTCAGCGTGGAGGCGCCCTGGGAGACGCCGCTGGAGCGGGCGTTGGCCACGAAGGCACGGCCGACGCCCTTCGGGTCGACGCCGTGGTGCTGGTAGAAGCGGTTGTCCTCGGCGGCGACGATCGCCTGCTGCATGTGCGGGGAGATGTCGGCCACCTTGGTGTACTGCCGGTACTCCTCGAAGAACATGGTCAGCAGGGTCTTGCCGTCGGGCGCGTACAGGTAGGAGGTCTCGGCGGGCAGGGCGGTGGCCAGCAGGCGGGTCTTGCTCTCCACGGCGTGCGCGGTGGCCTTGGCGCCGAGGCCGGTCACGGCGACCACGGGGTACGCGACGGCGGCGACGACGACACCGGCGATCAGCCCGGCGCGGAGGAGAGGAACGAGTCGACCTGCGGCGGCAAGGGGTCGATTACTCACACCGACAAGTTATGACATTTCCGATTCGTACATGAGAAATACTCATGAAGTGATCAGTGGTGATGCGGAGCACGCCACCCGCTGCTGTCGCCCGCGCCGCCTTCCCGGCAGGATCGCGGGCATGCACGGTCCGCTCACCGGAGCGTCCCACCCGACCCCCGGACCCGACCTCGCGCACCACGGTGACGCGGAGGTCGGCGACGGCCTGGTCGACCTCGCCGTCAACGTCCGGCGCGCCCCGATGCCGACCTGGCTGGCCGACCCGATCAGAGCCACCCTGGCCGACCTCGCCGGCTACCCGGACCCGCGTCCGGCCCGCGCCGCCGTCGCCGCCCGACATCGCCGCCCGCCGGAGGAGGTGCTGCTCACCGCCGGTGCCGCCGAGGGCTTCGTGCTACTGGCCCAGGCGCTGCGCGGGGTACGCCGACCGGTGGTGGTGCACCCGCAGTTCACCGAACCGGAGGCCGCGCTGCGGGCCGCCGGGCACACCGTGGAGCGGGTCCTGCTCGACGCGGCCGACGACTTCCGGCTGCACCCCGACCGGATCCCGGCCGACGCCGACCTCGTCATGATCGGCAACCCGACCAACCCCACCTCGGTCCTGCACCCCGCCGCCGACCTGGCCGCCCTGGCCCGCCCCGGCCGGGTCCTGGTGATCGACGAGGCGTTCGCCGACACCACCGCCGCGCCCGACGTACCCGGCGAACCCGAGTCGCTGGCCGCCCGGCGTGACCTGCCCGGGCTGCTGGTCGTCCGCAGCCTCACCAAGACCTGGGGACTCGCCGGACTCCGGATCGGCTACCTGCTCGGCGAGGCGACGCTGCTGGCACGGCTCGCCGCCGTACAGCCGCTCTGGGCGGTCGCCACCCCCGCCCTGGCCGCCGCGTCCGCCTGCGCCACCGACGTCGCGGTCCAGGCCGAACGCGCCATCGCCGCACAACTCGCCGCCGACCGCGCCCACCTGGTCGACCGGCTGTCGACCCTGCCCGGCGTACGCGTCGCCGGCCGCCCGGCCAGCGCCTTCGTCCTCGTGCACCGGCCCGGTGCCGACCGGCTCCGCGCCGACCTGCGCGAACACGGCTGGGCGGTACGTCGGGGCGACACCTTCCCCGGACTCGGACCAGACTGGCTGCGGATCGCCGTACGGGATCGGGCGACCACGGACGCGTTCATCGAGGTGCTGGCGGGGATCCTGGAGGCATGATGCTGGAGACCACCATCGCGGCGATCGGCCCGCTCGACGAGCCGGCGATGACCGCGGCCCGCCAGTTGCAGGCCCGGCTGACCAAGCCGGCCGGCTCGCTCGGCGCCCTGGAGGAGCTGTCCGTCCGCCTCGCCGGCCTGGCCGGCACCTGCCCGCCGCCGCTGCCGACCCCGGCCGCAGTGGCGATCTTCGCCGGAGACCACGGCGTGCACGCCCAACGGGTCAGCCCCTGGCCGCAGGAGGTCACCGGGCAGATGGTCGGCAACTTCCTGGCCGGCGGCGCCGTCGTCAACGCGTTCGCCCGGCAGGCCGGTGCCTCGGTCACCGTGGTCGACGTCGGGGTGGCCACCCCGCTGCCCGCCCCCGACCCGACCGACGCGGACACCAACAACGGCCTGCCCCGACTCGTCACCGCCCCGGTACGCCGAGGCACCCGCGACCTGACCGTCACCGCCGCGCTGACCCGCGAGGAGGCCACGGCGGCGATCGAGGTCGGCATCCGGGTCGCCGGAGAGCTGATCGACGCGGGCGCGAGGATCCTGCTCACCGGGGACATGGGCATCGGCAACACCACACCGGCCGCCGCGCTCATCGCCGCCCTCACCGGCGTCGACGCCGCCGAGGCGACCGGCCGGGGCACCGGCGTGGACGACCCGACGTACCAGCACAAGATCGAGGTGGTGCGGGCCGCGCTGCACCGACACGCCCCCGACCCGGACGACCCACTGGGAGTGCTCGCCGCCGTCGGCGGGCTGGAGCACGCCGCCCTGACCGGGTTCGTGCTCGGCGCCGCCGCGCAACGCGTACCGGTGCTGCTGGACGGCGTGATCGCGGTCTCCGCCGCACTCGTCGCCGCGGCGCTCGCCCCCGACGCGGTCGGCGCGATGATCGCCGGACACCGCTCCGCCGAGCCGGGCGCCACCGTCGCGCTGCGCCGACTCGGCCTGGCCCCGCTGATCGACCTCGGCCTGCGGCTGGGCGAGGGCACCGGCGCCCTGCTGGCCCTGCCCGTGGTCACCGGCGCGGCCCGGGTGCTGCACGAGGTCGCCACCTTCGACTCGGCCGGGGTGGCCGAGAAGTGAGCGTGAACCCCTACCCGCTCGGACTGCGCCTGGCCGGCCTGCCGGTGGTCGTGGTCGGCGGGGGAACGGTGGCCACCCGCCGGGTACCCGCCCTGCTCGACGCCGGCGCGGACGTGCTGCTGGTGACGCCCGAGATCAGTCCGGCACTGCGCGCCCACGCCGACGCCGGACGGCTGCGCTGGGCAGAGCGCCGCTTCGTCCCCGAGGACCTCGACGGCGCCTGGCTGGTGCAGGTCGCCATCGACGATCCGGTCGCCGCCGCCACGGTCAGCGCCGCCGCCGCCGAGCGGCGGATCTTCTGCGTACGCGCCGACGACCGCGAGGCGGCGACCGCCTGGACCCCGGCGGTGACCCGGCACGGCCCGGTCACCGTGGGCGTCCTCGGCGGCGGCGACCCGCACCGCGCGATGACCGTCCGAGACGCCATCCGCACCCTCCTGCACGTAAGGAAGGGCACCTTACTAACGCCTCAGGTAGAGGAAGGGCCCCTTGTTAACACCCGGACGGGTCGAGGCGGCGAGGTCGCCCTTGTCGGTGCGGGGCCGGGCGACGCCGAACTGATCACGCTCAAGGGCTGGCGGCTGCTCACCGAGGCAGACGTCGTGGTCGCCGACCGGCTGGTGCCCGGCCTGCTGCTCGACGAACTGCGCACCGGCGTGGAACTGGTGGACGCCTCCAAGATCCCGTACGGCCCGTCCCGTACCCAGGAGGAGATCAACCAGATCCTGGTCGACCGGGCACGGGCCGGGGCCTTCGTGGTCCGGCTCAAGGGCGGCGACCCGTACGTCTTCGGCCGTGGCGGTGAGGAACTGCTGGCCTGCGCGGAGGCTGGCGTACCGGTGACCGTGGTGCCCGGCGTGACCAGCTCCATCGCCGCCCCCGCAGCGGCCGGCGTCCCGGTAACCCACCGGGGCGTGGCCCACGAGTTCACGGTGGTGTCCGGCCATGTCGCGCCCGACTCGCCGGACTCGCTGGTGCGTTGGGAGGCCCTGGCCGGTCTCCGGGGCACGCTGGTGATCCTGATGGGGCTCAAGAACCTGCCGAAGATCACCGCCACTCTGCTGGCGCACGGCCGACCGGCCGACACCCCGGCGGCCGTGATCCAGGAAGCCACCACCGGCTCGGAGCGGGTCGTACGCGCCCCGCTCGGCGAGGTAGCCGCCGCCGTGGCCGACGCAGGACTGCGCCCGCCCGCCGTGGTCGTACTCGGTGACGTGGTAACCGCCCTCGACCTGTCCGACTGAAACACGACCGGCCGGCACCCCGAGGGGTGCCGGCCAGCAGGTCGGTGTGCAGGTCGCCTCTCGGCGAGTGGCGCGACGCGGCTCCAGCCGAACGGTATTCCGCGACGGCAATTTAGGTGAGGCCCGGGGACACTGGATCACACCGACGCCCGATACAACGACGCTCCACCGCTCGTTGTTCCCGTTCGCTGTGGGCTCGCTCGGGGTCTGTTCGCGTGGTGGGCAGGTCTGCGCGGCGGGGTTGCGCGGTGGGGTTGTTTTGTAAGGAGGGGTCCCCCGCTAACGCCTGGTGTAGAGGAAGGGTCCCCTCCTCACCTCCCACCCCCGCGCGGTGCCGCATCTCGCAGGCACGGGAGACGCCGCCGGCCGGCACCCCAGGTTGCGGGTGCCGGCCGGCGGCGTTCTTGCTTCCCCTTGTCGAGGAAAGTCTGGGGGGCGCTGGTGCCGGGTGCGGCGACCAC
>NZ_JBITKM010000002.1:0-53684 GCF_044461025.1 Micromonospora sp. NPDC049900
CGTCCAGCGGTTGGGGCACGGTCGAACAGATCACCGACCCCGAATACGCCACCCTCGCCTTCCTCAAGGGCCTCAAGCAGGTCGACGGCTGGCAGAACATGCCGCTGACCGTCGCCGCGCAGACCGTCCAGGTGTCGGCGTTCCCCGACCACTACGCCCAATGGGAACAGCAAGCCGCCGACCTCGTCGCCGCACACTGGAACAGCTGACCCCCACCCGAACACGAACACGACGGCCGGCACCCCCAAGAGGGCGCCGGCCGTCAACGACTCCACCGCGTTAGGAAGGGCCCCCTGCCATACACCACGCGACAGCAGGGGACCCTTCCTTCCATCACAGCAAGGCGTTGAGGGCGAGGTCTACGTCCTCGGGGGTGGTGTAGAGGTGGAAGGAGGCGCGAACCCGGCCCGCCCGGACGGCTGCGCGTACCCCGGCCCGTTCCAGCTTGTGCTCCGCGTCGGGCACCTCGACGGTGACGATGGCACTGTCGCCGGGCAGTCGCCCCAGGCCGGTGAGGAACCGGTTGGCCAGCGCCACGTTGTGCGCGTACACCGCCGGCACCCCGATCTCCAGCAGCAGTTCCAGCGCCGGAGCAGCGCCGACCCAGGGGAACCAGGCCGGCGAGATGTCGAAACGGCGGGCGTCGTCGGCCAGCCGCAGCGGCGGCCCGTAGTAGGAGGCGTGCGGGTCGCGGCCCGCGTACCAACCGGCGGAGTCGGGCCGCAGCCGCTCCCGCAGCGCCGGATCGAGGTACGCGAACCCGGTGCCCCGGGGACCCATCAGCCACTTGTAGCCGCCGGCCACGACCACGTCGGCCCGGCTCGCGTCAAACGGCAGCCAGCCGCACGCCTGGGTGGCGTCCACCGCGACGAGCGCGCCGTGCGCCCGGGCCGCCGCGACGATCTCGTCGTACGCGGCCACCGTCCCGTCGGCGGACTGCACCAGGCTGAACGCCACCAGGTCGGTGTCGTCGTCGATCGCGTCGACGAGCCCGGCCGGCGGTACGGTGCGCACCTGCACGCCCCGCTCCTCCTGCACCAGCCAGGGGAAGAGGTTGGAGGTGAACTCGACCTCGGGGACCACCACCCGTGCCCCGGCGGGCAGTGCGGCGGCGACCGGAGCCAGCATCTGGGAGACGACCGCGCCGACCGACACGTCGGTCACCGGCACGCCGACCATCTGGGCGAACGCCGCCCGGGACCGATCGGTCGCCTCGCTCCAGCCCTCCCAGGAGCCGCGTCCGGCCCGCCACGCCGCGAGCGCGTCCTGCAACGCCTCCCACGCCGGGTCCGGCGGCAGCCCGTAGCTGGCGGTGTTCAGCCACCCGGGCTGCGGTTGCCACAGTTTCTGTGCCTGTTCCAGTTCCACGCCCCGACGTTAGCCCTGCTCACACCCGCTCCCCAGCGCCAATCCGCGCACCCTGGCTCCCGACCCGCAGCCCGGACGCCCCGACCTGCTCCGAACGCTCCGGGCCGCGCCCCGAGCGCCCCGACCTGCTCCGCTCCCGACCCGCAGCTCGATCGCTCCGGGCAACATCCGAACGCTCCGGAGGCCCGCGCCTCGAACGCCGCGACCTGCAATCCGAACGCTCCGACCCGCGCCCCGAACGCTCCGGGCCCGCGTTCCGAGGGCCGCTCCGGCACCACCGCGTGCAGGGGCCGACCCGGGTCAGCTCACGTTGGCGGGACCGAGCACGCTCTTGAGGTCACCCATCAGGGCGGTGGTGGGGGCGACGCGGAACAGGCCCAGTCGCCAGGTCTCGACCCGGCCGCTGCGGTGCAGCTTCACGTGCACCTCGGTGTCGCCGGGATGCAGCAGCAGGGTCTCCTTGAGCCGGTCGGCGAGCGGTGGCGTGAGTCGGTTGACCGGGATCGTCAGGGTGACCGGTTTGCTCGCCGGGTTGCTGCTGACGTCCGGCAGTTGCATGTCCATCGCCATGATGCGCGGGGTGTCGTCGCGCCGGTCGATCCGGCCCTTGACCACCACGATGGCGTCCTCGGCGATGTACTGCCCGATCACCTCGTAGGTGTTCGGGAAGAACAGCGCCTCCACCCCACCGGCGAGATCCTCCAGGGTCGCCGAGGCCCACGCCCGGCCCTGCTTGGTGACCCGCCGCTGCACGCCGGAGAGGATGCCGGCGAGCGTGACCACCGCGCCGTCGGGCACGGTGCCCTCCTCGGACAGGGTGGCGATGGTGCAGTCGGCCGCCGCGTTCAGCACGTGCTCCAGACCGAACAGCGGGTGGTCGGAGACGTACAGGCCGAGCATCTCGCGTTCGAACGCGAGCTTGTCGCGCTTGTCCCACTCGCCGTCGCTGATGACGGGCATGACCGTCGTGGTGGTCGCGGTCTCGGTGTCGCCGAAGCCCGAACCGAAGAGGTCGTACTGGCCGACGGCCTCCTTGCGTTTGACGTCGGCGTACGCGTCGATGGCGTCGGCGTGCACGGTGAGCAGCGCCTTGCGCGGGTGCTTGAGCGAGTCGAACGCCCCGGCCTTGATCAGCGATTCGATGGTCTTCTTGTTGCAGACCACCGCGTCCACCTTGGACAGGAAGTCGTAGAAGTCGGCGTACTCGCCCTTCTCGTCGCGGCACCGCATGATCGCCGCCACCACGTTGGCGCCGACGTTGCGGATCGCGCCGAGACCGAAGCGGATCTCCTTGCCGACCGGGGTGAACGGCCCGGCGGAGGTGTTCACGTCCGGCGGCAGCACCTGGATGCCCATCCGGCGGCACTCGGACAGGTACATGGCCATCTTGTCCTTGTCGTCGCCGACGGAGGTCAGCAACGCCGCCATGTACTCGGCCGGGTAGTGCGCCTTCAGGTACGCGGTCCAGTACGACACCAGCCCGTACGCGGCCGAGTGCGCCTTGTTGAAGGCGTACCCGGCGAACGGGACCAGCACGTCCCAGACCTTCTGGATGGCCTCGTCGGAGTAGCCGTGTTCGCGGCAGCCGTCCCGGAACGGGCCGAACTCCTTGTCGAGGATCTCCTTCTTCTTCTTGCCCATCGCCCGGCGCAGCAGGTCGGCCTGGCCGAGCGTGTAGCCGGCGAGGATCTGGGCGGCGCGCTGCACCTGCTCCTGATAGACGATCAGGCCGTAGGTGGGGGCGAGGATCTCCCGCAGCGGCTCCTCCAGCTCCGGGTGGATCGGGGTGATCTCCTGGAGGCCGTTCTTGCGCAGCGCGTAGTTGGTGTGCGAGTCCACGCCCATCGGGCCGGGACGGTACAGCGCCAGGACCGCCGAGATGTCCTCGAAGTTGTCCGGCTTCATCATCCGCAGCAGTGACCGCATCGGCCCGCCGTCGAGCTGGAACACGCCCAGGGTGTCGCCCCGGGCCAGCAGCTCGTACGCGGCCTTGTCGTCCAGCGGCAGGGCCAGCAGGTCCAGTTCCTTGCCGTGGTTGAGCTGGATGTTCTTGACCGCGTCGTCGATGATGGTCAGGTTCCGCAGGCCGAGGAAGTCCATCTTCAACAGCCCGAGCGACTCGCACGTCGGGTAGTCGAACTGGGTGATGATGACCCCGTCGGAGTCCCGGCGCATCAGCGGGATGTGGTCGACGATCGGCTCGGCGGACATGATCACGCCGGCGGCGTGCACCCCGGTCTGCCGGATCAGACCCTCGATGCCCCGGGCGGTGTCGATGACCTTCTTGACGTCGGCCTCGGACTCGTACATGCCGCGGATCTCGCCGGCCTCGGCGTACCGGGGGTGCTTCGGGTCGAAGATGCCTTCGAGCGGGATGTCCTTGCCCATCACGGCCGGTGGCATGGCCTTGGTGATCCGGTCACCGACCGCGTACGGGTAGCCGAGCACCCGCGCCGAGTCCTTGATCGCGGCCTTCGCCTTGATGGTGCCGAAGGTGGCGATCTGGGCGACCTTGTCCTCACCCCACTTGTCGGTGACGTACTTGATCACCTCACCGCGCCGACGCTCGTCGAAGTCGATGTCGACGTCGGGCATGGAGACGCGCTCGGGGTTGAGGAAGCGCTCGAAGATCAGCCCGTGCGGGATCGGGTCCAGGTCGGTGATGCCCAACGCGTACGCGACCAGCGAACCGGCCGCCGAACCCCGTCCGGGGCCGACCGCGATGCCCTGGTTCTTGGCCCACTGGATGAAGTCGGCCACCACGAGGAAGTACGACGGGAAGCCCATCTGGATGATGACGCCCAGCTCGTACTCGGCCTGCACGACATGGCCCTCGGGGATGCCCTGCGGGTAGCGGCGGCCCAGGCCGGCGAAGGTCTCCTTGCGGAACCACGACTCCTCGGTCTCGCCCTCGGGCACCGGGAAGCGCGGCATCAGGTTGTGAAACTCGAACATCCCGGCCGGGTCGACCCGCTCGGCCACCAGCAGCGTGTTGCGGCAGCCCTCCAGCCAGACGTCGGAGCGGTCCACGTCGCGCATCTCGTCGGCGGACTTGATGTAGTAGCCGCTGCCGCCGAACTTGAACCGGTTCGGGTCGGCGACGTTGCTGCCGGTCTGCACACAGAGCAGCACGTCGTGCGCCTCGGACTGCGCCTCGTGCGTGTAGTGCGAGTCGTTGGTGACCACCGGCGGGATACCGAGCTTGCGGCCGATCTCGACCAGCCCGTCCCGGACCTTCTTCTCGATGTCCAGGCCGTGGTCCATCAGCTCCAGGAAGTAGTTCTCCTTGCCGAAGATGTCCTGGTACTTCGCGGCGGCTTCGAGCGCCTGCGCGTCGTGGCCCAGCCGCAGCCGGGTCTGCACCTCGCCGGAGGGGCAGCCGGTGGTGGCCATCAGGCCATCGGCGTACTCGGCCAGCAACTCGGCGTCCATCCGGGGCCACTTGACGAAGTAGCCCTCGGTGTACGCCTTGCTGGTCAGCGTGAACAGGTTGTGCAGGCCGGTCTTGTTGCGCGCCCAGATCGTCTTGTGCGTGTAACCGCCGCTACCCGAGACGTCGTCGCTCTTCTGCTCCGGCCGACCCCAGCGCACCCGCTTCTTGTGATAGCGCGACTCCGGCGCGACGTACGCCTCGATGCCCAGGATCGGGGTGACCCCGGCGGCCATGGCCTGCTTGTAGAAGTCGTTCGCGCCGTGCATGTTGCCGTGGTCGGTCATCGCCACGGCCGGCATCCCCTGCCGTTTGACCTCGGCGAACAGGTCCTTGAGACGGGCCGCACCATCGAGCATCGAATACTCCGTGTGCACGTGCAGATGCGCGAACGAATCGCCCACGGAGCCCCCCGGGTCGGATGATCGAGACGGTCGGGGCTAACCCTAACCCTGCCGCCGGAGACCGTTCCAGCGCGCCGCGCGCCCCCGGTCCGCCGGGGTGTCGCGGATCATGCCGGGCCGGTCCGCGCGGCCGACCGCACCGACCCGACGAGGTGGTGGACGGGCCCCACAGGCTGCCCCGTCGGCCAGGTCCGTCACCGGGTACGGCCCGGCCGTCCGGCAGCTCACCGACGGCGCGTACCCGCACCAGCCGGTCGCCCTCCATCCGCCGCAGCAGCCGGGCCTCGTCCAGGAAGCGTTCCGGACGCGTACGTCGTGATGCCCGTTCTCGGCAAGCACCTTGATCCGCCACGTGGGCGTCCAGTCCCGAGGCGTAACACCAGCCACACGGTCGCGAACGCCCCACGCCCGGCAGCCGCTCCACCCCATACACCCCGAACCCCGCAGGCATCCCCACCACCCCGCCCTCCCCCACCACCCCGCCCCTCCCCCACCACCCGACACCCGCCCCGCCGATCATGGAGTTGTGGCAGTTCCATAACGCGCATATCAGCACATATCAGCAACCTCAACTCCATGATCGATTCGGCTGCGGAACCCAACTCCATGATCGACGAAGCCGGACAACGAAAAGCCGGGCTGGCGCAGCCAGCTCCCCGCCGGACCGTCCACACCAGAGCGCGCTATGCCGAGAAGTGGGCGGGTGATGCAGATGACCAAGGAGTTCGTGCCCCCGACACCGTCCTTCCCGTCATCAGAACTTCTTGATCAACCGGGGCCAGCCCCGCAGGGCGGGAGGCGTCCTGCTGATTTTCAAGCATGGTCGACTGGTCCCGGTGTTCACCGCCAGCGCGTACCTGGTGCGGGTGGTCCCGGGTGGCGTCGTTCACCGGCCACCCGATCCGGCCCGGCGGCGGCGGCTTCCAGGTGGGCCCGGCGGCCTACGTCGAGCGCACCTTCCGGCAGGGCACCACCTGCTGGCCGACCGCGAACAAGAAGGGCCGCGCGCGCAGGACGGGCAGGTGAGTAGGACGGCCCCGGGCGCGACAATGCCGCGCGAGCGGGCAGGACCGATCGCCCCGGGCGGCAGTGCCCGGGGCGATCGGCGGTCGGTGGCGATCAGTGCGTCGGCAGGCCGGCCTCCTGGCGGGCCCGCTCGTCGCCGCTGACGGTGTGCAGCGCCTTCTCGCGGATGAACAGCACGGCGACCAGGGCGAGGAACGCGATCGGCGCGCCGATGAGGAACAGTTCGGAGGTGGCGGTGGCGTACGCGTCGCGCACGATCACCAGCACCGGCTCGGGCAGCGCGGAGAGGTCGGGTACCTCGGTGGTGCCGCCGTCGGCGGGGGCCGCCGCCGGGCCGAGCTGCGCGGTCATCAGGCCGGTGACCCGGTTGGCCAGGACCGCGCCGAGGGCGCTCACCCCGATCGCGCCACCCATGCTGCGGAAGAAGGTCAGCACGGAGGTGGCCGCGCCCAGTTCGTGGGCGGGTACGTCGTTCTGCGCCGCCAGCACCAGGTTCTGCATGAGCATGCCGACGCCGGTGCCGAGGATCGCCATGTAGGTGAAGAGCAGCGGCAGCGGGGTGTCGGTGCCGATGGTGGACAGCAGGAGCATGCCGACGACCATCACGGCGGCCCCGGCCACCAGGTACGCCTTCCACCGGCCGTACTTGGTGATGAGTTGGCCGGCGACCGTGGAGGAGACGAGCAGTCCGAGGATCATCGGCAGGCTCATCAGTCCGGCGATGGTCGGTGACTTGCCCAGCGAGGTCTGGAAGTACTGAGACAGGAACACGGTGCCGCCGAAGAGGGCGACGCCGACCAGCATGCTGGCGATGGTGGTCAGCGCGACGGTCCGGCTGCGGAAGATCTTGAGGGGGATGATCGGCTCGGGGACCCGGGCCTCGACCCAGATCGCCGCGCCGAGCAGCGCCAGGCCGCCGACGACCATCAGCGCGGTCCAGCCGGAGGCCCAGGCGAACTTGTGCCCGGCCAGCGAGGACCAGATCAGCAGCGTGGACACCCCGGCGGTGATCAGGGCCGCGCCGGCCCAGTCGATGCGTACCCGGCGGCGGGTGACCGGCAGGTGCAGGGTGCGCTGGAGCAGCACGATGGAGACGATGCTGAACGGCACACCGATCAGGAAGCACCAGCGCCAGCCCAGCCAGGAGGTGTCGACGAGGACGCCGCCGATCAGCGGTCCGGCGATGGTGCCGACGCCGAAGACGGCGCCGAAGATGCCGGCGTAGCGGCCGAGTTCGCGCGGCGGGATCATGGCCGCCATCACGATCATCGCCAGCGCGGTCATGCCGCCCGCGCCGATGCCCTGCACCACCCGGCTGAACAGCAGCACCTCGACGGTGCGGGAGAGTCCGGCGATCAGCGAGCCGACCACGAACAGGCCGAGGGAGAGCTGGATGAGCAGCTTCTTGCTGTAGAGGTCGGCCATCTTGCCCCAGAGCGGCACGGTGGCGGTCATCGCCAGCAGCTCGCTGGTCACGATCCAGGTGTAGACGGTCTGGCTGCCCTGTAGGTCGGCGATGATGCGGGGCAGCGCGTTCGCCACCACCGTCGAGGCGAGAATCGCCACGAACATGCCGACCATCAGCCCGGAGAGGGCCTGGAGGATCTCCCGGCGGGACATCGCGCCGCCACCCGACTCGGGGGCGTCGATCGGCTCGGTTGTTGCGGTCATGGACGCTTCCTCACGCGTGGTTCTGCCCGGGGCACGGTCGCGCCCGGGGGTGGTGGCAGGTCGGTGTGCGGCGGCGGTCAGCCGGTACGCGGGTCGGGCACTCCCGCCGCGACGGTGGCGAACGCCTCGTCGAGCAGCGCGGCGAGGGAGCCGACGCCGTCGCAGGTCGCCCAGCGGATCATCGCGGTACGCAGTGCGGCTCCGGCGACCGCGACGACGAGCGCCGGGTACGCGTCGGTGGCCGGACATCCGGTCCGGGCGGCGACCGCCTCGACCAGCGCCCGTTCGGTGACCGCGTTGCCGGAGATCAGGCGGGCCAGCAGCACCGGGTGTTGGCTGACCACCCGCATCCGCAGCAGTGACAGTTCGGCGTTGCCCTGCACCTCGTCGACGACCTCGGAGAAGGCGCGCCGGAGCGCCTCCAGCGCCGGCAGGTGCGCGGGTGCGGCGGCGAACGCGGCCAGCACCACCTCCCGGTCGGCCTCGGTGTCGCCGATCAGGGCGTCGTCCTTGGTCGGGAAGTAGTTGAAGAAGGTCCGCGAGGAGACGTCGGCCGCCTCGCTGATCTCTTCGACGGTGACCTGGTCGAGTCCGCGTTCGGCGACCAGGCGCAGCGCGGCGGTGGCGAGGGCGGCCCGGGTCTGCCGCTTCTTGCGGTCGCGTCGGCCCAGCGAGGTCGAGTCTTCCGAGGTCACGGCAGAACTGTAGAACCAAAGATGCAGTCTCTGCAAAGTTTTATCTTGTGACGTGAAACGCCTCGTCCCGACACCATGTCGTGCAGCAGACACTATTGCGAGTTGGACAATGCTGTGTGGCACACACTATCGTGTGGCGCATGGTCAGCGACGACGTCCTGCGGACACACCTCCAGGAGCTACGCCGGGGAACGGTGGTGGTGGCCAGCCTGGTCGCGCTGCGCCGACCCGACTACGGCTACGCGCTCCTGCAACGACTCACCGGGCACGGCTTCCCGGTGGACGCCAACACCCTCTATCCACTGCTGCGTCGGCTTGAGGAGCAGGGGCTCCTGAGCAGCGAGTGGAACACCGAGGAGAGCCGGCCGCGCAAGTTCTACCGCACCAGCGAGTCCGGCGAGCAGGTGCTGCGCCGACTGCTCGACGACCTCTCCGCCGTGCAGACCTCCCTCACCGACCTGATCGAAGGAGCCCCGCGATGACGACCTCCCTGACCGACCGGTATCTCGCCGCGACGCTGCGTTCCGTGCCGACCGGACGGCGTGCGGAGATCGCCGACGAGCTGCGCGCGTCGATCGCCGACATGATCGACGGCCGGACCGCCGCCGGGCTCGACGCCACCACCGCCGAGCGCGAGGTGCTCACCGAGCTGGGCGACCCGGCACAGTTGGCGGCCCGCTACCACGACCGGAGACTCCAGCTCATCGGCCCGGAGTACTACCCGGCCTGGCAACGCCTGATGATCGTGCTGCTGAGCACCGTGCCCGCCGTGGTCGGCGTGCTGATGGGCGTGCTGGAGACCACCACCGCCGAGAACCCGGCCGGCGCCATCGGCGAGGGCATCGGGGCGGCGTTCAACGTCGCGGTGCACATCGGCTTCTGGGTGACGCTGGTCTTCGCGGTGATGGAACGGCTGGGCACCCCGCTGCACCTGCCGGAGTGGACCGTCGACCACCTGCCCGAGGAGCCCGTCGAGCGGGACGTCACCCTCACCGACACGGTGGCCTCGATCGTGTTCCTCGGCCTCACCATCGCCTTCCTGCCCTGGCAGCAGTTCCAGCGGGTGATCGGTGACGGCGGCGACCGGCTGCCGATCCTCGACCCGGCGCTCTGGACGTTCTGGCTGCCGGTGTTCCTCGTGGTCCTGGTCGCCAGCATCGGTCTGGAGTTCGCCAAGTACCGGGCCCGCCGGTGGACCTGGCCGCTGGTCGGCGTCAACGTCCTGCTCAACCTGGGCTTCGCGGGTCCGGCGATCTGGCTGTTGCAGGAGGAACGGCTGCTCAACCCGGAGTTCGTCGACCGTTTCACCTGGCTGAGCGACGGCGGCCTCGCCATGGTCAGCCGGATCAGCATCGTGGTGATCGCCGCGATCGCCCTCTGGGACATCGGCGACAGCGCGGTCAAGGCGTACCGGGCCGAACGCTGATCCGACAGTCGGGTGCGGGCGGGACGCATGGCGGTCCCGCCCTCACCGGGCGTACACCTCAGGGGAGAACGGGCAGCTCTGGACTGTCGCCCGTACGATCATGAGCGCTGGAACCGACGTGCAACCGAGGGAGCGGCCATGGAACTGATCATCGGATTGCTGTGTCTGGTGGTGATCGTCGTAGCAGTGCTCGGCTTCGGCGTGTCGATCTACAACGGGCTGGTCCGGGCCCGCAACGCGTACCGCAACGCCTTCGCCCAGATCGACGTGCAACTGGTCCGCCGGCACGACCTGATCCCCAACCTGGTGGAGACCGCCAAGGGATACCTCAAGCACGAGCGGGAGACGCTGGAGGCGGTCATCTCGGCGCGTAACAACGCCGTCAACGCGCAGACCGCCGCGTCGGCCGCTCCCGGCGACCCGGCGGCGATGCAGCAGCTCAGCGGCGCGGAGAACGCGCTGAGCGCGACCCTGGGCCGACTGTTCGCGCTCTCCGAGGCATACCCGGACCTCAAGGCCAACCAGAACATGATGCAGCTCTCCGAGGAGCTGACCTCCACGGAGAACCGGGTCGCCTTCGCGCGGCAGGCGTACAACGACTCGGTGATGGCTTACAACAACAAGCGCGAGGTGTTCCCCGCGAGCATGCTGGCCGGGATGTTCTCGTTCGGTCCGGCGGCGCTGTTCCAGCCGGACGACCCGACGCAGCGCAACGCCCCGCAGGTGTCGTTCTGAGGAACCGATGAACTTCTTCGAACGACAGCGTCAGGTCCGCCGGCTGTCGACCCGGCTGGTCCTGCTGTTCGTCCTGGCCGTGGTCGGCATCGTGGTGGTGGTGAACCTCGCGACGGTGTTCGCCTTCAACGTCGGCACCAGCAACCCACCCCAGCTCGCCGGGCTGGTCGTGATGGTCACCCTGGCCACCGTCGCCGCGATCGGGCTGGCCGCGACGGTGCGTACGCTCACGCTGCGCGGCGGTGGCGGGAAGGTGGCCCGCGAGCTGGGCGGGGTGCCGGTGCCGGCGGACACCACCGACCCGGAGCTGCGGCGGCTGCGCAACGTCGTCGAGGAGATGGCGCTGGCCTCCGGCGTACCCGTGCCCGAGGTCTACATCCTGCCCGAGGAGACCGCGATCAACGCCTTCGCGGCGGGCTGGAGCCCGTCCGACGCGGCCGTCGCGGTCACCCGGGGCGCGCTGCAACGACTCAACCGCGACGAACTCCAGGGAGTCATCGCCCACGAGTTCAGCCACGTGGTCAACGGCGACATGCGGCTCAACATCCGGCTGATGGGCCTGCTGTTCGGCATCCTGTTCCTGACCGTGGTCGGTCGGGGCCTGGCCCGTGCCGGCGCCCTCGGCGGACGGAGCCGCAGCAGCAACAACAACGGCGGTGCCCTGCCGTTCATGCTGGTCGGGCTGGCGTTGCTGGTGGCCGGGTACATCGGGGTGCTCGCCGGTCGGCTCATCCAGGCGTCGGTGTCCCGGCAGCGGGAGTACCTCGCCGACGCCTCCGCCGTGCAGTTCACCCGGCAGACCAGCGGCATCGCCGGGGCGCTGAAGAAGATCGGTGGCCTCTCCGACGGCTCCGAGTTGCGCACGCCCAAGCGCGACGAGGTGGGGCACATGCTCTTCGGCGCGGCGGGCCGAGCGTCCTGGCTCGCCACCCACCCGCCGCTGGCCAAGCGGATCCAGGCGCTGGAACCCTCGTTCGACCCGAACGAGCTGCGGCAGCTCGCCCAGCGCTGGGCCGCCGCACCGCCGTCGGGCCGGCAGGAGGACATCGCCCTCGGCCTGGCCCCGAGCGGTCCCGGCGACGCGCCCGCCCGCCGGGACTCCGCCGGACCGGCCGCCGCGACGCTGCCGGTGGAGGGCACCCGGGTACGCGTCGCGCCGGCCGAGATGCTGGGCCGGGTGGCCGCACCCACCGAGACGGCGTACACGCACGCCGCGGCGATCCTCGACCGCATCCCGCAACCGCTGCTGGTCCGGGCCCGCAACCGGGACTCGGCCGCGCCGCTGGTGCTCGGGCTGCTGCTCGCCGCCGAGCCCGAGGTCCGGCGGCACCAGCACGAGGCCATCGCCCGCCAGCACGGTCCGGCGCTCGCCGACGCCGCTCTGCGGGAGGCCGGTGAGCTGGCCGGTCTGCATCCGATGCTCCGGCTGCCCCTGGCCGAGTTGGCGTTCCCGGCCCTGCGCGCCCGCACCGACGCCGAACTCGAATCGCTGATGGCGGCCGTGTTCACGCTGATCCACGCCGACGGCGCGATCAACGTGTCCGAGTACTGCCTGTCCCGGCTGCTGCTGGCCGAGATCCAGGAGTCGCTCAAGCCGGACTCCCGGTGGCGCACCGACCGCCGTACGCTCACCGACGCCCGCTCCGCGGCGGGTTACCTGCTGGCCATCCTGGCCCAGGTCGGGCACGGCGACCGGGCCGCCGCCGAGCAGGCGTTCCAGGCCGGTGTCGCCACCCTGCTGCCCGGCACCGCCCTGCCGTACGCGCCGCCGGAGAACGGCGTCCTGGCGTTGGAGACCGCCTGGCCGGTGCTGGACGGGCTGCGGCCGGGCGACAAGGAGCGGCTGGTCGCAGCCGTGGTGGCGGTGATCAGCCACGACGGGATGATGACCGTGCCGGAGATCGAGCTGCTGCGGACCATCTGCGGCCTGCTGCACTGCCCGCTACCGCCGATGGCCGGCGACGGCGTCGGCTGACCGCCGCGTCACCCGCCGGTCGGGGCCGTCAGGGGCCCGACCGGCGTGGTGCCCGTACACCGGTCCCGCCACTCACGAGCCAGCAGCGCGTAGATCACCTCGTCGGCCCACTCCCCCTTGACGTACTCGTTCTCCCGCAGGTGGGCCTCGCGCCGCATACCCAGCCGGGCCAGCACCTGGGCGGAGGCGGTGTTGCGGGCGTCCAACCGGCCGACGACCCGGTGCAGGTCGCACCGGTCGAAAGCCAGCGCAAGCATGGCCCGGGCCGCCTCGGTCGCGTAACCGCGTCCCCGGTGGTCCGGATGCAGCAGGTAGCCGATCTCGCCCTGCCGGTGCGCCGCGCTGGTCCAGCACAACAGCACGTCGCCGACGAGTTGCCCGGTCTCCCGCAGCACCACCGCCAACTGGATCGCGTCGCCCTGTTCCCGCAGCGCGGTCCGCTGCTGCCGCCGCGCCAGCACCTCGCGGATGCCGTCGAGGTCGGCGGGTGCCTCGCTGTAGAGGTAGCGGTGGACGGCCGGGTCGCCGAAGTAGGCGTGCAGGTCGGTCACGTCGGCGGGCTGGAAGGCCCGCAGGTGCAGTCGCTCGGTCTCGATCGGCAGGTCAGGCGTGAACACCGGGGCAGGCTACCCGGTGGCGGGATGGCATTCTCACCTGGTGACCACCGAGAGCAGCGACGACTGGCGGCGGCCGGGCCCCACGCCCGAGCAGCAGCGCCTGGACCTCTACGCCGGGCTGGCCGCGACGGTCATCGCCCTGCTCAGCCTCACGCTGGCCCGCAGCACCGGTACGTTCCTGCTCGGGCCGCCGCCGTCCGGGCTCGAACAGATCCTCTGGACCGTCGCGGTGCCCCTGCCGTTGATCTGGCGACGCCGGTACCCGGTCGCCACCGCGCTGGCCGTGTCGGCCGCGTTCATCGGCGCGCAGGTCCGGGCCGTCCCGGAGTGGCAGCTCTCCCAGTGGGCGCTGTTCGCCGCCATCTTCACGCTCGGCGCGTGGGGGCCGAACCGTCGGCTGTCCCGGCGGCTGCGGATCGGCATCATCGGCGCCATGTTCGCCTGGCTCGGCATCGCGTACGCGATCAGCCTCGACGAGATCACCCCGGACAGCTTCGAGAACGCGCTCGGGCCGGTGCCGCCGGTGCTCGCCGCGATCGTCACCGGTCTGCTGATCAACGTGTTGTTCTTCGGGTTCGCGTACTTCTTCGGGGAGACCGCCTGGATCGCGGCCCGGCGGCAGCACGAGCTGGCCGAGCAGGCCGAGCAGTTGCGCCGGTCGCAGGCGGAGGCCCGGCAGCACGCGGTGGTCGGCGAGCGGGTCCGGATCGCCCGGGAGCTGCACGACGTGGTCGCCCACCACGTGTCGGTGATGGGTGTGCAGGCGGCGGCCTGCCGCCGGGTCTTCGACAAGGACCCGGCGAAGGCGCGGACCGCGCTCGCCTCGATCGAGGAGTCGGCCCGGACCGCGGTGGACGAGTTGCGCCGGATGCTCGGGGTGCTGCGGGCCCGCGACAACGGCCCGGAGGGCACCGGCCAACCCGCCGGGGTCGACCGGATCGCCGCCGTGGTGGACCGGGCGCGGGAGGCTGGCCTACACGCCACGCTGGGGGTGTACGGCGACCCGACGCCGCTGCCCGAGTCGGTGTCCCAGGCCGCGTACCGGGTGGTGCAGGAGGCGGTGACGAACGTGTTGAAGCACGCGAGCGGGGCGACCCTGCTCGATGTCCGGGTCCGTTATCTGGCCCAGGAGATGGAGGTCGAGGTGACCGACGACGGTCGGGCCACCCGCCCGGCGAACGACGACGGGTTGGGACTGGTCGGGATGCGGGAACGGGTCACCACCCACGGCGGGGAGTTGGAGGTGGGCCCGCGTACCGGTGGTGGGTGGCGGGTGCGCGTCCGCTTCCCGCTGCCGCTGACGGCCGGAAGCGCGACGTGACCGGGGCGACGCCGCCGGTCCGGGTGCTGCTCGCCGACGATCACCACCTGGTGCGGACCGGCTTCCGGGTGATCCTGGAGATCGAGGACGACATCGAGGTGGTCGGCGAGGCCGCCGACGGGGAACGGGCGGTCGCGATGGCCCGGGCGCTGCGCCCGGACGTGGTGCTGATGGACGTGGAGATGCCCGGCGTGGACGGGTTGGAGGCGACCCGTCGGATCAGCACCGAGTCGGACGAGCCGGGCGGTCCGGCGGTGCTCATGCTCACCACGTTCGACCGGGACGACTACCTGTTCGCCGCGCTGCGCGCCGGGGCGAGCGGGTTCCTGCTCAAGAACGGCACGCCGGAGGCGCTGGTCGACGCGATCCGGGTGGTGGCCCGGGGCGACGGTCTGCTCGCCCCGGAGCTGACCCGTCGGGTGATCGCCACGTTCGCCCGGCCGGGAGGTCCGGCCGGGACGGTGGGTGGCCCCACCCCGGAGGAGGCGCTGCGCGACCTGACCCCCCGGGAGCGGGAGGTGCTGGTCCTGGTGGCCGGCGGTGCCAGCAACGCCGAGATCGCCGGAGCCCTGCATCTGGGCGAGGCGACCGTGAAGTCGCACGTCAGCCGGGTGCTGGCAAAGCTGGGCCTCCGCGACCGGGTGCAGGCGGTGGTCTTCGCGTACGAGCAGGGGGTGGTGCGCCCGGGCGGATGACCTCCATCCGGAGGTGGAGTCCGGATTTCCGTCGACGGACGGAGGGCAATCGATGATCACGCTTCTAGCGTGGAGTGCGTGACCACGGTACTCCGCCTCGACGGCGTCGACCGCAGCTTCGGCGACCGTCAGGTGCTCAAGAATGTGTCCTTCGATGTCGTCGCCGGTCGGATGACCGGCTTCGTCGGCGGTAACGGCGCCGGCAAGACCACCACCATGCGGATCATCCTCGGCGTGCTCGCCGCCGACTCCGGCCGGGTGACGTGGCGGGACGCCCCGCTGACCCGACAGGTCCGGGGGCGGTTCGGCTACATGCCCGAGGAACGCGGTCTCTACCCCAAGATGAGCGTCCGCGAGCAGGTGGTCTATCTGGGCCGGCTGCACGGGCTGACCGCCGAGGGCGCCCGGCGCGCCACCGACGACCTGCTGGAGCGGGTCGGCCTCGGTGAGCGCGGTGACGACCTGCTGGAGACGCTGTCGCTGGGCAACCAGCAACGCGCCCAGATCGCCGCCGCCCTGGTGCACGACCCCGAGGTGCTGGTGCTCGACGAGCCGTTCTCCGGGCTGGATCCGATGGCCGTGGACACGGTCGTGGCCGTGCTGCGCGAGCGGGCCGCCGCCGGTGCGCCGGTGCTCTTCTCCAGTCACCAGTTGGACGTCGTCGAACGGCTCTGCGACGACCTGGTGATCATCGCCGACGGTGCGATCCGGGCTGCCGGCAGCCGCGACGAGTTGCGTGCCGCGTACACCACGCCCCGCTACGAGCTGGTGGTGGAGACCGACGCCGGTTGGTTGCGGGACCAGCCCGGCGTGACCCTGGTCGACCTGGACGGCGCCCGCGCCGTCGTCGACCTGACGCCCGGCACGGACGAGCAGGTCGTGTTGCGCGCCGCGCTGGAGCGTGGCGCGGTCCGCGCGTTCCGACCGGTCACGCCCTCCCTCGCCGAGATCTTCCGAGAGGTCGCCCAGTGAACACCATGCAGGCCACCCGACTGGTCGCCGCCCGCGAGATCCGGGTCAAGCTGCGCGACCGCACCTTCCTGATCAGCACGGTCGTCTTCCTGCTGATCGCCGCGGCGGCGACCATCCTGCCGCCGCTGTTCTCCGGCGGGCCGTCCAGCGTGGCGACGACCGAGGCGGCGGCGGCTCCGCTGCGCGCGGCCGGTCTGGAGGTACGCGTCGTCCCCGACGACGCCGCCGCCGAGCAGGCCGTACGCGACGGTGACGCGGACGCCGCTGTCGTCGCCGGCCCGAGGGTGCTGGCCATGAACGACGCCCCCAACGACGTGGTCAACGCGTTGAGCACCCGGCCTCCGGTCGAGTTGCTGAACCCGGACGCGATCGACCCGGTGCTGGCGTTCCTGGTGCCGTTCGCCTTCGCGTTCATCTTCTTCATCACCTCGCAGACGTTCGGCGTGCAGATCGCGCAGAGCATCATCGAGGAGAAGCAGACCCGGATCGTGGAGATCCTCGTCGCGGCCGTACCGGTCAAGGCGTTGCTGGCCGGCAAGATGCTCGCCGGCACGATCCTCGCGCTCGGCCAGATAGCCCTGGTCGCCCTGGTCGCGGTGGCCGGCATGGCGTTCAGCGGCAGTACCGACATGCTCTCCCTGCTCGGCCCGGCGATCGGCTGGTTCATCCCGTTCTTCCTGCTCGGCTTCGTGCTGATCGCGGCCATGTGGGCGGCGGCCGGTGCGCTGGTCAACCGGCTGGAGGACATCGGCGGGGTGTCGACGCCGGTGCAGCTCGCGGTGATGCTGCCGTTCTTCGGGGTGGTCTTCCTCAACGACAACCCCACCGCGATGACGGTGCTGTCCTACCTGCCGTTCTCGTCGCCGACGGCGATGCCGCTGCGGCTGTTCGCCGGGGACGCGGCGCTCTGGGAGCTGTTCGCCTCGCTGGTGCTGCTGCTGGTGGCGGCGGCCGGGTTCCTGCTGGCCGGGGCCCGCGTCTACGAGGGGTCGCTGTTGCGGACCAACGGCCGCACCTCGCTGCGGACCGCCTGGCGGGAGCGCGAGACGATCGGCTGACCGCACGACGCCCGTCACGCGTCGGCGTCCCTGCACGGGGTCGCCGGCGCGTCGCCGTCAGCGGCCACGTCCGACCTTGAGCTGCGGCAGGTCGTGCGGTCAGCGGCCACGTGCGGCCTGGAGCACGGCAGGTCGTGCCGTCAGCGCCCACAGGCGACCTTGAGCTGCGGCAGGTCGCGGGTGAACTCCCGGAAGCCGACACCGAGGTACATGTTCCGGGCGGCCGGGTGGGCCGGTGCACCGAGGCAGGCCACCAGCGCCCGGCGTGCCCCGGCCGCGCGGGCGCGGTGCATCCCGTAGAGCTGCAACGCGGAGCCCAGCCCTCGCCGCCGGAAGTCCCGGTGGGTGCCGACCGGCTCGAACTCGGCGGTCCGCGTCGCCTCGTCGTACCAGACGATCGCGGTCGCGGCGAGCGTGCCGTCCGACGCCTCGACCAGCACGTGCAGGTCGGCGCGGTAGGGCCAGGTCCGCTGCACCCGCGCGCAGGCGGTGTCGGTGAAACTCGACCGGTGCCAGGCGTCCCGGTGCGCCCGGGCCAGGGCCGCCACCGACAGGTGCTCGGCGGTACGCAGCCGGAAACCCTCGGGCAGCACCGGCTCCGGCACGTCGACCAACTCCCGCGCGTTGAACTGGATCCAGGAGCCGCTGTCCGAGCCGGTCTCGGCGTCGAACGCGTACCCGTGGGCGGCCACGGCGGCCCGCGACGCCGCGTCCCCGACCTGCACGGTCAACGCGCGGTCGACGTCGCCGGCCACCTCGTCGTACCAGTCGAGGACCTCGGTCAGCAGCTCCGTCCGGTCCGGATGCGCCTGCCAGATCAGGTTGGCCCGGGTGACCTCGCGGAACGTCCCGTCACTGCGCGCCACCCGGTGCGGCAGGTACGCCCACCCCCACGCGGCCAGCCGGTCGTCGACGAACCACAACCGGTGCCGCCAGTACGGGCGGAGGGCGTCGTGGTCCTTGGCCCAACCCCAGGCCAGCTCACCGACCGTCGCCTCGCCGTTGACCAGCTCCGGCCGCCGGGCCATCACCTGCTGGGCCAGCCCCTGCATCAACCGCAGCTCGTGCGGGCCGAGATCCGTCATCCGGGCACCCTCGCAGGGCCCCGGCCGGGCTGTCGAGGCATTTCGTGCCGAGTCGGGCCGCGGGTCGGCCGCCCGAGGTCAGCGTCTCGCGCCGCCCGAGGTCCGTCGGGTTGCCGAGGTCCGTCGGTCGCTGAGGCGTCGCTCGCTGAGGTGCGTCGGTTGGCCGCCGAGGTCAGCGCGTCGGTCATCGTCGTCCGTCGGTCATCGTCGTCGGGTCGGCCGCCGACGTCGGGTCGGCTGCCGACAGGCAGCAGGGGACGGCGGCCCAGCCGGCGGGCAGGCGCGGCGTCGGCCAGGCCGGGTCGGGCCGCCAGGCCGCCCAGGACTCGTCCCACCAACGCTCACCGGCGTCGAGCAGGGCGGCGATCCGGTCGCCTTCGGCGCGGATCGTCTCCCCCATCCCCGGGTAGCGCCCCTCCACCAGCCGCTGGGCGAACATCTCCACATCCTTGAAGACGTACCGGTCGGCGTCCGCCGCCCACCACAGGTCCAGCTCGTGGTCGAGGGTGTCGACCCCGATCGGGGTACGCCGGAACGGATCATGGAGGTTGAAGTACCACCCGGCGAAGACGCGCTACGGACCGGACCAGAACACGTCGACCGAGTGGGCCTCACCGGGGCGCTGGAGCATCAGTTTGCCGTGCCCGGTCCAGGCGGTGTGCCCGGCCGTCTGCCACGGGTGCCGCCCGCACGGGAAGACGCCCTCGTCGGGGAACCCGAACTCGGCTCCCGGCGGCAGGTAGAGCGCCAGCAGGTCGGCGGAGTCCTCGACGCAGATCGTCGGCACGGCGAACCAGACCTCGCGGACCGGCCCATGATCACGCTCGATCCGGGATCGAGTGCCTTCCCCCGCCCGCCGAGACCACTCGATCCTGGATCGAGCGGACCGTGACGCCGGACGCGGCACCTCGCCGAGCATGATCTCCCGCTGCGGCGGCTGCTTGCGGTGTATCAGCACCTGCCCGAGCGGCCCCGCTGGATGTGTCGGGCGTGCGCGCGGGGCTGGCCCTGTCCGGCGGCCCGGATACTGCTGCGGGTCGGGTACGACCTGGACCGGGTCGGCCTCACCGTCTATCTCGCCCGCCAGTTGTTCGACGCCACCGGCGACCTGTTGCGGCTGGCCGAGGGTGCGCCACCGCCACCCGGCGAGCTGTTCGACCGCTTCCTGTCCTGGGCGACCCCGCAGTCATGGCAGCAGCCGCAGGCCGGGCGGTTGCCGCAGGCCGGACGACCTCACGGACTGCGGCGGCAGCCCCCTGCACCAGCCGGAATGTCACCCGTGGCTGGTACAAGTCCAACACCCACCGACCGGAGGAGCAGGATCATGGACGTACGTGACGCGGCCCAGCGATGGGCCGACGCCTGGGCCACGGGTTGGCCCGCCCAGGACGGGGAACGCATCGTCGAGTTGCAGGCCGAGCAGGGCGACCACTGGGCGTCGATGTTCCGCGCCTGCCGGGGCCGAGCCGGGCTGCGCGCCTACGTCGAGGAGTGCTTCGGCGAGGAGACCCGCCCGGCCGAGGTCTGGTTCGGCGTGCCCCGGGTCGACGGCGACACCGCGACCGTCGAGTACTGGGCGATCACCTACCCGTACGACCAGCCGGTCACCCTCTCCGGCTGCACGGTGGTCCGCTTCGACGCCGACGGCCTGGTCACCGAGTCCCGCGACTACTCGCACGCCAAGGAGGGCCGCATCCCCCCGCCCACCGGCCTGTTCGCCGACCACCACCCGTGAATCTTGGGACGGTTTCCGCTCTCGAAACGGAACTGTCCAAGATTTTTGAGTCAGCGACGCCGGAAGCGCGGATCCGCCTGGCAAAGGACGCGGCGGAGCCCTCGAGGAAGGGCCAGCGGCGGCTCAGTTCTCGGGGAGGGTGCGCATGGTGCGCAGTGGGGAGAAGACGACCCAGAGGACCCCGAACAGGGCACCGATCCGGCGACCCCGAGGGCGGGCCGTACCCCGACCGTGGCGCCGAGTGCCCCGCCGACCAGGGCGCCGATCGGACGGATGCCGTGGTTGACGGTGCGCCGGAAGCCGGAGACCACGGCGAGCATCGCCACCGGGATGGCCGCGATCTGCACCGAGCCGACCGCGATGTCGAGGATCATGACGCCCAGCGCGGAGACGAACTCGGCGGCGACCAGCAACGCGAGCACCACCGGCTGCGGTCCCGTGGCGAGCGGCACGAGCAGCAGCGGAGCCGGGAAGACGACGAACCCGAGCAGCACTGCGGGGCCGATCCCGATGCGGCGGCTGACCGGGCCGGTGACCGCCGCACCGAGCAGCCCGCCGACCGCGCCGGCTCCGATGGCCAGGCCCAGGAGGCCGGGAGAGACGCCGGCTCAGGAAGACCGCCGACACCAGGTAGGTGACGACGCCGGAGATGAGCGCGATTGAGGCGGTGAGCACCTGCACCAGCACGCCGCCGACGCTCGGACCGGCCACGTTGCGCCATGGCCCGACTGCCGTTGACCAGACTGTTCGCGTCCACGTAGTCCGACCGCCGGACCAGTGCGGCGAACAGTCGGCGGGCCCGACGCCGACGGCGAGCAGGGCCAGCAGCGGTACGGCGAGCATGGTGATCTGGTCGCCGAACAGCGAGACGGTCTGCGCGGACCAGTAACGGCGAAACGCCGTCTCGCGGAGCAGCCGTGGGACGCGCGACCGGGGCGGCGGCGCGGCTTCGGCCAGGACGAGCAGTTCGGTCACGTCCCGTCTCCGCCCGCCGGTTCTGCCCGGGCGACGCCACGGGGTAGCGCCATCTGCACGAACGTCACCGGGCGGGACCCGGGCGGGCGTTTCGCCGGGTCGGCGATCCGGTCGGCGTACCGGGCCAGCAGTGCGTCGACCGTCTCCGTGATCTCGCACAGCTCGGCGGCGGTGACGTGCAGCAACACGTCGCCGAAGCCGGCGGCGGCCCGCCACTGCGCGGGCTCGTCGGCGGCTGAGGAAGAGGCGCGGGGCGATCTCCTGGTTGGTCAGGCCGGCGCGGACCAGCTCGGCGATCTCCCGTTCCCGCTGCGGTCGGTGGCCTGAACGCCGGACGGCCCGTCCCCGTTGATCGGGGACGGGCCGTTCCGGTGTGCGCCGGTCGGGCGGCAGGTCAGCCGACCGCCTCCATCACCTCGTCGCTGACGTCGAAGTTGGCGAAGACGTTCTGCACGTCGTCGCTGTCCTCCAGCACGTCGATCAGCTTGAAGATCTTGCGCGCGCCCTCCTCGTCCAGCGGCACGGTGACGCTGGGGATGAGCGAGGACTCGGCCGACTCGTACTCGATGCCGGCGTCCTGGAGCGCGGTGCGGACGGCGATCAGGTCACCCGGCTCGGAGACCACCTCGAACGCCTCGCCCAGGTCGTTGACCTCCTCGGCCCCCGCGTCGAGGACCGCCAGCATCACGTCGTCCTCGGTGGTGCCCGCCTTCGGCACGATCACCACGCCCTTGCGGGAGAACATGTACGACACCGAACCGGCGTCGGCGAACGAGCCGCCGTTGCGGGTCAGCGCGGTGCGTACCTCGGTGGCGGCGCGGTTGCGGTTGTCGGTCAGACACTCGATGAGCAGTGCGACGCCGTTCGGGCCGTACCCCTCATACATGATCGTCTGGTAGTCGGCGCCGCCGGCCTCCAGGCCGGAGCCGCGCTTGACCGCCCGGTCGATGTTGTCGTTCGGGACCGAACTCTTCTTGGCCTTCTGGATGGCGTCGAACAGGGTCGGGTTGCCGGCCGGGTCACCGCCACCGGTCCGCGCCGCGACCTCGACGTTCTTGATCAGCTTGGCGAACATCTTGCCGCGCTTGGCGTCGATGACCGCCTTCTTGTGCTTGGTCGTCGCCCACTTTGAGTGGCCGGACATCTGTTACCTCCGTTGCTACCCGCCGTCTGCATCGACCGCACCGCGCACGCCCCGCTCCGCACCCGCGCACGCGGTGGTGCCGGTCAGCTCTGGTGGAAGCCGTGGCGGCCAGAAGGCCCTGCCGAATCTCGACAATCCTACCGACGGGCGGCGGGTGGTCGTCACCCGCCGCACGTCGGCCGCCGGCCTGATCGCCCGAGCTTCACAGATCGGACAAAAGCCACCGACGAACGTGCCCGCGACCACCTGCCGGACTCGGCGGAGCTGGCCGACCAGCAGGTGGCCGAGCTGCACCGGCGTCGACAGGGTGATCCGGTGGTCGACGCGTTCGCCGAACGCCTCGCCGTGACGGTGGGGACACCCTTCACCTCCCGCTGGGAGCGCCGTCCGGTGGCGGTGCGGGCCAGCGGCGTGCGCTGGTTGCGGCATCGGCGAGGTCGGGCGACTGCGCCTGGCGTACGAGACGGCTCGACCTCGCCGACGACGGCCAGCGGCTGCTGGTCCACCTGCCCGCCGACGCCGCCTGCGCCGAGGCGCTGGACCACCTACTGGGCCGACGTCCCGGCGGCCTGCGCTCGGTGGCCGGCTGAGTCCGACGCCCTGCGCCCGTCGCGGGCTGCTTCGGCGCCCTGCGGACGGCGGGCAGCACCGCCTCCTGGCGGCTTTCCGACAGAAATGGCGGGGGTCGTCGACGGCCCGCACCGCAATTCCCCTAAAACCGCCCGACGGTAGCCCTCGGCACATCCGGCAACTGCCAAGGATCCGCCGAACAGCCATTCTTCCGGCCCCGGGGCGCGCCTTTTCCGACTGGCCCGGGTGCCACACACTGGCGCTGTCGTGAGCAGTCGACCGCACCCCGGAGGCGATACGTGCTGGAGGATTTCGAGGAATTCGGCCGTGACCTGCCGATGATCGGCAAGGGCGGCGTCAGCGCGCTCAACAAGTTCTCGCTCATGGTGGAACTGCCGTACGCACAGGATCTCGACCTGCCGCCCGAACGCAAACGCGCGGTGGGGGCCCGGTTGTACCGCAGCGTCGCCGAGGTGCTGGAGGCCGCCGAACTGTACTCGGTGCAGCACCTGCGGCTGGACTGGTCCGACGGCAACATCGGGATCGTCTACGACGACTCGTCCTTCGGCTTCCGGATGGCCATCCGACGCGACCTGCGCATCATCCTCGAACGGCCCGGATCGTCGCTGCGCCTCTTCCACAATTGGTACCGGGTATTCATGCCCTACATCCAGGGGCTGGTGTCGCGAATCGCGATCGACCTGTCCGACATCCTGCATTCCGATTTCGACCTGCAACCGATCCGGACCAGTTACCTGTTCTCCCTGCTCACCTACGATTTCATTCCGGTACGCGCACCCCGCCCGGTCAGCAGCCACCAACTGATCGGCAACCTGTTGTCGCACCGCCCCGGCGAGGACGGCCGATTCCTCTCCGTGCCCAGTGGTGGCGCCGCCGGTCCGCTGCGCACCGGCCGACTCGACGTGGAGATCTCCAACTTCCGCGAGGTCGCCCCCGACGTGCACGTACGCGAGATCTACGACATCCAGGCCCCCTCGAACCAGGGCTACCGCGGCATCTGGCTGGACTTCTACTGCATCTCCGAGACCGTCGGCGACGGTGACCCGGCCCTGGAGTCGCGCATCGCTCCACGGCCCGAGTTCCTGCTGGAGCAGTACACGGTCCCGTACCGCGACTTCTTCCGGGATCGCGTCGTCAAGGGCTTCCTGGCCGACTTCTTCAAGGACTGCGAGTTCTCCTGCGCCGTCGGGACCATGCCGTGACGCAGGAGACGCTCAACGTCATCCAGTTCGCGGGCCTGGTGGCCACCTTCGTGTGCAGCATCGTCGCGCTGTTCCTGTCCTGGCAGAACAACCGCTCCTCGGATCGGGAGGTGCGGGTGGCCGCCGAACAACTCCGGGCCTCGATCATCCCCGTTCCGATGATCCAGGACTCCCGGCTGACCTGGCGCGGGCAGGCCCTGGTGGTGCTCTCCGTCCGGCTCCGCAACGTCGGGTCGGGGCCGATCCTCGGCATCCAGATCACCGGCATCCGGATCGACCGCACCAGCCTGGCCTTCGAGGCACTGAGCGCCCCGAAGGCGGACGTCGTCATGCCCACCACCGACGTCGAGCAGCGGCTCCGCTTCGTCGACCCACCGCAGGTCGCGCAGCCGAGTCTGGTGCTCGTCGAGATCGAGTACTTCGACGTGCTGGGCAACCACTACCAGCAGCCACTGCCGTTGACGGTCGTCTCCGGCACCGGCAGCGGCGCCATGGCCGGAGTCCGTCCCGCCCGCATCAGCCGGAACCCCTAGAGAGGCAGTCGCGGATGTCCAAGCTCATTCTCGGCCGGGCAGTCGTGCGTCACCTGGAACCCGAGCCGCTGTCCAAGAGCCAGTTCGCCCAGCGGCGACCCAGCGACACCGGGGTACGCGCCCGCCTCGGACTCGGCGAGGAACACATCGTCGACGACGCCGAGTTGGGTCCGGTGGTCGCCTCGGACGACGACAGCCACCTGATGACGATCGCGCCCACCGGAGCCGGCAAGGGCCGAGACGTGATCATCCCGAACCTGCTCACCTACGAGGGCTCGGTGGTGGTCATCGACCCGAAGGGCGAGAACTACGACGTCACGCACGAGCACCGTCGTACCGTGCTGGGCAACGAGATCGTGCTGCTGGACCCGTTCGGCGCCAGCCACGGCGGCAGCGACAAGCGGGGTTCGCTGAACCCGTTCGACGTCTTCGGCGCGCTGCGGCGCGACGACGACGCCGCCGAGGAGGCCGAGGACTTCGGCCGGGTGCTCTCCGACATCCTGATGGGCGGCATCCAGTCGCTGTCCGACCCGTTCTGGGACGAGATGGCGCAACTACTGATCGCCGCGCTCGCCACCGACCTGATGACCGGCCAGCCCGACCGGCCCGACACCCTGCAGGAGCTGCGTACCCAGCTCTTCGAGTCGGACCTGCGCTACCGGCTCGCGGTGGCGCTCGACACGCGGCCGAAGTCGATGCCGCCGGGTACGCGACAGGAGTTCGAGATGCTGCTCAGCATCGCGGACGCGGAGAAGACCTTCAGCGGGATCGTGGCCACCGCCGCCCAGCAACTGGCCGCCTTCAGCTCCCGGCGGACCGTGGACGCCACCGCCCGGACGAGCTTCGCCCTGAGCGACCTGACCAACCCCGAGCGGCGGATCTCCATCTACGTGGTCATCCCACCGCACAAGCTGCGTACCCATCAGCGCCTGCTGCGGGCCTGGGTGGGTTGCCTGCTGTACTACGTGATGAACAGCCGGTCGATCAACCAGTCCCGGCTGCTGTTCCTCATCGACGAGGCGGCTCAGCTCGGCCGGTTCTCGCTGCTCCAGGAGGCGATCACGCTGCTGCGCGGGTACGGGCTGCGCACCTGGACCTTCTGGCAGGACCTCGCGCAGTTGTCCAGCCTCTACGGCCTCGCCGCCGAGACCATGATCAATAACTCGGGCGTGCTCCAGGTGTTCAGCCCGGCGAACTTCGGTGCCGCGACCGCCCTGTCGATGCGGATCGGGTGCAGCGTCGGTGAGCTGCTGCAACTCGCCCCGGACGAGCAGGTGATCGCGTTCAAGAACGAGTGGCCGACGAAGATGGAACGCTTCAACCACCTCACCGACCCGGTGCTGCGCGGCTGGGCCCGCGCCAACCCCCGACACGGCACCGCGCCACCGCCCGCGTGAGTTCGATCCGCCCGCGTGGCGTTCCCGTGGCGCGTCAGCTCGCCGCGCGGACCAGGTCCACGAAGTAGGCGTGCAGTCGCGCGTCGCCGGTGAGCTCCGGGTGGAACGAGGTGGCCAGCAGGTTGCCCTGGCGGACCGCCACGATCCGCCCGGCGGCCGGGCCGGCGGTGACCGTGCCCAGCACCTCGACGTCGTCGCCGACCCGCTCGACCCAGGGGGCGCGGATGAAGACCGCGTGCAACGGGCCGCCCGGCACTCCGGCGATCTCCACCGACGCCTCGAACGAGTCGACCTGGCGGCCGAACGCGTTGCGCCGGACGGTCATCGCGATGCCGTCGAAGCCCCGCTGGTCGGGGCGGCCGTCGAGGACCTCGGTGGCCAGCATGATCATGCCGGCGCAGGAGCCGTAGACCGGCAGTCCGGCGGCGATGCGCTTGTCGATCGGCTCGCGCAACTCGAAGATGTCCACCAGCTTGCTGATCGTGGTGGACTCCCCACCGGGGATGACCAGTCCGTCGACCGCGTCCAGTTCGGCTGCCCGGCGTACCGGTCGGGCCTGCGCGCCCGCCCCGGCCAGCGCGCCGACGTGCTCGCGGACGTCGCCCTGTAGGGCGAGCACACCGATCACGGGTGCCGTCACAGGCGTTCCTTCCGTGGTGTTAGCAGGGGTCCCCTGCTATGCACGAGGCGTTAGCAGGGTGCCCTTCCTTGCATGTCACCTGCGCTGCACGTCACCAGCCGCGGTCGGCGAGACGGTGCGGGACCGGGATGTCGTCGACGTTGATGCCGACCATCGCCTCACCGAGCCCCCGGGAGACCTTGGCCAGCACGTCCGGGTCGTCGTGGAAGGTGGTCGCCTTGACGATCGCGGCGGCCCGCTGCGCCGGGTTGCCGGACTTGAAGATGCCGGAGCCGACGAAGACGCCCTCGGCGCCGAGCTGCATCATCATCGCGGCGTCGGCAGGCGTGGCGATACCGCCGGCGGTGAACAGCACCACCGGCAGTTTGCCGCTCTCGGCGACCTCTTTGACCAGCTCGTACGGCGCCTGCAACTCCTTCGCCGCGACGAACAGCTCGTCGGTCGGCAACGTGGAGAGCCGACGGATCTCCTGGCGGATCCTGCGCATGTGGGTGGTGGCGTTGGAGACGTCACCGGTGCCGGCCTCGCCCTTGGAGCGGATCATGGCCGCGCCCTCGGTGATCCGGCGCAGCGCCTCGCCCAGGTTGGTCGCGCCGCAGACGAACGGGACGGTGAACGCCCACTTGTCGATGTGGTTGGCGTAGTCGGCCGGGGTCAGCACCTCGGACTCGTCGACGTAGTCCACGCCGAGCGCCTGGAGGATCTGCGCCTCCACGAAGTGCCCGATCCGGGCCTTGGCCATCACCGGGATGCTGACCGCCTGGATGATGCCGTCGATCATGTCGGGGTCGCTCATCCGGGACACCCCGCCCTGGGCGCGGATGTCGGCGGGGACCCGCTCCAGCGCCATCACCGCGACGGCACCGGCATCCTCGGCGATCTTGGCCTGCTCGGGGGTGACCACGTCCATGATCACGCCACCCTTGAGCATCTCGGCCATGCCGCGCTTGACGCGGGCGGTGCCGACGACCGGGGTGGCACTGCTGGTGGGGGAAGTCATCTGGGACAGGCTCCTCAGGCGTGCTCGGGGCGGGGGCAGCGCAGATGCTACGCGCGGCGCGATGCCCCTCCGAGCGCCAATCGCAGGCGTGGTGGCCTGCTCTGTGGCCCCGGTCACCCCTGCGCCCGGGGACCGGCGCGGACGACGGATCAGCGGGTACGCGCGTCGACGGCGGGCACGGTGAGCGTCGGATCGTCGATGTCGAAGTAGCGCGGCCAGGTGTGCCCCCGCCCCATCCGGAGCAGCCGCACCAACGGTCGACCGCGCGCCGAACGGGCGTCCCGGACCAGATCGGTGTGCACCTGCCGGGCCAGCGCGAGCCGCCGACTGGCCGCGATCACCGCGTCGCAGTCCGGGTCGGCGGGGTCGAGTACGACCGCGCGCAACTGCCGGGTCAGGTCGTTCTCGGCCGCCTCCCGCTCGTCCGGGCCGGCGTCCAGCGCGATCCGCGCCGCCGCGTACAGCTCGACGCCGTACCGACGCTCCGCCAGCACCGCCGCCGCGGCGGCCCGACGCAGCAGATGGGCGTCCAGGGCGCGCGCGGCGAGCTGCGCGCGGGACTGGAGCCGCTCGACCCGGCCGGCGGTCCAGATCAGGTACGCCGCCACCAGGGCGACGACCACCGTCGCGCCCACCACCCACCACATGCCCGGCATCGTAGTGCTGCTCCCGTTCCTCCCGGTCAGTCCGGCCCCACCCACTCCTGGTCGATCACCCGCCCGTCGGTCGCCTCGATCGCCGCTGCGTATACCTCCAGAACGCGCCGGGCAACCACGGGCCAGTCGAAATTCGCCACCACCTGGTGCCCACAGGCGGTCAGCTCGGCCCGCTGGACGGGATCGTCGAGCAGCTCGGCCAGGCGGTCGCGCAGCGTCACCGCGTCACCGGTGGGGAACAGCCGCCCGGCCCGCCCGCCGTCGAGCACCCGGCGGAACGCGTCCAGATCGCTGGCGACGACCGTCGTGCCGGCGGCCAACGCCTCGGTGAGGATCATGCCGAAGGACTCGCCACCGGTGTTCGGTGCCACGTACAGGTGCACACTACGCAGCATCCGGGCCTTCTCCTCCTCGGAGACCAGCCCGAGGAAGGTCACCCGATCCCGAAGATCGGGCGGAAACTGGTCGAACAGGTCGTCCCGGTCCCCCGGGCCGGCGACCAGCAGGCGCAACCCGGCCCGCTGCCGGGCCAACTCCACGAACGCGTCGCGCAGGATCGGGAACCCCTTGCGGGGCTCGGTGAACCGGCCCAGGAAACCCAGCGTCCCGCCCTCGCCCGGCGCGTACTCGCCCGGCCAGCCCGGCAACGGCTCCACCCCGGCGAACTTGGCCACCGCCACCCCGTTGGGGATCTCCACCGCGCCGCCGTCCAGGTGCTCGACCTGCACCTTGCGGGCCAGCGCGCTGACCGCGATCCGCGCGGTGATGCGTTCCAGCACGATCTGCAGGACGCCCTGGGCGACCGAGAGCACCCGGGAGCGGGTCATCGCGGTGTGGAAGGTGGCCACCACCGGCCCCCGCGCCGAGAGCACGGCGAGCATCGACAGGCTCAACGTCAGCGGCTCGTGCACGTGCAGCACGTCGAAATCGCCCCGGGTGATCCAGCGACGCACCCGGGCGGTGGAGACCGGGCCGAACGCGATCCGGGCCACCGACCCGTTGTACGGCAGCGGCACCGACCGGCCGGCCGGCACCACGTACGGCGGCAACGGCGAGTCCTCGTCCGCCGGAGCCAGCACGCTCACCTCGTGGCCGAGCCCGATCAGCGCCTCGGCGAGATCCATGACGTGGTTCTGCACCCCGCCCGGCACGTCGAAGGAGTACGGGGAGACGATGCCGATCCGCATTGCGTCCGCCCCCTCAGTCCCGCCACATCCGCTGCAACATGTGCCAGTCTTGCGGATGCCGGGCGATGCCCGACGCGAGACCGTCGGCGATCCGCTGGGTCAGCGTACGGACCCGCTCGTCCAGCGAGCCCTCCGCGGGCCCCGGCAGCGGCAGCGGCCCCTCGATCGAGGCGCACGCCGCATCCGGTTCGTACCACATCGACGCCACGTACAGAGGGGCTCCGGTCCGCAACGCCAGCAACGCCGGCCCCGCCGGCATCCGGGTCCGACCGCCGAAGAAGTCCACCTCCACACCCCGGGCGGACAGGTCCCGGTCGGCTAGCAACGGCACCACCGCACCGGCCTGGAGCCGGTCGGTCAGCACGTCGATGGGGGGACGGTCACCGCCGGTGGTGGGCAGGATCTCCATGCCCAGTCCCTCCCGGAAGGCCACGAACCGCTCGTAGACCCCCTCCGGCTTGAGCCGCTCGGCGACGGTGGACAGCGGCCAGCCGTTGGCGACCACCCAGGCACCGGCCAGGTCCCAGTTACCGCCGTGCGGCAGCGCCACCACCGCGCCCCGCCCGGCCGCCACGTCGGCGGCGAGCTTCTCGGCGCCGTCCAGCCGGAAGCCGGCGAGCACCTGCTCCCGGCTCAGCGACGGCAGCCGGAACGCCTCCATCCAGTAGCGGGAGTACGACCGCAGGCCCGCCCGGACCAGCTCGTCCAACTCCGCGTCGGGCAGCTCCGGCCCGACCACCCGGCGCAGGTTGGCGCGCAGCCGGCTGGCACCCTTGCCCCGGCGGCGGTGGGCCCGGTCCGCCACCGCGTCGAACGCCGCCACCGCCACCGGGCGGGGCAGTACCCGGACCAGCCGCCAACCGGCGACGAACCCGAGTTCGGTGAGGTTCACCTGGTTTGGGCCTGCCGGTAGACGTACCGCATCCGCTGGCCGACGGTGAACAGCGACACCGCCGCCAGCAGCCAGAGCGCGATCGGCAGCGCCGCCGGGTGGACCAGCGCGGCGAGCACGCCGCCGACGCCGACGATCAGCAGCCGCTCGGTACGCTCCGCGATGCCGACGTTCCCGCTCATCCCGAGCCCCTCGGCGCGGGCCTTGACGTAGGAGACGAGACCGCCCGCGGCCAGACAGATCAACGCGGCGGCCATGCCACCGCGGTCCCCCTCGCCGGCCAGATAGAAGGCGACCGCGCCGAAGACCGCGCTGTCGGCGACCCGGTCCATGCTGGAGTCGAGGAACGCCCCGAACGTGGTGGACCCGCCGCTCATCCGGGCCATCGTCCCGTCGAGCAGGTCGGTGAGCGCGAAGACCGTCACGATCAGCGCACCGGCGACCAGATGGCCGCGCGCGCCGAAGCCGAGCGCGCCGACGAGCACCCCGACGGTGCCCGCGACGGTGACCGCGTTGGGGGACACGCCCGCGCGCAGCAGGCTACGGGCGATCGGCTCCACGACGCGGGTCATCCCCGCGCGGGCCGACACTTGGAAGATCTTCGCCATGGCGGTCCCACGATAACGGTCGGCCCACCGGCCGACGACACCGCCGGTCCCGGTGGCAGGGGTTGTGTCGGTCCGCCACCGGGTGTGAGATCGAGCAGTACAGTGACCCGGCTCACCCGACCACCCGTTGACTGCGCGGTTCGGAGCGGTCCCCCGGAGGATATCGCCGCAGCACCCGCCCGGGCCGCGTCCCCGTCGCGCACGGCGGTCGCCACCTACCACCACCGGTTGAGGGAGGTGCGCCCGATGGCGCAGAAGAGTCACGACAAGGGGGCCGCCGGCGGCGTGCCGGCGGTGACCGACCCCGCCAGGATCCGCAACGTGGTGCTCGTCGGGCATTCCGGCGCGGGCAAGACGACGCTGGTCGAGGCGTTGCTCGCGGCCAGCGGCACGATCGACCGGCCGGGCTCCGTCGCCGACGGGACCACCGTCTGCGACCACGACCCCGCCGCCGTACGCCAGCAGCGCTCGGTGGCGCTGTCCTGTGCGCCGCTGCACCACGACGGGATCAAGGTCAACCTGCTGGACACGCCCGGCTACGCCGACTTCGTCGGCGAGCTGCGGGCCGGGCTGCGGGCCGCCGACGCCGCCCTGTTCGTGGTCTCCGCCGTGGACGGCATGGACGCCGCCACCGCCGCACTCTGGGAGGAGTGCGCCGCCGTCGACATGCCCCGCGCGGTGGCCGTCGCCCGGCTGGACCATCCGCGCGCCGACTTCGACGAGGCGGTGGCGCTGTGCCAGCGCGTCTTCGGCGACAACGTGGTCCCGCTCTACCTGCCGATGCTCGGCGACGACGGCGAGTCCACCGCCGGCCTGCTCGGGCTGATCACCCGACGGGTCTTCGACTACACCGCCGGCCTGCCCGCACAGGTCCGCGAGCCCGACCCGGAGCACCTGCCGGCGATCGCGGAGTCCCGCGACGAGCTGATCGAGGGGATCATCGCGGAGAGCGAGGACGAGACCCTGATGGACCGGTACCTCGGCGGTGAGGAGATCGATCCCGCCCTGCTCGTCGAGGACCTGGAGAAGGCCGTCGCGCGGGGCCACTTCTATCCGGTGGTGCCGGTCTGCGCGGCCACCGGCGTCGGGCTGGACGTCCTTCTGGAGGTGCTCACCGCCGGATTCCCGTCCCCGCCGGAGCACGACCTGCCGCCGGTCGCCGGCGTCGACGGCTCGCCCCGCCCGCCGCTGACCTGCGACCCGGACGGACCGCTGGTCGCCGAGGTGGTCAAGACGACGGTGGACCGGCACGTCGGGCGGGTCTGCGTGGTACGCGTCTTCTCCGGCACCCTGCGTCCGGACCGTACCGTGCACGTCGCCGGACACGGCATGGCCGAACGCGGCCACCCGGACCACGACGCCGACGAACGCATCGCCCACCTCTACAGCCCGCTCGGTGCCACGCTGCGCGAGGTCGGGGTGGCGGTGGCCGGTGACATCTGCGCCATCACCAAGTCCGGCAGCGCGGAGACCGGCGACACCATCTCGGCCAAGGACGACCCGCTGCTGATCGCCCCGTGGGAGATGCCCGAGCCGCTGCTGCCGGTCGCCGTGGTGGCGAAATCCCGCTCCGACGAGGACGCGTTGGCGCGCAACCTGGCCCGGCTGGTGGCCGGTGACCTGACCATGCGGCTGGAACGCAACCCGGAGACCCACCAGTTGGTGCTCTGGTGCATGGGCGAGGCACACGCCGACGTGGTCCTGGACCGGTTGCGCGCCGGTGGCGTCGAGTTGGACACCGAACCGGTGCGGGTGCCGATGCGCGAGACGCTCACCGCGCCGTCCCGTGGGCACGGTCGGCACGTCAAGCAGTCCGGCGGGCACGGCCAGTACGCGGTCTGCGACATCGAGGTGGAACCGCTGCCGCGCGGCGGCGGCTTCGAGTTCGTCGACCGGGTGGTCGGCGGCGCCGTACCGCACCACTACGTCCCCTCGGTCGAGAAGGGCGTACGCACCCAGATGGAACGCGGGCTGGTCGCCGGTCACCCGGTGGTGGACCTGCGGGTGACCCTGGTCGACGGCAAGGCGCACAGCGTCGACTCCTCCGACGCCGCGTTCCAGACCGCCGGGGCGCTGGCCCTGCGCGACGCCGCCGAGCAGGGCGGACCAATCGTGCTGGAACCGGTCGACGAGGTGACGGTCCGGGTGCCCGACGGCAGCGTGGGCGCGGTGATGGGCGACCTCTCCGGCCGACGCGGCCGGGTCCTCGGCACCGAACCGGACCCGGACGTCGAGGGCCGGACCCTGATCCGCGCCGAGGTGCCCGCCACCGGGCTGCTCCGGTACGCGGTGGAGCTGCGCGCGATGACCGCCGGTGCCGGCACCTTCCGCCGCCGCTTCCTCCGCTACGACTCCCACCCCACCCCCTGACCTTCCCGGGGGTCCCGGTCAGGGGCGGGCGGTGGGGAGCATGGGGCTGGGCCAGTAGGGGCGGTCCACCTCGCGCAGGGCGGCCGAGCGCAGCGCGGCGAGTCGGCGTTCGACCTCGGCGAAGTGGTCCGGGCGAAGCGGACCGAGGGCCAGGGCGGCGGCGTTCTCCTCGACCTGGGCGACCGTACGGCACCCCGGGATCGGGATGGTGCGCTCGCTGCGGGCCCAGATCCAGCCCAGCGCGCCCTGCGCCAGGGTGCGCCCGTCGGCGGTCAGCGCCGCCCGCACGGCGTGCACCCGGCGCAGCCACTCCGGCGCGGGCCGCCCACCCCGGAACCACTCCAACCATCCCGAGGTCATGCCCCGGATGTCGTCGTGCGGCAGCGTCGAACAGTGGTGGTACTTGCCGGTGAGCAGCCCCATCCCCAGCGGCCCCCGGTTGACACTGGCCAGGTCGTACTTGTCGCAGACCGCGAGCAGGTCGGGGGCGTCCCGGAGCACCGACAGGCTGTGCTGCACGACCGCGCCGTGCCGGGCGTCCTGGCCGAGCGCGACGGCCCGGTCGACCCGGTCGGTGCTCCAGCCGTACGCGCGGACCAGCCCGTCGGCGACCAGATCCTCCAGCACGCCGAGCAACGCCTGGGCCGGGGCCACCGGCAGGTCGGCCAGGTGCAGTTGGTAGAGGTCGATCCGGTCGGTGCCGAGGCGACGCAACGAGTCCCGTACCGCCCGGTGCAGGTACGCCGGGGACGCGTCCCGGCCGGTGGCCTGCCGGGACCGCTCGTCGAACGTGTACCCCCACTTGGTGGCGATCACCGCCTCGTCGCGCCGCCCGGCCAGGGCCCGGCCGAGGAGCCGTTCGCCGTGTCCGGCACCGTACGAGTCGGCGGTGTCGAAGAGGGTCACGCCGAGGTCGAGGGCGCGGCGGACCGCCCGGACGGACTCCTCGTCGTCGACCGCCCCCCACCCCAGCGGGGTGTGCCCCTCGGACCAGGGGCCGGCGATCGCCCAGCAGCCCATGCCGAGGGCGCTGACCTCGATCCCGCTGCGCCCCAGCGTGCGCGTCGACTCCGCCACCGGCGCATCGTGCCATCTTCCGGACAGGGTTTGACAGACATCCAGCACGATCATCCGTACGGGGGACCGTCGCCCACGGATCACCCCGGATCACCCCGGATCCGTCCCCGTTCTCGCCCCCACCCGGGCGACCTGCGGATCGCTCCGGATCCGGTTGCCCTCCCGGCCGCTTCTGCTCTGCTCACCGATACGCATCGACTTCAGCGCGTAACCGTTGCGTGGGGTGAAGCAGAGCAAAGGCGGCGCAGCGGTGTGCGCGGTCCGGCGCGGCGCAGTCCACAGCGAGCACAGAGGACCCGGCGCGCAGAGCAGCCCGGGGTGCGGGGGCGGTGCGTGAGGTCCCCCGGGAGGGGCGAGGCGTCGCGGGTGAGGTCAGGTCGGCCAGGCGCGGACGAACAGGTCGCGGGTGTCGCCGAGCAGTTGCGGCAACACCTTGGTACGCCCGATCACCGGCATGAAGTTGGCGTCACCGCCCCACCGTGGCACCACGTGCTGGTGCAGGTGGGCGGCGATGCCGGCGCCCGCCACCCCGCCCTGGTTCATGCCCAGGTTGAAGCCGTGCGCGTTGCTGACCTTGCGGATCACCCGCATCGCGGCCTGGGTGAACGACGCCAACTCGACCGTCTCCGGTTCGTCCAGGTCGGTGTAGTCGGCCACGTGCCGGTAGGGACAGACCAGCAGATGCCCGGGGTTGTACGGGTACAGGTTGAGCACCACGAAGACGTGCTCGCCCCGCGCCACGACCAGGCTCTCCCCCGCCGGCCGGGCCGGGGCCAGGCAGAACGGGCAACCGGAGGGCTGCTCGTAGCCGCCCTCGGGCCGGTCCTCGCCGGAGATGTAGGTCATCCGGTGGGGCGTCCAGAGCCGGTCCAGCCCGTCGGCCATGTCCCTGTCGCTGTGCTCGTCCGCTCCCCCAGTCACACCGGCGATCCTACGGCCCCGCCGGGCGGGTGCCGAGCCTCGGCCCGGCACCCGGCGTGAGCGGAGGAGCGGTACCCGTCGTGATGTGAGGAAGGGTCCCCTGCTCTACCGCAGGCGTTGGTAAGGTGCCCTTCCTTACTACTGGGCGGAGGGGCCGACGTTGGTGCGGGTGCGGACGACGTCGAGGACGTGGGAGACCGCCTCGGCCAGCGGCACCCCGTTGCGCTGCGAGCCGTCCCGGTAGCGGAACGAGACGGTGCCGGCGGCCACGTCGTCGTCCCCGGCGATCACCATGAACGGGATCTTCTGCTGCTGGGCGGTGCGGATCTTCTTCTGCATCCGGTCGTCACCGGCGTCCACCTGGGCGCGGATGCCCTCGGCGCGCAGCGCGGCGACGAAGCCGTGCAGGTAGTCGGCGTGCTCCTCGCGGATCGGGATGCCGACCACCTGCACCGGGGCCAGCCAGGCCGGGAACGCCCCCGCGTAGTGCTCGGTGAGCACACCGAAGAACCGCTCGATCGAGCCGAACAGCGCCCGGTGGATCATGACCGGCCGCTGCCGGGTGCCGTCGGCGGCCTGGTACTCCAGCCCGAAGCGCTCCGGCAGGTTGAAGTCGACCTGGATGGTGGACATCTGCCAGGTACGGCCGATGGCGTCCTTGGCCTGCACGGAGATCTTCGGGCCGTAGAAGGCCGCGCCGCCCGGGTCGGGCACCAGGTTGAGGCCGGACTCCTCGGCCGCCGACCGCAGCGCCTCGGTGGCCCGCTCCCAGTTCTCGTCGGTGCCGACCGACTTCTCCGGGTTGCGGGTGGACAGCTCCAGATAGAAGTCGTCCAGGCCGTAGTCGCGCAGGAGTTCGAGCACGAAGGCGAGCAGGGACTTCAGCTCCCCCGCCATCTGCTCCTCGGAGCAGAAGATGTGCGCGTCGTCCTGGGTCATGCCACGCACCCGGGTCAGGCCGTGCACCACACCGGACTTCTCGTAGCGGTAGACCGTGCCGAACTCGAACATCCGCAGCGGCAGCTCCCGGTAGGAGCGACCCCGGGACCGGAAGATCAGGTCGTGCATCGGGCAGTTCATCGGCTTGAGGTAGTAGCTGGCGCCCTCCACCTCCATGGGCGGGAACATGCCGTCGGCGTACCAGTCGAGGTGCCCGGAGACCTCGTACAGGTGGCCCTTGGTGATGTGCGGGGTGTTGACGAACTCGTACCCGGCCTGCTCGTGCTTGAGCCGCGAGTAGTTCTCCATCTCGCGGCGGATGATGCCGCCCTTGGGGTGGAAGACCGCCAGGCCGGAGCCGAGCTCGTCGGGGAAGCTGAACAGGTCCAGGTCCGCGCCGAGCTTGCGGTGGTCGCGCCGGGCCGCCTCCTCCAGCAGCTTCAGGTACGCCTTGAGCGCGTCCCGGGTCGGCCAGGCGGTGCCGTACACCCGCTGGAGCTGCGGGTTCTTCTCGCTGCCCCGCCAGTACGCGGCGGCCGAGCGCATCAGCTTGAACGCGCCGATCAACCGGGTGTTGGGCAGGTGCGGGCCCCGGCACAGGTCGGACCAGCAGACCTTGTCGGAGTCGGCGGCGAGGTTGTCGTAGATGGTCAGCTCGCCGCCACCCACCTCCATCACCTCGGAGGAGTCCAGCCCCTCGCCCTTGACGTCGATGAGTTCCAGCTTGAACGGCTCGGCGGCCAGCTCCGTCTTGGCGTCGTCGAGGCTGTCGAAGCGCCGCCGCCGGAACCGCTGCCCGGACTTGACGATCTCCTGCATCCGCTTCTCGACCTTGGCGAGATCGTCCGGCTGGAACGGCTTGTCCACCGCGAAGTCGTAGTAGAAGCCGTTCTCGATCGGCGGGCCGATGCCGAGCCGGGCCTCGGGGAAGACGTCCTGCACCGCCTGGGCCAGCACGTGCGCGGTCGAGTGCCGCAGCACGTCGAGCCCGTCCGGGGAGTCGAGCGGGACCGGCTCGACGGCGGTCTCCTCGGTCGGCTGCCAGTCCAGGTCCCGCAGGGCGCCCTGCGGGTCGCGGACCACCACGATCGCCTTCGGGCCGGTGGTGGGCAATCCGGCTGCCGCCACCGCGTGGGCCGCCGTCGTCCCGGCGGCGACGACGACGGGGTCGGCCACGGCGGGGGTACGGGGTGCGGACACGGGTGAACTCCTCGCAGCAGATGTGACGGAAGGTGCCGGTGACGGCTCACCGCGATGGTATCGGTCGGTGTGGCGGCCACCGTCCCCGACACCGTAGGGGACGGATCCGGCCGACGTTGAACCTTTTCGGCCCGGGATCCGAACTACCAGGTGTGGCCGGAGCCGGTTCCGGCCGCATCGACACGGATGGGGACCCAGCATGGCGATGACGCGCGGCAGCAGCCGTCGACGCCGGGGCGCGCTGGTGGCCGCCCTGGCCACGGCCGGGGTGCTGCTCTGGCCCGCGACCACGGCGTGGGCCGACGGCGTGACGTTCACTCCGGCCGAGGCCCAGCAGGGCAACTCGGTCAAGCTCGAGTTCCTGGTGCCCGACGAGCGGCCCGGGGTCCGGACCGAGCGGATCGAGATCCGGATGCCGGCGGAGACCCCGGTGGCCGAGGTGTACCCGCTCTCGGTGGAGGGCTGGGCGCCCGCCATCACCACCCGCAGGCTCGACGCCCCGATCGCGGGCATGCACGGTCCGGCGACCGACGTGGTGACCGCCGCGCTGACCTGGACCAGGGGCACCGGCGAGGCGGGGGCGGGCCCGGCCCGGCTGGTGTTCTCGATGGCGCCGCTGCCGCAGGCCGAGCAGGTGCGGTTCGAGCTGACCCAGACCTACGCCGACGGCCTCCAGGTGCACTGGGGCGACCGTCCCGGCCAGCGCCCGCTACCCGCGCTGACCCTCACCCCGGGCGACCCGGCGTACCCGGGTGCCGCCCACGGTGGTCACGGCGCGGCACCCGGCGGTGCCGTGCCGGGTGCCCCCGCTCCGGCCACCGCCCCGCCCGACGAGGGCCCGAACGCCAACAGCCTGCTCGCCGCCGGCCTGGTCTCCGGCCTGGGCGGTGGCGCGGTGATCGGCTGGCTGATCAGCCGACGCCGCCGTTCCGGCACCGAGGAGATCGACCGGTCGGTGCTCGACGGGGAACCCGCCGCCGAGGACGGCCCGACGGCCACCGCCGGGTCGACGCCGACACCGGCCGGGTCGGTGGCCGGACGAGCCGAGTCGGTGGCCGACGCTACGCCTGCGGACCGGCCGACCCCCACGGCCGACGCCGACCCGGCGCCGCGCCGCGACGACCGGGTGGCGCAGGCCGGCGCGGCCCGCTGAACGGCACGGGTCAGAGCGGCACGGGTCAGTCGGTCCAGTCGGGCAGCGGTTCCCGGGCGGCCAGCCAGTCGGTGGGCACCCCGCCCGGGGTGCCCACTCCGGTGTGGGCGGCCACCACCGAGCCCGCGATGGCGGCGGTGGTGTCCACGTCGCCGCCCGCCTCGACGCAGGCCCGGACCGCCGCCGGGTAGTCGGTCAGGTGCACGGCGGCAACCCACAGCGTGAAGGCGACGGTGTCCTGTGCGGTGACCCGCGCGCCGTTGCCGACCGCCGCGACGACCTCGGGCAGTGACCGGTCGAGCAGTCCCGCCACCCGGCGTACGGTGCGGTGCACCTCGGTCGCCGGGTCCAGCGCGGCGGCCACCCCGGCGAGCAGGCGGGCCGGGTCCGGGCGCTCACCGTCCAGCCGGGCGCGGGTGGCAAGCGAGGCGGCCACCGCCACCGCGACGGCTCCGGCGATCCCCTCCGGGTGCGCGTGGGTCACCTCGGCGGAAGCCCGGGCCTGGGCGGCGGCCCGGCTGGTCGAGTCGGCGAAGTACGCGCCCAGCGGGCCGACCCGCATGGCCGCGCCGTTGCCGCAGGATCCCTGCCCGTCGAAGGCGGAGGCGGCGGCGACCGGCCACGGGGTGCCGGTCCGGATCAGGCGCAGGATGCGGACGGCACCCGGACCGTAGCCCCGGTACGGTTCGCAGCGCTCGGCGAAGGCCAGGGCGAGTGCGTCCCGGTCGACGCGACCGGTCTCGGCCAGCGCCGCCACGACCGAGCAGGCCATCTCGGTGTCGTCGGTCCACTGCCAGGGCGGTGGTGGGAGCCGACCGGCTGCCAGGTCGGCCGGGATGTTGCCGGGGACGAAGAACTGCGAGCCGAGCGCGTCACCGACCGAGAGGCCGGCGAGCGAGTCTCCGGCCAGGGCCAGGCGGGTGTCGGGATAGAGGGTGAACGTCATCGTCGTACCAGCTTGGCGCGTTCTCGGGTGGGCCGCAACGACGTGACGCGCCGCTCCGAGTACCGTTCTGACGTGGCCACCGTCCTGCTGGTCGAAGACGATCACGTCGTACGCGGCGCGATGCTTCGCTCCCTCACCGACCGGGGCCACGCCGTGCACGCGGTCGGCACCGCGCTGGACGCGCTGCGTCGGGTGGCCGCCGAGACGCCCGACCTGGTGGTGCTCGACCTGGGCCTGCCGGACCTGGACGGGTCGGACGCCCTGCGGATGCTGCGCGGCATCACCGACGTACCGATCATCATCGCCACCGCCCGCGACGACGAGCAGTCCGTGGTGAAGCTGTTGCGGGCGGGTGCCGACGACTACATGGTCAAGCCGTTCACCGGCGCGCACCTGGACGCGCGGATCACCACCGTGCTGCGCCGGGTCGGCCGCGCCAGTCGCGGCGTGGCACCGGCCGTGCACAGCGTCGGCGGGCTGCGGGTCGACGTCGGTGAGCGCAGCGCCCTCCTGGACGGTGCGGCGCTGGCGCTGACCCGCAAGGAATTCGACCTGCTGGCCTATCTCGCCGCCCGACCTGGCCGGGTAGTGTCCCGGCGGGAGCTCTTGGAGGAGGTATGGCGGCAGCCATCGGTCGGCGAGGACCAGACAATCGACGTGCACCTGTACTGGCTGCGCCGCAAAATGGGCGAGTCCGCGGCGAAACCCCGCTACCTGCGCACCGTGCGGGGGGTGGGCTTCCGGCTGGTGGCGCCGGACTGAGGCGTTCGCTGGCGCTGCTGACCGGCGGCACCGGCATCCTGCTGGCACTGGCCTTCCTGATCCCACTCGGCCTGACCCTGGGAGGTCAGGCCCGCGAGGAGGCGATCGCCGACGCGGCCCGGCGTAGCGCGCTGGTCACCGGCGCGCTCGCGGTGAGTACCCAGCCGGTGCTGGTGGAGCGCGCGATCGAGGCGAGCGGCGCCGACCCGGCGACCCGTCCGGTGGTGCACGGTCTCGACGACGTGGACGCCGGGGCCGGACGCGCCGACGCCGGGCAACTCGACCGGGCCCGCGACGAGGGCCGGTCCCTGGTGGTCGACGTCGACGGCGGGGTGCTGCGGCTTGACCCGGTGGTGCTGGGCGACCGGACGGCCGTGGTGGAGGTCTTCGTACCGGACGAGACGCTCGACGGCTCGGGGCGCTGGTGGCTGCTGGTCGGGGTGGCCGTCGCGCTGGTCGGCGCGGCCGTGCTGGTCGTCGACCGGCTCGCGGCCCGCACGGTGGACGCCACCCGGGGCCTGGTCAAGGCGGCGCTCGCGGTCAGCGACGGCGACCTGGGCGTCCGCGTGGAGCCGAGCGGCCCGCGCGAGGTGGCCGAGGCCGGGCACGCGTTCAACCGGATGGCGGAGCGGTTCGTCGCCGCCCGCACCGAGGAGCGGGAGCTGGTGGCCGACCTGTCGCACCGGTTGCGGACCCCGCTGACGGTGCTCCGGCTGGACGCGGAGGCCCTGGAGTCCGACGACACCAGCGTGGACGCGTTCAGCCAGGCGGAGTTGGACCACCGACGCGGCATCCGGCGGATCCGGCAGGCGATCGTCACCCTGGAGGGCGAGATCGACGTGCTGATCAAGACCACCCGCAAGGCGGTGGCCACCGAGGCGGCTCCGGCGATGTGCGACGTGAGCGAGGTGGTCCGGGACCGGATGGTGTTCTGGGCGGCCCTCGCGGGCGACCAGAACCGCCCGCACCGGGTGGTCGGCGCCCAGTTGCGCATCCCGGTGCCGGTGCCCCGGGCCGAGCTGGCCGCCGCGCTCGACGCGGTGATCGGCAACGTGTTCCGCTACACCCCGCAGGGCACCGCGTTCGAGGTGGCGGTCTCCCGGCGCGACGGGTACGTGGCCGTCCGGATCGACGACGCGGGGCCGGGCATCGCCAACCCGGATCGCGCGCTGCGTCGGGGCGCCAGCGACCAGGGTTCCACCGGCCTCGGACTGGACATCGCCAAGCGGGTGGCGTTGCAGGCCAACGGTTCGGTGAGCATCGACCGGGCCCGGTTGGGCGGTGCCAGCGTGGTGATGCTGCTCGCCGATCCGGAGGCGACGCCCCGACAGGTCAGCCGGTTCGGTCTGGTGGGTCGGATGACCCGGGAGGCGCGGGAGCAGAAGGGCAGCGGACGGCGCTGGCCGAGGCAACGGCCCACCGACGGCTGACCGGCTCACGGGCCGCCCGGTTGTGCGGCGGCACAAGTCTTCCTTAGATCCGAATTAACGACGTCCCATTGGCCCGGTACGGGTGTCAGGATCGGCTTCGAACCCAGCAGTTCCACCGGCTCTCCGCTCCCAGCGCACATCGGCCGGTGGAGCCGTGCGCGCGGCGGGAGACACGGTCCCCCCACACCTCCTCCCGTCGCGCGCACTTCATCTCGTCCGCCGGTCCCGACCGGTTCGGCCGGGACCGGGGACCTCCGCAGACGCCGCGAGTCAGGCGCGCGTGGCGGCCAGGTAAGCGTCGATCTCGGTGCTGATCCGCTGTTTGCCCGCCGGGTCGAGGAACGAGGCGGTCACCGCGTTGCGGGCCAGCGCCGCCACCTGTTCCGGTCCGGCGTCGAGCAGCCGGGCGGCCACCGCGTACTCGTCGTCGAGGGTGGTGCCGAACATCGGCGGGTCGTCGGAGTTGATCGTCACCAGCAGCCCGGCCTCGACCAGCGCGGGCAGCGGGTGCTCCTCGATGGTCGCCACCGCCCGGGTCCGCACGTTGGAGGTCGGGCAGACCTCCATCGCGATCTGCCGCTCGGCGAGGTGGGCGAGCAGCTCCGGGTCTCCGGCGGCGGAGATGCCGTGGCCGATCCGCTCGGCGCCCAGCTCGCGCAGGGCGTCCCAGACGGTCTGCGGGCCGGTGGTCTCCCCCGCGTGCGGCACCGAGTGCAGACCCGCCGCCCGGGCCTGGTCGAAGTAGGGCTTGAACTGCGGCCGGGGCACTCCGATCTCGGGGCCGCCCAGGCCGAAGCTGACCAGCCCGTCCGGGCGCTCGTCGAGGGAGATCCGCAGCGTCTCCTCGGCGGCCGGCAGGCCCGCCTCGCCGGGGATGTCGAAGCACCACCGCAGCTCGATGCCGAAGTCGGCGGCGGCCCGCTTGCGGGCGTCCTCGATCGCCTCGCAGAACGCCGGTGCCGGGATGCCCCGGCTCACGTGCGAGTACGGCGTCACCGTCAACTCGGCGTAGCGCACCTGCTGGCGGGCCAGTTCCCGGGCCACCTCGTGGGTGAGGATCCAGACGTCCTCCTGGTCGCGGACCAGGTCGACGACGCTCAGGTACAGCTCGATGAAGTGCGCGAAGTCGCGGAAGACGAAGTAGTCGGCGAGCAGTTGCGGGTCGGCGGGGACCGGCGTACGCCCCTCGTGGCGGGCGGCCAGTTCGGCGACGATCCGGGGCGAGGCGGAACCGACGTGGTGCACGTGCAATTCGACCTTGGGCAGGCCGGCGATGAAGGTACGCAGATCGGTCACGGGTTCTCCTGGGCGATGGCACCGGTACACCGGCGACGAACGGTCGTTGCGCAGTCTTACAGGCCGCCGGTCCGGGCGGGGCGAGGCACGTCCGGCCGGGTACACCTCGCGCGGCCCGGCCTCGGCACGGACGCCGGGGGTCACTAGGCTCGGTCGCATGGAGCAACGCACCTTCCCCCGGATCGGCCGACAGGTCGGCGTGGTCGGGCTCGGCGCCTGGCAGCTCGGCGCCGACTGGGGCACGGTCACCGAGGACGACGCGATGGCGGTGCTGGACGCCGCGGTCGACGCCGGCATCACCTTCCTGGACACCGCAGACGTCTACGGCGACGGCCGCAGCGAGCAGCTCATCGGGCGGTACCTGGCGGCTCACCCGGACGCCGGGCTGACGGTGGCCACCAAGATGGGGCGTCGGGTGGCACAGACCTCCGACGCGTACATTCTGGACAATTTCCGCCAATGGACTGATCGTTCGCGCGCCAACCTCGGCGTGGACACGCTGGACCTGGTGCAGTTGCACTGCCCGCCGACGTCCGTGTTCGCCACCGACGCGGTCTTCGACGCCCTGGACACCCTCGTCGCCGAGAGGCGCATCGCCGCGTACGGCGTCAGCGTGGAGACCTGCGACGAGGCGCTGACCGCGATCGGCCGCCCCGGGGTGGCCAGCGTCCAGATCATCCTGAACGCGTTGCGGCACAAGCCGCTGGAGCAGGTGCTGCCGGCCGCCTCGGCCGCCGGGGTGGGCATCATCGCCCGCGTACCGCTGGCCAGCGGGCTGCTCTCCGGCCGGTACGACGAGCGGACCACCTTCGCCGCCGACGACCACCGGTCCTTCAACCGGCACGGGGAGGCGTTCGACGTCGGCGAGACGTTCTCCGGCGTCGACTACACGCTGGGGCTGGCGGCGGTGCGCCGACTCGCCCCACTGGTCGGCGACGACCGGACGATGGCCCAGTTCGCCCTGCGGTGGGTGCTCGACCAGCCCGGAGTCACCGTGGTCATCCCCGGCGCCCGCGACGCGGCACAGGCCCGGGGCAACGCCGCCGTGGCCGGGCAACGCCCATTGTCGACGGACGAGCAGGACGCCGTCGCCGCCGTCTACGACGAGCTGATCCGTCCGCAGGTGCACCAGCGATGGTGACCGAGGAACCGGGGGTGCCGGCGATGGCGATCGGGGAGCCGACCGAGGGCACCGGCATCCCGGCGCAGAGCCCGGCCCCGCAGGACCGGATGAGCGGCTGGTTCCGACTCACCATCGGCCTGCTGGCCGTGGTCGTCGGGGCGATCTGGACGGTGCAGGGCCTCGGGTACGTGGAGGACGCCCTGATCACCGGTCAACGGATCTGGGCGGTACTCGGTCCGCTGCTGGCCCTCGTCGGCGCGGTACTGCTCTGGCTCGGCATGCGGGCCCGGACTCGGCGCTGACCGGGGGATGCGGAAAGCCCCGCGTCCGTACGGAACGCGGGGCTTTTGCACCTGTGTGGGGACTGCCTCGCCGTCTGGCGGTCGGCGGTCGCCGACCGGTGCCTCAGAGGGGGCGGACCTGCTCGGCCTGCGGACCCTTCTGGCCCTGGGCGATCTCGAACTCCACCCGCTGGTTCTCCTCCAGCGTGCGGTAGCCGCTGGACTGGATGGCCGAGAAGTGGACGAACACGTCAGCACCCCCGCCGTCGACGGTGATGAAGCCGAAGCCCTTGTCAGCGTTGAACCACTTCACGGTTCCCTGCGCCATGTGTATCTCCTTCTAAAACTGGCGGCCGAGCACGCCGTGCGGCCGGTTGGCCGTTTTCGAGCAGCGGCGCCTGAGGCGGCCCCCAAGGCAGGAGACTTCTCTCAACCCACGCCGTCTCTCAACAGCGGGGAACAGCAAACCACGTACGCAAAAACTCTGCACAGCCTACCCGACGAAATTCTCCGACATGTGACCTGACGGATGCGAAAGATCCGCTGTGCGGCGCCCGTGAGGTAAGGAGAAAGGCCCCCTTGACCGGTACGGACAAGGGGGCCGGACAGGTCGAACGGAAGCTCCTAGTCGGGCCAACGGCCGGTCAACCGGCGTACGCCCACCGCGCCGCCACGGTCCACGGCGGCCCGGACGACGGAGAAGATGGCGCCCTGCAACGCCGCCGCCGCGAGGATCTCGCCCCAGCGACGATCCTCGTCGACGGGGTCGGGAGCCTCGCCGTCCCCGGCGGTCAACTTCCAGACCTGGCGGAAGATGGCACCCGCGACCGCACCGGCGGCGATGCCGGCCAGGATGCCCACCGGCCGGTAGGCGACCTTGCTCAACCCCTTGCTCACCCACGCCTCCCTCGAATGATCATCAGCACCACGGCGGTGACGATCGCGCCCGCCGCGAGGGCGACGAACGGTGCCGGGCCGTGCCGTCCCCGCACCGGCGGATGGGTCAGGGCCGCCTGGCCACGGACCCGGGCGACGGTCAGCGCCGCCTGCTCCCGGACCCGCTCGCGCGCCTGGTCCGCCGAGGACTTCAACCGCTTCTTGACGTCGGCCTTGGCGGCCAGCGCCTCCACCGTCTCGCCCAGCTCGACCCGGGTCCGCCGGATCTCCGCCCGCAGCGCCTCGGTGTCGCCGGTGCCGTCGCTGTGGCCGTTGCGCGTCCCGTTGTGTGTCATGCCCGTCCCCTGTCCTTCACCGCCGCGCTGACCACGTCGACGTCGGCCCGCACGCTCTGCACGGTCGCCTGCGGCACCGGCGGCACCGCCTGGCTGACCTGCTTCTTGCCGAGCAGCGCGAGAACGCCGGCGATCAGGAAGACGACCGCCGCCACGATGAGCGCGGCCGCCCACGCCGGCAACACCAGTGCCAGCAGCAGGATCGCCGCGGTGATGAGCGCGCCGAGGCCCAGGAAGGCCAGGGCACCGCCACCGGCCAACAGGCCGACGCCGATACCCGCGTGCTTGCCCTTCTCTGTCAGCTCCGCACGGGCCAGCGCGAGCTCGTCCCGGACCAGGCGGGACACCTGCTCCGTCGCCCGCTGGACCAGCTCGGCGGTGGAGGGCTCGCTTCCGTTGTGGGATGTGCGGACGTTCGCCACGTCAGCCATGCTGTCCCCCTCTCGTCGTCACCGCGCTGTATGCCCGAAGTAGCCGCCCGCCAATCCTGTGTGCGAAGAAGGAGCAGGGCGTCCCGCACGAGGTCCCCGGTAAACCTGCCGTCAAACCCTTCCGACCCGTCCCGTTCGGGCGACCCGTCCCGTTCGGGGGCCGGGGGCGGCGTGTGCGTCACCATCCTGCGCCCCCCGACCGCACGTCGTCCGGCTCAGCGGCGCGCCTCCACCGGCTCGTCGGGGCCGACGAAGGCTTCGCTGCGGGCGTCGCCGTCGTCGCTGCCGCCGAAGAGGCGGGCGTCGTCGGGGACCTCCCCGTCCTCCAGGCGTCGGGTCCGGCGCTTGGGGGTCACCCACTGCCAGGGCAGGGAGCCGGCACCGTCACCGACCTCGGTACGCAGCCGTGGCAGCGCGGTGGGCCGCTGGTCGCGTACCCAGGCCACCATGTGCTCGCGGACCAGGCAGCGCAGGTCCCACAACGCGCCGGCGCTGGCGGCGCTGACCAGGGCGCGCAGCTTGACCATGCCGCCGGTCGCGTCCGTCACCTGGAGTACGCAGACCCGGCCGTCCCACAGCTCGGTGCCCTCGACCAGGCGACGCAACTCCTCCCGCATCGCCTGCACCGGCAGCGACCAGTCGACGTCGAACTCCGCCGTGCCGAGCACCGCCGCCTCGGTACGCGTCCAGTTCTGGAACGGGGTGCTGGTGAAGTAGGAGGTGGGCAGGATCAGCCGACGGTCGTCCCAGATCTGCACCACCACGTAGCTGAGGGTCAACTCCTCGATCCGGCCCCACTCCCCCTCGACCACGACCACGTCGTCCAGACGGACCGCGTCGCTGAAGGCGAGTTGCAGCCCGGCGAAGACGTTGCCGAGCAGGCTCTGCGCGGCCAGCGCGGCGACGATACCGACCACACCGGCGCTGGTCAGCACACCGGCACCGATGCCGCGTACCGCCGGGAACGTCATCAGCATCACGCCGACGGTGAGCACCACGATCACCACGATGGTCACCCGACGCAGCATGACGACCTGGGTGCGGACCCGACGGGCGTGCCGGTTGTCCGGCACGTCCACCCGGAACCGGGCCAGCGCGGTGTCCTCCACCACCACCAGCAACGAGGTGACCAACCAGGCGGTGGCCGCGATGACCGCGAGCACCAGCGTGTGCAGCAGCGCCTGCCGCCACCCGGTGCCGACCGCGTAGCCGGTGCTGAACCGGACGGCGAACTGCACGGCGAGCACGGTGGCCGCGATCTGGAACGAGCGGTGGGCGTGCTCGGTCAACTCCATCAGCAGTCGTGAGCGGTGGCCCCACCGCCGGATCGAGCGATGTACCACCTCGACCACGGCAACGGCGATCGCCGCCGCGGCGAGCGCGGCGACGACCGTCACGAGGTAGCTGTGCACGTGTGATTCTCCTTCCGACCGACGACAAGATCGACGCAAAGGGGCAAGTTTGCCCCAGAACGCCGTCACCGGCCACCGCAACGCCGCTGCGGTGGCCGGTGACTGAAGGGGGTGGAATCAGACCTTGCGGTAGCGGGCCTGGAGGAAGCAGTAGAGGCCGAAGGCGGCGATGCCCAGTCCGACCAGCGACAGCAGGATGGTGCCGAACGCCTGGTCCCGCAGCGTCCGCAGGGCGGCGTCCAGGCCCCGGGCCTTCTCCGGGTCGTAGTTCACCGCGGCCAGCACGACCAGGAAGCCGGTCACCGCGAACGCGCTGCCCCGGGCGGTGTAGCCGGCCATGCCGAGCCGCCGGGCGAGCTGGGTGGTCCGGGCGTTCATCTCGCCGGTCTTCAGCCGCTTCATGAACTTCTTCTTGACGCCGTAGATGAACATGCCGACGCCGACGCCGACGAGGGCCAGGCCGGCGAGACCGACCAGCCACCGACCGCCGGTCGACTCCATCAGACGGGCGGTCAACTCCTCCTGTTGGGAGGCGCTGTCGGAGTTCGCGTTGGAGAAGACCTTCCAGGCCGTCCATGCCAGCCAGAGGTAGATGACCGCGCGGGCACCGGAGAAGACCCGCTCCTTGATCCGGTCGTTGCCGCTCTCGGTCTGGTGCCCGACGGCGGCTTCGAGGGCCTGCCAGATCGCCATGGCGACCATGCCGACGGCGATGGCGATGACCACGAACGTGCCCATCGGCTGCGCGGCGAGTGTCCGCAGCGCACCGGACTGGTCACCGTCGTCGGAGGAGTTGCCGAATGCGATCTGCAACGCCAACCAACCGAACAACAGGTGCACGATCCCGTAGCCGATGAAACCGGCCCGGGCGAGGAGTTCCAGCCACCGGCTGTCTGCCGTTCGGGCGGCGGTGGCTTCGGCGTTCCGGGTGAGAGACATGCGCCATCAATCTCCGGGCGCGAAGATTTCCAAACGTGTCCCGCCGTCGCCGGAAAGCGACGGCGGGACGGGTGGATCGGACGGTTGTCGGCGTCAGCCGGAATTGCGCGAAATGCGCACCTTGACCTCGGAATCGGTGACGCTGTCCAGGGTCACCGCCAGGCCGCCGACGTCGGTGGCCTGCTGCCCGACGGTCAGCGACAGTTGCTCACCGGCGACCTCGATGGTCACCACGTCGTCCTGGGCCTCGACGAGCCGCGCCTCGACACCGAGGATGTTGGCGCGCGCCTCCACCCCCCGGTCGAAGGTCACCGTGCAGGCGTCCAGTCCGCAGTCCGTGCGGGCTCCCTCGGAGCTGCACCCCATCAGCAGGGCGGCACCGAGCACGAGCCCGGCCAACAGACCGGCCGACTTGCGGGTGGGAACCCTCCAGGCGAGGGTGCGCCGGCTGCGGCCGGCGGGCGATCGGTTCGTCACCGCCTCAGCGTACGAGACGGAGGCGAACGGCCCCGGGGTGCCGAACCGGCGGTGGACAATGGTCCGGTGAGCATGCTGGTCGAGGAGAACGCCGCCAAACACCGCTACGAGATCCTGGTCGACGACGCATTGGCCGGGTTCACCGCGTACCTGCCCCGGGGCGAGGCGCTGGTCTTCACCCACACCGAGGTGGACCCGGCCTTCCAGAACCGGGGCGTCGGCTCGGCACTGATGCGCGGCACCCTGGACCAGGTCCGGGCCCAGGGACAGCGGGTGGTCCCGCAGTGCCCGTTCATGCACGCCTACATCGAGCGCCACCCCGAGTACGCGGACCTGGTCACCAGCCTGACGTGACGGCGGTACCGCCGAGCAGTTCGGCCACGGCCCGACCGGCGGCCCGGGTCGCCCCGTGCGAGGCGACGTGCACCGCGCCGGTGACCAGTGCGGGCACACCCAACTCCACCACCACGGCGTCGGGCCGGTCCGCCAGCACCCGGTCGACGGCGGTGCGCATCCAGTCGTGCCGGTGCAGGTCGCGGACCACCAGGACGAGCGGTCGGCCGACCGCGTCCGCGGCCGGGTCGGTCGGCACCTCGCCCCGCGCGAAACGGGCGCTGGTGGTGCCCGGCACCAGCGCGGTCAACGGCGCGGCCACTCCCCACGGGGTCTCCGCCCCGATCGCGATGTTGTGCGGCGGCTGGAACTCCACCACGTGCGCCGGAGCGGCCAACGGCAGGTCGGCACCCCCGTCGGCCCGGGTGACCCGGATCGCCCGGCGCGCGGCGACCAGTCCGACCGCCGAACCACCGGCCGTCACCGGGGTACGCCCACCGGCCGTCCGGGCGGCCACCGTCCAGGCCGCGAGCTGACCGACCCGCTTCGCCGCCTCGGCCAGCCGCTCCTCCGGCAGATCCCCGGCCACGACCGCGTCCACGATGGCGTCGCGCAGGTGCCGGGCGGTCTCCTCGTCGGCGTGCTCGCCACCGACACAGATCGCGTCCACCCCAGCGGCCAACGCCCGCACCGCCGCACCGGCGAGGCCGTACCGGCCGGCGACCGCCTGCATCTCCACCGCGTCGGTCACCACCACGCCGTTGAAGCCCATCTCCTCGCGGAGCACACCGCCCAGGATCCGGGTGCTCAGCGTCGCCGGCAGCTCCGGATCCAGCGCCGGCACCAACAGATGCCCGGTCATCACCGCCTGCACGCCCGCCTGCACGGCGGCCCGGAACGGGGCCAGCTCGACGGCGTCCAGCCGGTCCCGGTCCCCGCTGATCCGGGGCAGGTCGTGATGGGAGTCCACCCGGGTGTCGCCGTGCCCCGGGAAGTGCTTGGCGCAGGCCGCCACCCCGCCGGACTGGAGGCCGTGCACCCAGGCGGTGGTGTGCCGGGCCACCACCGCCGGGTCGGCACCGAACGAGCGGACGCCGATCACCGGATTGTCCGGATTGGAGTTCACGTCGACGTCGGGCGCGTAGTCCAGGGTGACGCCCAGCGCGGCGAGTTCGACGCCCAGGTCTCGGGCGACCTCCTCGGTGAGGGCCGGGTCGTCCACCACGCCGAGGGCGAAGTTGCCCGGCCGGGTGCTGCCCCGACCCGACTCGATGCGGGTGACGTCGCCCGCCTCCTCGTCGATCGCCACGATCACGTCCGGCCGCTCCGCCCGCAGCCCGGCGGTCAGCGCCGCCACCTGCTCCGGGTCGACGACGTTGCGGCTGAACAACACCACCGCGCCGAGGCCGTCGCCGAGCCAGCGGCAGACCCACGCGGGCGGGACGGTGCCGACGAACCCGGGTTGCAGGACCGCGGCCGCCAACGCCGCCAGGTTCCCGTTCGCTCGCTGACGCTCGCTCATGCCGGTACTCCGCTTCGCTGCGCACCGCCATGAGGCACCACCGCACTGCGTTGAAGATTCGCTCGCTGACGCTCGCTCATGCCGGCGCGTACCCCCGTCATCCTCCGCCGCGGACTGCCCCGCCACGCGGCGGTGCAGCAATGGTCACACCGCGCCACCGAATAGTCAATAAACCTTACAGTTGCCTTGGGAGCGCTCTGCCAGCAGAGTGCGGAGATGGACCCGCTGCTGTTGCTCGCCGACGCGACGAGCCCGGCCGACATCCCCGGCGTACGCCTGCTCGGCCTGGTGGCGGGCGGCCTGCTGCTGCTCGTGGCCATCCGGGCGATGTTCCGGCGCTGAGGGCGCGACCGGGTGTGACCCGCCCCCGCCGGGGTACCGCCTGGCCCTGGAACCGACGGTCCCGCGTGGCCGGACCGGTGTTTCGGCGCTGGTCCGGCCGGGTACCTGCGGCCCTCGATGAAGCTCACCACGCACTCGATGTCGTTGCGCCGCGCGGCGCGCAGCCTGTTCGGCTGGTCCTCCCTGCGCCCCAACCAACTGGCCGCGATGCGCGCGGTGATGCGGCGGCGCGACGCGTTGGTGGTGCTGCCCACCGGCGCCGGCAAGTCGGCGATCTACCAGATACCGGCGAGCCTGATCCCCGGCCCGACCGTGGTGATCTCTCCGCTGCTGGCTCTGCAACAGGACCAGATCGCCGCGCTCAACGAGCGGCAGCGGGCCGAGCTGCGGGCGGTCCGGATCAGCTCGGACGAGTCACCGGCCCAGCAGGCCGAGGCGATCGCCGAGATCCGCGACGGTCGGGCCGAGTTCCTCTTCATCACCCCGGAGCAACTGGCCAACCCGGACCGGCTGGCCGAGGTGCGCGCGTTGAGACCGGCGCTGGTCGCGATCGACGAGGCGCACTGCATCTCGGCCTGGGGCCACGACTTCCGCCCGGACTACCTGGCGCTCGGTCAGCTCATCGAGGGCATCGGACGGCCACCGGTGGTGGCGCTGACCGCCACCGCCTCCCCACCGGTACGCGACGACATCGTGGCCCGGCTGCGGCTGCGCGAACCCGAGATCGTGGTGTCCGGTCTGGACCGACCGAACCTCTTCTTCGAGGTGGCGCACTGCCCCACCGAGGACTACCGGTGGCGACGGCTGATCGCGCTGCTGCGGGACGACGAGCGACCGGGCATCATCTACGTACCCACCCGGCGGGCGGCCGAGGAACTCGCCGACCGGCTCACCGACGCCGGATACCCGTCGCAGTACTACCACGGCGGGATGGCGGCCACCGCCCGCGCCCGGCTGCACGAGGCGTTCCTGGCCGACCAGGTGCCGATCATGGTGGCCACGTCGGCGTTCGGCATGGGCATCGACAAGCCGAACATCGCCTGGGTGGTGCACATGGCGCTGCCCGACTCGCCGGACAGCTACTTCCAGGAGATCGGCCGGGCCGGTCGGGACGGCCAGCCCGCCCGCGTGCTGCTGCTCTGGCAGGCCGAGGACGTGGGGCTGCAACGCTTCTTCAGCGGTGGCCTGCCCGACGCCACCGAGCTGCGCGACCTGGCCGCCCTGCTGCGCCAGGGACCGACCACCAAGAAGGAACTGCGCGAGGTGACCGGGCTGGGGCCGCGCAAGCTCGGGCAGTACCTGGCCCTGCTGGAGCAGGTCGGTGCGGCGCAGCCGCGCGCCCGGCAGCGGATCGGCGCGCCGCGCTACTCGCCGACGCCGGTGGAGGCCGCCGAGGCGGCGGTGGCCGAGGCCGAACGGCAACAGAACCTGACCCGCTCGCGGACCGACATGATGCGGGCCTTCGCCGAGACCACCGCCTGCCGGGGGCAGACCCTGCTGGCCTACTTCGGCGAGCAGATGACCCAGATCTGCGGACACTGCGACAACTGTCACGCCGGCACCAGCACCGCCGACGACGGCGCGGTGGGTCCGTTCCCGGTGCACAGCCAGGTGCGGCACCCGGAGTGGGGCGGCGGCCTGGTGCTCAGCTACGAGGACGGCCGGATGACGGTGCTGTTCGAGGAGGTCGGGTACAAGACGTTGTCGGTCAGCGTGGTGTCCGAACAGGGACTGCTGACGCTGGACTAACCTGAGCCCGCCGCGATGGCGGCGGGGACATACCGGGCCCGGCGCGGGCAGCAGGCAGGTGGCGCGTCACCGGGGACCCGGACGACGAACGGGAGAGGCACGGTCGTGATCGAAGAGCCGACGTACACCGCTTTCGGTTTCTCCGACGAGGAGTGGGGGCTGCTGGTCGGCCTGCCGCAGGCGGTGCTCACCGCGGCGAGCGCCGCAGAGTCCGACGGCACCCGGGCGACGATGGCCGAGAGTGCGGCCGGACTGGAGACGATCTCCACCGGCCGGGAGTCGGCCAGCCCGCTGGTGGCTGCGGTGGCCGGGGAGATCGTGACCCGGGTGGGCGACCCGGAGGCCGGCGAGGAGTTGCCGGTGATCGCGCCGGAGGACCCGCGCGCGTACGCCGAGGACGTGCTGGGCCGGGCCAAGGCCGCCGCCGCGCTGCTGGCGGCGAAGGTGGACGAGGGCGAGGCCGGCGCGTACCAGCACTGGCTGGTGGAGATCACCGACCAGGTGGTCGGCGCGGCCACCAGCGGCGGCATCCTCGGGCTCGGGGGTAGCCAGGTCAGCCCCTCGGAGCGACGCTTCCGGGACCGGCTGGCCCAGGTCCTCAACGACTGAGCGACGGCGACGAGCAGGGGGGGGGGGGGGGGGGGGCGGGGCCCCCCCCCCCCCCCGGGGGGGGGGGGGGGGGGCCGGGGGGGGCCCCCCCCCCAGGGAGGC